>NZ_CP007511.1:690000-1035000 GCF_000818015.1 Stutzerimonas balearica DSM 6083
CATCGGCCGCTAGGGCGGACAAACTTGAAACAGCGGACAGCAAGCAAGTCAATAAGAGCGCGGATAAGCGTTTCATCGGGACATCTCCAGTGAAGGTTCGAGCATGACAGGTGGTTCAGCCGGAGCATTCGCTGGCTGAGTCGTAGAGCGGCCTGCATAGATGCGCTCAAGCTGCGCATCGGTGAGTTCCGAGGGCGCGGCATCGAAAACGATCTGAGAATCGGCCAGCCCGACGACGCGATCGGCGAAGCGGCGGGCATATTCGAGTTGATGCAGCGAAACGATGGCGGTGATGCCGTCTTCCTTGCAGATGTCGCGCAGCAATCCGAGAACACGGACCGAAGTGGCCGGGTCGAGACTGGCTACCGGCTCATCGGCCAGAATGATCGCCGGCTGTTGCGCTAGCGCACGCGCGATGCCTACCCGCTGCTGCTGGCCACCGGACAGTTTGTCCACCCGGCTTAGCGCCTTGTCTGCCAGACCGACCCGAGCGAGGCAACTGAGCGCAATCTCCTGATCGGCACGCGGCAGAGGAAACAGCGAGCGGAGCGTGTTGTGAAAGGCCAGCCGACCGGTAAGCACATTAGCCAGTGCGCTTTGACGTTCGATTAGCTGGTGGTGCTGAAAGATCATGGCGGTACGCCGACGATGCTGACGCAAGGCCGAGCCGCTGCCGAGTTCACCGAGTTCGCTGGTGACACTGCCGCCAGTGGGCGTGACGAGTCGATTGAGACTACGGAGCAAGGTCGACTTGCCTGCGCCCGAGAGACCAAGCAGCACGGTGAACTCACCACGCCGAAATGCAATCGAGGTATCGCGTAGGGCTGTCACGCCGCCTGGATAGACGACGCTCAACCGGTCGACCCGCAGCACGGCGTCCTGTATCGGATGGGGCGTCATTTGATCACCTTTCGCAATATTGCTGGCCGCACAATTGCGGTTCGCGATGCAAAGGGTAGAAATTCCTTGTTAACGCACTGTTTCTAAAGGATGACATTTCGATGAATACTTCGAATCTGCCGTAGCGGGGCGGCAAGCGAAGCCGTGGAAGAACGGGCGCAACGTAGCGTCTTTCTTCACGCGGGATACAGGAGGCTTTGATTGATACTGCTGCGGATTCGCTACAGTAACGTTGGGCCAGAACGTAATGCCATCCAAGCAAGAGAGCGCACACTAGGGAAACTCTGAAGAAGACTTCCAGATTTTGGCAAAATACCCGGATTCCACCCACCGAGTTTCCCGATGAAGCAGATGACCTTCGCCGACGCCGAGTACGCTGGCAAGCGCAAGCAAACCCGCAAGGAGTTGTTCCTGATCGAGATGGATCGGGTGGTGCCGTGGAAGGGCTTGATTGCTTTGATCGAGCCACATTATCCGAAGGGTGAAGGTGGCCGTCCGGCCTACCCGTTGATGGCGATGCTGCGTGTGCATCTGCTGCAGAACTGGTTCGGCTACAGCGATCCAGCGATGGAGGAAGCGCTGTACGAAACCACGATCCTGCGCCAGTTTGCCGGGCTGAACCTGGAGCGCATCCCCGACGAAACCACCATTCTCAACTTCCGCCGCTTGCTGGAGAAACACGAGCTGGCGGCCGGCATCCTCGCTGTCATCAATGGCTCTGGGCGACCGCGGCCTGTCGCTGCGCCAGGGCACCATCGTCGATGCAACGCTGATCAATGCGCCCAGTTCGACCAAGAACAAGGACGGCAAGCGCGACCCGGAAATGCACCAGACCAAGAAGGGAAACCAGTATTGTGTGTCACGAACACAGGTCAGATGACCTGTGCTGCTGTGCCGAAGATGGAAGTAGGCCTTCCGAAGTCGGCTTGCAGGAGCGGACTTCAAACCACCCGGTGCTGCTGCATCCAAAAGGTGTGGTGGTGAGCGACCGAGGAAAAGTCATCCCTGAGGATGGCAGGTGAGTATGGAGAAGATGAGCGAAAGCAAACCGTCCGATGACGCATCGTTATGCCCAAGGTGCTGCCGAAACTGAGGTGGAGTACTGGCTTCAGGACAAGTCGGGGCGTTACCTGCTTACGGACCCGATGGCAGCCGGTGTATAGGCGGCATGATCTTCATACAGGCTTTGGTACGGAACGTGAGAACCTTGTTCCAGATGCGAAGGAAAATGACAAATGGCCAACACCATGAGGAAGAATACCGATGCTGGAACGAGGGGCGGAGCTTCCCGTAGTAGCGATGAAGCCTCTGTAATGGAGGTGGAGCGAAGGGGCGGCGTTATCCGGCCGACGAGCGTTGCCAACCTCCGGGGATGAGTGGCGTGAGCTCGGCGAAACCTTATGACATAGCGAAACGCACGGTATGGGACGCCTACCAGCAGGTCAGGGCCAACCGCGGTGCTGCCGGCATCGACGATGAAACCATCGCCGATTTCGAGCGGGATCTGTCTAAGAATCTCTACAAGCTGTGGAATCGGATGTCGTCGGGGTCGTACTTCCCGCCTCCGGTCAAGCAAGTAGAAATTCCCAAGGCATCGGGAGGCACGCGCAAGCTGGGAGTGCCCACGGTTGGTGATCGTGTCGCGCAAACCGTGGTCAAGCTTCTCATCGAGCCGGAGCTGGACTCGATCTTCCACTCGGACTCCTATGGGTACCGGCCGGGACGATCAGCGAAGCAGGCGGTGGCGATCACGCGTGAGCGCTGCTGGCGATACGACTGGGTGGTGGAGTTTGATATCAAGGCAGCCTTCGATCAGATCAATCATGGGTTGCTGATGAAGGCGGTGCGCCTGCACATCAAGGAGGACTGGATACTTCTGTACATCGAGCGGTGGCTGGTTGCGCCGTTCGAAACGGATGACGGCATGCGCGTCCCACGCGAACGCGGCACCCCGCAAGGTGGAGTGCTCAGTCCCCTCCTGATGAATCTGTTCATGCACTATGCCTTCGACACCTGGATGCAACGTACCAGCCCCAACTGCCCGTTTGCCCGCTACGCCGATGATGCGGTGGTGCACTGCCGCAGTCGAAAGCAAGCGGAGTACGTGATGCGCTCCATTGCTTCACGGCTGGCTGCCTGTGGCTTGACGATGCACCCGGAGAAATCGAAAGTCGTGTACTGCAAGGACAGTAACCGTCGCGCAGGTTATCCGCATGTGAGCTTTACCTTCCTCGGCTTCACCTTTAGGCCGAGGAAGGCGCTCAGCAAACAAGACCAGCTCTTCACGAGCTTCCTTCCGGGAGCGAGTGCGGATGCCTTAAAGCGGATGCGGCAAGCGGTACGCAGGTGGCGACTCAATCGCCAAACCCACGTGACGCTGGTCGACGTGGCTCGGCTCTACAATCCAGTGATACAGGGGTGGTGGCAATACTATGGCTCGTTCTATCGGACAGCCATGCTTGGCATCTTCCAGCACATTGACCGCGCGCTTGAACGCTGGGCCCGACGAAAATACAAGGCCCTTCATAGGCGCAAGCGGCGCATTAGCCAATGGCTGGACAAGATGCGGACTGTGGTACCCCGGCTGTTTCATCACTGGCGAGTGACCGGGCAGCAAGGTTGGATAACGGGAGCCGTATGACGCGAGAGTGTCACGTACGGTTCTGCGAGCGGCTGCGGGGGCAGTTCCCGCGGCCGACTCACCATTTCGGCAGTGCGACCTGAAAGTCGCATGGGTTTCTGTTCCGCAGGTTAACGCCCGACGGAACCGACTGTTCCACCACTCGTTCCCTACCCAGACAGGCGTGGCCGGTAACAGCCGGGTCTGAAGCTCTGGGGACAATGTAACCGCCGATATTTCGGTAGGTCGAACCGCGAGGCCAGACTGAATCTGCCAGCATCAAGGCGGAGAGGCGCTAGGGATGAACAGGTACCCGCCAACTGCACGGGGGTGATGGTGCTCGCTTGGCGACTGGCTTCTTGCTGGAGGTTAGAGATTGCTTCGGCAATTGCCTTGGTCTGAGCCACATAGCTGCCGGATAGGTTGGCAATCACAATGCAGCAACGCGGTAACTCCAGAGCGGCGCTCATCAGGCAGCTGAGTGTGTAGGTGCTCACGGTAGCCAGCGTACCGCCGCCGATGACAGTAGTGCTCGCGTTTTCAAGGTAGGGCGGCAACTCATCGAGCATGATCAGGGTCGGTTTGTCCCCGATAATTTTCTTCCAGCCAGCCTGATCGACCGCGCGAGGGCCATTGACCCAGTAGGGCTTGATGGCTTCCTCTTCGCCTAGTTGGGTAGTCGCGAATGATGGGGTTGAATGTGCATGCCTGCTTGACTGTCTTGAGCATCTGCTCGACTCCCTGAGAAATACTTAATCGTTGCTCGACTGACTGGAGGGTGGGGTGGGCTGCGGAATGGAAAGCTCCTGACTCACCTGCTGCAGAAACCACTCACGCATGGTCAACCCACGCGCCTTGAGTGCGGCGTAGATCTGCTGCTTTTGGGCAGGATCAACCTCGATCACAACGCGATTGCTAGTTTTCATAGGCATGGGCACCTGGCTTAGGTTTGTAACGTGACGTGATGTTATGTTCGAAGGGGAGGGGCTGGAAGCCCTGGCGTACATTAATTTATTTTCTCTTTTAGGAGCATCTTGAGGTAGGCCCCCGTGGCCTGGCCGTTACTTCTGCCAAGTACTAAAAACGGGGTACCGGCCGGTCATCATGGCCTTCGACTGCTCAGGGTTAAGATCCTGTTGTTGCTCCTGCCAGTTGCCTGATCAGACGAAACGTCCCCGGTATGAGCGGCGGGCTGCTAGTCCAGATGCCGACTCGCCTGGGGACCAGCCCGAATTACACCGGGACTTATGGGCTGAGTGGGCAGCTATCGCAGGAACCACAGCAAGGCTTGCCGTGCATGGAGTCCCAATATTGCCGCTCAGCCTCTTCCCAGTCCCGCAATGCGAAAGCCAGTTCGGTAGCCTGCTTTGCATGGTCATGGCAGCGTCGAATTCGTTTAGGACGGCGGCGTCCATACAGGCCGCAGAAGCAGCGCCTTTTTTGGTTGATTACCCGCCGGGACTTTTCCCACACGCTAAACAAAGGCACTGTTCCGGAGATCACATCCAAGATAGGTCGCTCTTTGGACTTTCTGCGCTTGAGCCCTAGCTGATTTACCGCAAGATCGTTAGCGATTTTGCCACTGATTGCGCTCGCAGCCTTCTGCGCTCGCAGTTGATGTCGAGCTGCGTCGCCGTGTGCCCACGCGGAACCATTCGGCCATCTGCGCAGAGTGCGAGCGCGCTCTTGAAGCTTTAGGTATTTGTAGATTGTCTCAAGCCAGGCACGAGCGGACGGCTCGTCTGAGACAGGAAGCGGATTGGCGCCCGCGTAAAACAGACAGAACGTACCATCATAATTGATGTGCCGTTCCGGGCAAAAGCCTGGCAAGTGATGTGGTGTGCTTTCGCGTGCTTCTATCCATTCACCGTCTTGGCGTAAATGCAGCTTGTAGGGGAGCGTTCTCCCGTCCACCAGCCGAATCGGAAGATCAAGCGTTGCTGTCTGCGGAACGGATGTTACACAGGTACCCCCGAAATCTGGGGCGACCTGTGCAATCAGGTCGAGCGCTGTGCTCAACGGCTGCCGTCTACTTTCTGGCGGGAGTGGGGCTGCACCTGACGCTCATCTGCGCGAATGATGGCGGCGGAACCCGCATAGGCTTCCGAGCGAGCTTGCTTCGCAGATGCGTCCCCATCATCTGCCAGGGCTTCGGTAGCTTCGTTGTAGTCCAGGTGTGATGTCTTACGACTCTTCCCAAACAGGTTCTGCACAGCTTTCGATGCTGCGTCGTAAGCTACTTGCCCGATCGCGGTTTCCACCCCCGAACACGCGCATTGGCGTTTCTCAGACTCGATCACGCTACGCCCGATAGCGCACCTAACTCTATTACCCTTGGCGCCCAGGCGCGTGACGGCTATTGGGCCCAGATCGAAGCCAATCGCGAGGCCGAGGTCGCCGGTTTCAATACCTTCGGCGTTCAGCCGCTCAATTGCGAGATTGAAGCTGCTGCGCAGTGCACCTGCTAGCCGTGTGGCCTCGGATACTGACTTCTCTTCGTCAGTAGTATGCGCGGTGCCGTCACAGGATAGGGCTTGCACGCAGTCTCCGATGAAGCGCACCCGGCGCCCTTCGAAGTCGGAAGTCACGACCCGCTCCAGCTCGGAGCGGATGACATGCAAAGTCCGCACGACATCGTCGGTCTTCTCGTTGATGTGATCGGCCACGTAGGCTGTGAAGCCATCAATATCGGCGTAGAGGCTCACCATCTCCTGTCGCTTCGAGTTGGCCGGAGTCAGCGAGTAAATGTCCATATCACGCAGGGGTGGGGTTTGGCGGGAAAACTGGTAACCGCCAATGGGGTTCTTTTTCAGATCCTCACGCCACTCCTCGACGATCTCGTCGGACGTGACATCCAGCTTGGCCGCATCCTGACATGCCTTGATCTCTATCGCGGTTAGGGCAGATTTTTCCGGCTCATCGCTTTCCGCAAGGCCGATGGCCTTACGAGCATTGTTGGTCAGATAGATACCCCTGGCCTTGTTATTACTGGCCAGTTTCGCGGCATGGTTCGCTGGATCGCCCAGGAACAAGGGTTCGCGGTACCCGCTGCGGCCATTGTTTACAGCAAGAGCTAGGCCGGTATCGATGCCAATTCGAACCTTGGCTGCTGGGATTTGCTCATCGTCGTCGCCCGTCTCTGCAAGCACGTCAATGATCAATTGCGCAGTCGCAACGGCGCGTTGAACACGCTTGGTCTCAGCGCCGGACTCAGTGTTGTACGGCTTAGTGAAAAGGGAGTGCAGCCGCTGACTGTGGAAGTCGACGCGGCGCGCATCAACCTTGTTGAGAATTCGCTTGACTGCCCGGTAGTGCTGGTCAAGAAAGCGCAGCGTGCGCTTGTGACACTCTGTGCCCTCGACTGCAGTGATGTTCAGCATGTCCTCGAGATTCATGATGTCCGCATACATGTGGACCCCATCCACGCGGTACGCGGTACTGGTAGGAATCGATTCCAACGACATGTCGCGCACGTAATCCTTGATGGTGATTTCCTCAACATCAGCGATCTTCTGGTCTATGTGTTTTGCAGCGCGATCATGGTTCCAGCTCTTGCTCATCGATCACTCCTTCGGGTGATTGGGCGCGCTGCAATGCGGTAGGCAAGCGCATGCCAAATTTGCTTGTTGACAGATATCCGTTACTTCGGTCCTAGCTTGTTGAAAATGGTGCGTAGCTGATTGCAGGCTGGAGATAGGCTGGAGGGCAGCTGGTCTTCACTTTTCGTTAGGCGATATCCGATGGTTGTCAGCCCTTTCAGATCTGACGGCAGATGTACCTCGTCACCCCTAGGCTCAAGAAGGAAGGTTCGTGCCCTGCCAAGTCGTCCTACGAACAGGCCAAGCTCGAAAATGACGTTGTCGCGCGGCGTATTCTTGGTTTCCTCGCGCATTGTGACGGAGTCGTCCGGCTGTGCGATTGCGATGGCAAAATCGCACTCGTCCAGTTGCTCTTCGAGGCTTTCAAGGGCGTACTGCGATGCGCGGAAAACGCCTTGTGTCCAGGTCTTTACGAAGAACTTGTCGTGCTCAAGGTTATTCTCGATTGCCCGGGCAATAGGGAGTGCCTCGACCGAGCAAATGATGAATACGTGGGATGACTGATGGGCAGGAAGCACCATGTCGTTTCGCTGGTGTAGTCGATCGACCAGTTGCCGAGTGACCTGTCGCCAAACCGAGGGATACGCGTCCGCAATGGACTTGAAGTCTGCCGCGCTGACCTTCAAGACAATCGAGGGCTCGGTGGCCAGTACAGTAGCAGAGCGCTTCGCTGTTGGGACCAGAGCAGCCATTTCTCCGACGTGATCGCCGCCCCCTCGTGTTGCGACTTCACGATCATGGACCTTCACCTGGAAATGCCCTGTGATGATGAAATAAACCTCGGAGTCCTCCGCGTCCTCGGTAATGAGCACAGCATCCTTAGCGATCTCCTCCAGCGTTCCTACCTCTGCGAGGCGGCGTGCTAGGTCTTGATTTCCGAGTACCAGCTTCTGCTCAAGCAGTACTTCCTCAAGAACGGCGCGGCCTGACGGCCCTTCAAAGCGATCGATCAACTTCCCAGTAGTCATGATGGTGAGCATTCCCTTGCGAAGAGGTTGCGGGGGCGTTCACAGAGAAATGGGGACGTGCGTCACCCTTTCAAGGGGCGCTGAAGAAAAGATCTGGGCATGGCGGGCGCTCAGGGACGCAGGTTCAAACTCTGTTTGATTGCATTCGGGAGTAGTGGGCCGAATGTTCAGTGTCAAACATTTTGTGCTGTAAGACCTGACGTGCTCTGGTACACCTGTCAAACCTTCTCTTGATTGGCGTCAGTTTTTGTCAATCAATGGGGGTGAGTTTGACGGTCAATGGGGAGTCGCCGAAATAGCATCATAGGTAGGGATTACGGGCGATTTGGCGGTGTCAATCGAAGGAACGTAATTTGATACCTGACACTACTGGCCGGACGACCCGCTGCAGGCCGAACCTACGGCGCGCGCGAAGCCGCGGCGCTGAGGCTGCCCTCCGGCAGGCTGGGCAGGCGGCCGGCGGCGCGCAGTGCGAGAAAGGCGCGGTCCAGGTCGGCCAGCACCGCCGCGCTGTCGGCGATATGGCGCGACACGATGAAATGGATCGGCACCTGCTGCAGCACCAAGTGCGGCAGCGGCTCGAGGCCCTGGTCACGCCGGGCCTGTTCGGCCGGCAGCTGGTAGTCGAGCAGGTAGTCCGCGCGGCGATAGCGCAGCATGGCCAGTGCCGACTCGTGCGTGGCGGTGCGCAGCAGGCGGATGTCCAGCGCCGGGTCCTGGAGCAGCTGATTGACGCTCGGCCAGTAGCTGTAGCCATTGATGACGATCACACCCTGGCCGACCAGGCTCTCGGGAATGCGCGGCGTCGGCGTGTCGGCGCGGTGATACAGATTGAGATCGACCCGGCCGAGGCTATGCGCGGACTCGCGCGTATGCGCACGCAGCTCCGGCTTGCCGGGTGCGCCGAGCCAGATGTCGACGCTACCGCTCTTCAGGGCCGTATACAGACGTGCGCTGGGCAGGCGCCGGAAGCGCGGGCGATAACCGGCACGGCGCAGCACCAGACGGGTCAGTTCCGCCATCTCGCCACGTGTCACACCGTGCGAATCGCCGTACATCACGGGCGAAAAATCGTAATACCCCACCGTCAGCGTTCGTCCTGCGGCCTGCGCCTGACTGACGGCGGCCAAACCCAGCAGCAATACGAAAATTGGCAGCATTCGATACACGGTTGCGCTTCCCTGGCGGCGAGGGCGCACAGGATGCGCACTCGTGCCGTGCTTGTCCATGCACCGCTTGTCGCGGCGGGGCGGGTGGTAGCTGACTATGCTCTAGAGCAAAAGGCCGGAGAGCTCCGCATGCGCCGCAAGGTATTCGTCAGCAAGGTGTTCGATCGCAAGGTAGTCGTCATCACCGGCGGTTGTGCCGGCATCGGTCGCGCGCTCGCGGTGCGCATGGCCCAGGCCGGCGCGCGGCTGGCGATCCTCGATCTGGACCAGGCGGCGCTGGACAGCCTCGTTCAGCATCTGCACAGCCATCACAACGCCGATGCCCTCGGCCTGCGTTGCGACGTCGCCGACCCCCAGGCGGTGCAGCAGGCACTGGCGCTGGTGATCGAGCGCTTCGGGGGCATCGACATCCTCGTCAACAATGCCGGCATCACTCACCGTAGCCGGATCGCCGACACCCGGCTGGCAGTGTTCGAGCGGGTCATGGCGGTGAACTTCTACGGCGCGCTGCACTGCACCCAGGCTGCGCTGCCATCGTTGCTCGAGCGGCAGGGACAGATCATCGTGCTCAGCTCGCTGTCGCAGTACGCGCCGGTACCCAACCGCGGCGCTTACAACGCCAGCAAGCATGCCCTGCACGGGCTGTTCGAAACCTTGCGCGGCGAGCTGGTCGGCAGCGGCATGAACGTCATGCTGGTCTGCCCGGGCTACACTGCAACCGACCTGCGCAAGAACGTCCTGGTCGGCGATGGCTCCACCGCGCCGCATCCGGCACTGGCGCTTGGGCGCCTGGCCTCGCCGCAAGACGTGGCCGAAGCCATCTACCAAGGGGCGCTCAAGCGCCGGCGCCTGCTGGTGCTGTCCAACCTGAGCTGGAAGGCGCGGCTGGTGGCGCGGCTTTTTCCGCGTCTCTACGAGCGCTTCCTGCTGCCGCGGCTGCTTGCCGGTCGGCAGGTGGTGCAGGCCTAGCCTTCAGCCCATGTCCCAGTAGGCGGCCTCGATCTTGTGGCCGTCCAGGTCGCGGACGAAGCAGCCGTAATAGGCCTCGCCGTAGTCGGCACGGGGCCCCGGCGCGCCCTCGTCGCTGGCGCCGGCCGCCAGTGCCGCCCGGTGGAAGGCATCCACCGCGGCGCGGTCATTGGCGAAGAAGCCGACGTGGGTACCGTTGCCCACCGTTGCCGGGGCTCCGTCGATTGGCGTCTGCAACCAGAATTCCGGGTATTCGCGACCCCAGGCAATCGCCCCCGGATGCGCCATGATCCGTTGGCAGCCGAGGGGCGCAAGGACCTGGTCGTAAAAAGCGGCCGCCTCCTCGAAGCGGTTGGTGCCTAGCGAGATGTGCGACAGGATGCTGGGGTTGGTCGTGCTCATGGCGGCGGGTCCTCGGTGGGGAAGCACAAGCCTAGCAAGCCCCTGGCCGATTGCCCGCCGGAGCGATCAGCCGTCGTTGCGCTCCTGGCCGGTACAGAGCATGAAGCAGCGGAACAGCATGACCGTGGGCAGCAGTTGCAGCAGGCCGACGAGCGCATCCAGCAGCAGCTTCACGAACAGGCCCCCCGCGCTCGCTTCGGCAGGGCTGGCGAGCCAGGCCTCGAGCAGCCAGAGCGGCAGCATGACGCTCAGTACGCAGCCAAGCACCAGCAGGAAGTGCCCGCGGGTCAGCTCGAAACTCGCCTTCACCGCCGCAAGCGGTGTGTGGCCGCGCAGTACCAGCAGGTATTCGGCAAAGGCCACGCGCACCATTACCCAGATTCCGGGCAGGACGAACAGCGAGGCGCCAAGCATGATCAGCAGCGTGGTCAGCCCCGTGAGGACTGCCAGCGCCGGCCACAGCGGCAGGGCACGGGCGAGGACGTCGCGCAGCGCCGGCTCATGGCCGCGGCTGCGCGCGTCGATGAAGAGAACCAGCGCGCCGGTATACAGCGGGTAGAACAGCAGGCCGATCAGCAGGTCCTGCGCCGGCATCGTCGCACCGCCGAACAGGTGGTCGGCGCCCAGACGGGTGAGACTTTCCAGGGCGATCAGCGGCAGACACAGGCGGGCGATCGTGGCGAAGTGACGCGAGTAGAAGAACCAGGCATCGCGCAGGATGGTGAATACGTTCATGCGTAAGCGGCAGGGCATGGCCAGCGAAGGGCGACACTTTAGCCGAAGCGGCCGAGGCGCGACACGCATCGCCTATACTGGGGCGCCCCGCGCGAGGTGCCCGTGAAGAAGATCGCCCTGTTTGCCGACGTGCAAAACCTCTATTACACCGTGCGCCAGGCCTACGGCTGCCATTTCGACTATGCGGCGCTGTGGGCGGACGTCAGCCGCCGCGGGCAGATCGTCGAAGCCTATGCCTATGCCATCGAGCGCGGCGATCCGCGCCAGCAGCAGTTCCAGCAGATCCTGCGCAACCTCGGCTTCACGGTCAGGCTCAAGCCCTACATCCAGCGCAGTGACGGCTCGGCGAAGGGTGACTGGGACGTCGGCATCACCATCGACGTGCTGGATGCCGCCGTACGTGTCGATGAGGTGGTGCTGGCCTCCGGTGACGGTGATTTCGACCTGCTGCTCGAGCGGGTGCGGGCCGGTGGCGCCGAAGCGACGGCCTACGGCGTGCCGGGGCTCACCGCGCAGTCGTTGATCCGTGCGGCGACGCGTTATGTGCCGATCGAGGGTGATCTGCTGTTGCGCTGAATGCGCGGAGGAGAGGGTCGAGGCGGAGGTTGGTGGAAAATGCTTCGCAGTTTTCCACCCTACGGCCGCGTCAGACGTAGGGTGGATGACGCTCCACCCATCCACCGAACCGACGTCAGGCGTTGTCCAGTGCGGCCAGGCGCTGGCGCACCGCCGCTTCGATGCCGACGGCATCCAGGCCGCACTCGGCGAGCATCTCGCTCGGCTTGGCGTGTTCGACATAGAGATCCGGCAGCCCGAGGTGCAGGACCGGCATGACGATTCGCTCGGCGGCGAGAAATTCCGCCACTGCGCTGCCGGCACCGCCCATGATGCTGTTCTCCTCGATCGTCACCAGCAGCTCGTGGCTGGCCGCGACTTCGCGCAGCAGCGCCTCGTCCAGCGGCTTGACGAAGCGCATGTCGATCACCGTGGCGTCGAGCGCTTCGCCGACCTGCAGCGCTTCGGGCAGCTGCACGCCGAACACCAGCAGCGCCACCTTGCTGCCCTGGCGGCGCAGCACGGCCTTGCCGATCTCCAGCGGCTCGAGCCCCGGCTCCAGCGGCGCGTTGGGCCCGGTGCCGCGCGGGTAACGCACCGCCGCAGGCCCCTCGAAGTGATAGCCGGTGGTAAGCATGCGGCGCATCTCGTTCTCGTCGCTCGGCGTCATGATCAGCATGCCGGGGATGCAACGCAGGTAGGAGAGATCGAAGCTGCCGGCATGGGTCGGGCCGTCCTCGCCGACCAGGCCGGCGCGGTCGATGGCGAACAGCACGTCGAGGTTTTGCACCGCGACATCGTGGATCAGCTGGTCATAGGCGCGCTGCAGGAAAGTCGAGTAGATCGCCACCACCGGCTTCAGGCCGTCGCAGGCCATGCCGGCGGCCAGGGTCACGGCGTGCTGCTCGGCGATGGCGACATCGAAGTAGCGTTCCGGGTAGCGCTCGCTGAAGGCGACCAGGTCCGAGCCTTCCTTCATCGCCGGGGTGATGCCGGTCAGGCGCGGATCGGCCGCAGCCATGTCGCACAGCCACTGGCCGAACACGTTGGAGTACTTCGGCCCGCTGGGCTTCTTCGGCTTGGCCGGGGCGTCCACCGGCTCCAGCTTGCTGATCGCGTGCCAGGTGATGGGGTCGGCCTCCGCCGGGGCGAAGCCCTTGCCCTTCTTCGTCACCACGTGGAGGAACTGCGGGCCGTCGAGGTCGCGCATGTTGCGCAGGGTAGCGATCAGGGTCGGCAGGTCGTGGCCGTCGATCGGGCCGATGTAGTTCCAGCCCAGTTCCTCGAACAGGGTGCCGGGAACCAGCATGCCCTTGGCGTATTCCTCGGTGCGGCGGGCGATCTCCCAGGCGCCGGGCAGGCGCGAAAGGATCTTCTTGCTGCCCTCGCGCATGCTGGCGTAGGTGCGGCTGGAGAGGATCTTGGCCAGGTAGTTGGACATGCCGCCGACGTTGCGCGAGATCGACATGTCGTTGTCGTTGAGCACCACGAGCATGTTGGCGCCGACTTCCGGTGCGTGGTTGAGCGCCTCGAAGGCCATGCCGGCCGTCAGTGCCCCGTCGCCGATCACGGCGATCGCCTTGCGTTGCTCGCCCTTGAGCCGTGCGGCGATGGCCATGCCCAGCGCGGCACTGATCGAGGTGCTCGAATGGCCGACGCCAAAGGTGTCGTACTCGCTTTCCGAGCGTCGCGGGAAGGCGGCCAGGCCGTCCTTCTGGCGCAGGCTGGCCATGCGCTCGCGGCGGCCGGTGAGGATCTTGTGCGGATAGGCCTGATGGCCGACGTCCCAGACCAAGCGGTCGTCGGGCGTATCGAAGACGTAATGCAGGGCGATGGTCAGCTCGATCACGCCGAGCCCGGCGCCGAAGTGGCCGCCGGTCTGGCCGACGCTGAACAAGAGTTCCTGGCGCAGCTCGTTGGCCAGCTCCTCGAGTTCGGTCTCGCCCAGACGCCGGAGTTGCTCGGGATTGGCCGCGCGGTCTAGAACGGGCGTCGCAGGGCGGACCCGAGGGATCTCATGGAACGTCTTGGGCATCGGGACGATATCGTTCTGGCTGAAAAAAGAGCGGCAGTTTAACCGATGGGATGCGCGATAAGAACGGCCGGGCCGTCGGGCCGTACTGCGCCGGCACCGCGCGCGTGCGCCCGAGGCGCTCTGGCGCGCGGTCTGTGCGCCGACCGCGGACACAGGCCGGCGCGCACGCGTGGTTCAGTTGCGCCGCGCGACGATGTAACGGGCGAGTGCGCGCAGCGGTTCGGCGCTGGCGTCGAACGGGCTCAGCGCATGCAGCGCCAGGTCGCGCAGCTCCAGCGCGTAGGCTTTCGCCGCGTCGAGCCCGAGCAATGCCGGGTAGGTGGGTTTGTCGCGCGCGATATCGGCACCCTGGGTCTTGCCGAGGGTCGCGGTGTCGCTTTCCACGTCGAGAATGTCGTCGTGCACCTGAAAGGCCAGGCCAATGGCCTGCGCGTACTGCTCCAGCGCCGCCAGGCTGGTGGCGTCCGCACGGCCGCTGGCCAGGGCGCCGAGCCGCACGCTGGCCTCGATCAGCGCACCGGTCTTGTGCCGGTGCATCAGCTCGAGCGCCGCGCGATCGAGCTTGTGCCCGACCGAGCCGAGGTCGATCGCCTGGCCACCGACCATGCCGGCCGGGCCGGCTGCCCGCGCCAGGACACTGAACATCTCCAGGCGCAGGGCGGCGTCGGCCGGGTTGTGCGAGGGGCTGGCCAGCACTTCGAACGCCAGGCTCTGCAGGCCGTCGCCGGCAAGGATCGCGCAGGCCTCGTCATAGGCCTTGTGCGTGGTCGGCTGGCCGCGTCGCAGGTCGTCGTCGTCCATCGCCGGCAAATCGTCGTGAACCAGCGAATAGGCGTGAATCAGTTCGACCGCACAGGCGGCGCCATCGGCCTGCGCCTTGTCGCCGCCGAGTGCTTCGCAGGCGGCATAGGCGAGCAGCGGGCGAACGCGCTTGCCGCCGTTCATCACGCTGTAGCGCATCGCCTGGTAGAGCCGCTCGAGCTGGGGCAGCGGCGCGCTGAACAGCGCTTCGAGACAGCCGTCGACGCGCTTCTGGCAGACCTGCTGGTAGCCCTGGATCATGCGTCTTCGTCCGTCTGGAATGGCGCCGGTTCGAGCTTGCCGTCGCGCTCGAGGAGGATCTGCACCTTCTGCTCGGCCTGGTTGAGTGCCGCCTGGCATTCGCGCGTCAGGCCGATGCCCTGCTCGAAGCAGGTCAGCGAATCCTCCAGCGACAGTTCGCCGCTCTCCAGGCGCTCGACCAGCTGCTGCAGTTCGGCGAGGGATTGTTCGAAATCGAGGGCGGCTTTCTTGCGGGCCATGGCGGGACCTGTGCGGGGACGAGCGGAATCGGCCGCGACATTAACAAAGAAGCGCCCGGCGCAGCTACCGGTTCAGCCGAGGTAGGTGCGCGCGAAGTAGTAGAGCGTCATGCCGCTGCCAACGAGGATCACCAGGGCCCTGAGCCAGCGTGTCGGCAGCCGCTGGCTGAGCGCGCCGCCGGCATAGCCACCGGCCGTGGCGCCGGCCAGTACGACCACCAGTTCGGCCCAGCTGACGCGCCCGGCGGCGATAAAGGTCAGGCTGGCGACGCTGTAGATCACGGCGGAGATCAGGTTCTTCAGCGCGTTGGCGCGAACCAGCGCATGGCCTTCGATGGAAAACGCCGCCAGTTGCAGGATGCCCATGCCCGCGCCGAAGTAGCCGCCGTAGATGGCGACCAGGCCGTGAGCGCCCAGCGAACCGGCCGAATGCGCCGGCACCTCGGCTTGCGTCGGTCGTCGGGCTGCCAGCCAGCGGCTCAGCCAGGGGCTCGAGGCGAACAGGGCAGTGGCGAGCAACAGCAGCCAGGGGATCAGCAGGCTGAACACGGCGTCGCCGCCGGCGAGCAGCAGCAGGCCACCGAGCAGCCCACCGGCCAGCCCGGCCAGCAACAGCGGCACGAGATAGCGGCCCAGCGCGCGCAGGCTGCTACGGGCCGCCCAGGCGGCGGCCAGGCTGGCCGGCCACAGCGCCACCGCGTTGGTGGCGTTGGCGGTCACCGGCGGCAGGCCGGTCGCCAGCAGGGCGGGAAAGGAAAAGAAGGTCCCGCCGCCGGCGAGGGCGTTCATGCCGCCGGCCGCGAAACCGGCACAGAGCAGCAGGAGGATGTCGGGCAATGGCATGGTCGGCCCCGGTGGCAAAAGGCCGCAGGTTAGTCAGCCCGGCGGGTTTGCGCCAGCGCCGGGCAGTCGCTCAGCCATCCAGGGGTAGCGGCAGGGTGGTCGGTGTGCGCGGCTTGTAGTCGAGCTGGCACTGCTCGGCCGGCAGCGGGCGCGAATAGTAGTAGCCCTGCAGGCTCTGGCAGTTGTTCAGGCGCAGGAAGGCAGCCTGGCGCTCGTTCTCGACCCCTTCGGCGACCACCTGCAGGCCAAGGTGGGTGGCCATGGTCAGGATGCCGCGAACCAGCGCCACCGAGTGCTCGCTATCGGGCAGCCCGGCGACGAAGCCGCGGTCGATCTTGATGCCGTCGAAGGGAAAGCGCTGCAGGTAGGTGAGCGACGCATAGCCGGTGCCGAAGTCATCGAGGAACAGCGGCATGCCGGCGGCCTTCAGGCGGGCCAGGGTCTGCTGCACGTGGTCGTCGGCTTCGAGCAGCGCGCTCTCGGTGATCTCCAGCTCGAGCAGGCGCGGGTCGGTGCCTTCCTCCTCGAGAATGGCGAGCAGGCTGCCGGCCAGGTCGGCCTGGCGGAAGTCCAGCGGCGAGAGGTTGATCGCGATGCTGACCCGGTTGCCGCCTTCGGCCCACTGGCGTGCCTGGCGACAGGCCTGGCGGAACACCCAGCGCGTCGCTTCGATGATCATCCCGCTGTCTTCGAGCACCGGAATGAATTCGCCCGGCGGGACCAGGCCGCGGTCCGGCGAATTCCAGCGCAGCAGCGCTTCCATGACGCGGGGCTGGCCCTGGCTGTCGACCTGTGGCTGGTAGTGCAGCACGAACTCGTCGCGATCGAGCGCGCGTCGCAGCGCTTGTTCCAGCTGGCGGCGCCGGTCGGCCTCGGCGCTCAGCTCGGCACTGTAGAGCGCCGTGCAGTTGCGCCCTGCGGCCTTGGCCGCATACAGCGCGAGGTCGACCTGCTTGAGCAGATCGACCGCCGTGCCTCGTCCGTCGCTGCTGGTGATGCCGATGCTCGGGCTGACGAAGCATTCGTACTTGCCGACCTGGATCGGCGCACGGAAGCCATCGAGGATGCGGTTGGCGACGTCCTGCGCCTGTTCGCGCGGGCTGCCTTCGAGCAGCACCATGAACTCGTCGCCGCCGGTGCGCGCCAGCAATGCCTTGCCGGTCACCAGGCTGCGCAGCCGATCGGCGACATAGGCGAGCAGGCGGTCGCCGGTCTCGTGGCCGAGTGCGTCGTTGATGCGCTTGAAATGGTCGAGATCGAGAAACAGCAGGCTCAGCGGGGTGCGCGCGGCAAGCATCTGTTCGAGCGTCTGGACCACGTTGTGGCGATTGGCCAGATGCGTCAGCGGGTCGAAGTGGGCGAGAAAGCGCAGCCGCTGTTCGGCACGCAGACGGTCGCCGATGTCGCGCAGCAGCACCAGGTTGAGCCGCGCGCCGTGGCGTTCGAACGGCGTACAGGTGATCTCCAGTGGAATCTGCGCGTCGCCACGGCGGCCGGTCATCTGCAGCGGAGTGTTGGCTGGCAGGCGGAGCAGGCGCTCGCTGGCGTCGGCATCGAACAGACGATCCTCCGGGCGCTGGCCGAGCAGGTCCTCCGGCGGGCAACCGAACAGCCGGGCGGCTGCGGGGTTGGCCTGTTGCACGCGCAGCTGGTCGTCGACGACCAGCATGCCGATCGGGGCGTTGTCGATCAGCTCGCGCATTAGCTGCTCGCTCTGGCGCAGGTCGTTCTGTCGGTTGTGCAACTGCAGCATCATGCGGCTGAAGGTCGCCGCCAGGTGGCCGATCTCGTCGCTGCCGGTGACTGCCGGCGGCTGCGGTTGCTGGTCCAGCGTGAAGGCGCGTGCGGCCCGATCGATGCGCGCCAGGCGGTTGGTGATCAGCCACTGGTAGAGGGCCTGCAGCAGCAGACCGAGCATGATCAGCAGGGTCAGCGTCTGGGCCAGATACAGCCAGGCATCCCGCTCGGTCTGCCAGAGGATCGGGCGCACGTCGAAATCCACCAGCAGCGCCTCGCGCAGTGGCCGGCCATCAACGGCGACGCGATCGAGCGGATACACCGCCAGCTGTTCCGAGCCGTCCGTACCGATCCAGCTCGAGCGCCCGTCGGCGATACGCTCGGCCAGCTCGCCCGCGTCGACGGCAACCAGCTCTTCCGGGCTCTGGCCCAGGCGGGTGGTGGCGATCACGCGTAGCTGCTGGTCGACGACCATTGCCCAGCGCACCCCTTCCAGGCTTGCCAGGTCGGCCAGCTCGGTCTCCATCTCGGCGATGCGGCCGTAGCGCCGGTGATCGCTCAGGCTGCTCTGCAGCAGCGCCAGGTGCTGCTGGGTGTGGTTGCGCCAGCTGTGCAGCGCCTCATCGGCGCGCCACGGCAGGTGCCAGGCGGTGAGCAGCAGGGTGAAGGCCAGGCCGAACAGGCCGAGTACCAGCGGCAGCGATTTGCGCAGCGACAGACGGGTCAGCATGGGTGGCGGCCCCCTTGGCATTCGGCGAAGAGTTCATCGGGGCGGCTGGCCTTGCCCAGTAGCTGACGGCCGGAGAGGTAGCTGGCCAGACGCGTCACGCCGCTGCGCAGGCGGCCCTGTTCGTGCCACTGGCGGTTCAGCGCCGGATCGCCAAGCACCAGCCCGCCGAGGGTCACCTGCAGCGCCTCGGGCGTCAGGCCGAGGCGGCGTTCCAGGCGCGGATTGGTCTGCGCCGGGTTCTCCTGCCAGGCGCGCAGGGCGTCGTACCACAGCGCCGCGAGGCGCTTGCGCTCCTGCGCATTGACCCGGCGCCGGTCGACGACCAGCACGTCGACGATCTCGTCGGGCAGCAGGCGACTGTCGAACACCCGCCGCGCGCCGAGCTTCTCCAGTGCCGGGCCTTCCGAGGCAAAACTGACGACCGCATCGATCTGGCCGCTGCGAAATGCCTGCAGATGTTCGTGCACCTGGAGGTTGGCGACTTCGATGTCGGCGATCGTCAGGCCGGCGCTGTCGAGGATGCGCGACAGGAAAAACGCGCCCAGCGCCGTGTTCTCCACGCCGATCCGGTGGCCCTTGAGCTCGCTCAGCATGCCGATTGGCGGGCGCGCATAAAGCACGTCTGCGCCCGCGGAGACATTGGTGACCAGGAGGATTTCCAGATCCATTTCGGCGTTCTGGCTCTGCAGCACCAGCAGCTCGTCGAGCGTCAGCATGGCGCCATCGAGCATGCCGTTGCGAAAGCCGCGGATGACCCCGGTGGTGTTCGGATATTCGACCAGGCGGATGCGGCTTGGGCCGGTCCAGCCGAGTTCGTCCGCCAGGTACAGCGGGCCGTAGCCCAGCCAGCGGTTGCTGCCGATGCGCACTTCTTCGGGTGCCGGTTCGCAGCCGGCCAGGGCCAGCAACAGGGTCAGCAAAAGCAATGGAAACGCACGGGTCATCCAGTGACTCCATAGTGGTCTATTGCCACCATAGCTGGAGTCTGGCGCCGATGGAATCCTTTCAACGTCTAGGGTTATTCGATTTGGCGTTCTGTGACTCACTGCGCTGAACGCGCGCTACCCGGATTGGCGCTGGCTGCCGTGGAAGGCCCGTCCCAGGGCCCGCCGAGCGCCTGGTACAGGCTGATCGACTGGGCGATCAGCGCCTCGCGCAGGGCAACGGCAGTGAGCTGAGCATCGAACAGCTGGCGTTGTGCGTCGAGCACCTCCAGGTGCGACGAATAGCCGCTGCGGTAACGGTCCTGCGCGATCTGCAGCGAACGCTCCAGCGTCACCTGGCGCGTCTGGATGCGGGCCAGACGACGGCCGAGCTGCTCGATGGCCGAGAGCGCGTTCTCGACCTCGCTGAACGCTTGCAGCACCGCACCGCGGTAGGCGAACGCTGCCTCGTCGCGCTGCGCCGTGGCGATGTTCAGTCCGGCCTCCAGGCGGCCGCCCGCGAACAGCGGAGCCAATACGCTGCCGCCCAGGCTCCAGACCCTTACCGGGTCGTAATCGAGGCTGTCGACGAACAGCCTGCCGAGGCTGGCCGACAGGCGGACCTGCGGCAGGAACAGGTCGCGTTGCGCCTGGAGGTTCTGGTCGCTGGCGGCCAGCAGGTGTTCGGCCTGGCGCAGGTCCGGGCGACGCCTGAGCAGCTCGGACGGCAGCCCCGCGGAAATACGCGGGCGTTGCAGTTGCGCCAGGGTCGCGCCACGTTCCACCGGCCCCGGCAAGCGCCCGGTCAGCAGGCGCAGGGCGTGCTCCTGCTCGCGAATGGCCTGCTCCAGCTGCGGCAGCAACTCGGCCGCCGCCTCGTATTCGGCCAGCGCCTGGCTGACCTCCAGCTGCGAGGTATAGCCGAGCGCAGCGCGGTCCTCGGCCACGCGCAGCGCCTCGCGGCGTGCGGCGACCGTGGCGCCGGTGACCGCGTGCTGCTCGTCGAGCGACAGCAGCCGCACATAAGCCCGTGCGGTCGTGCTGGCAACCGCCAGGCGAACCGCGGCGCGCTCACTCTCACTGGCCTGGTACTGCAGGCGCGCGCTGCGCTGCAAGCGGCGCAGGCGGCCCCAGAGATCGACTTCGTAAGCGACCTCGAGGCTCGGTTGCACGGCCAGGCTACGGTTGACGCCGAGTGCGCCGAGCTGCCGCGAACGGCCGACCGAGAGCGCCGCGTCCAGCGTCGGCAGCAAGCCGGCGTCGGCCAGGCGAATCCGCTCGCGGGCCTGCTCGACGCGGGCGGCAGCGCGTAGCACGTCGCTGTTGTGCGCCAGGGCCTGCGCGATCAGGGCGCTCAGCCGCGGGTCACCATAGCGGCTCCAGCCGTCAGCCGGCGCCGACGAGCGGTCTGGGGTGTCGGCGCGCCAGGCGGCCGGCGGATCGATCTGTGCTTGCGGCGGCACGGGGCGCGGTGTCGGTGCGCAGCCGATCAGCGCCACCAGCGCCAGGCCCGCCGTCCAGCGCAACAGGGTCAGCCGGCGAGTCATGGCGCGGCGGCCGCGTCGGTATCGACGTAAGTGATCACCGACAGGCCCGGGCGCAGGCGTGCGGCCAGCGGCTGGTCGGGGTCGATGCTGATCCGAACCGGCACCCGCTGGACCACCTTGGTGAAGTTGCCGGTGGCGTTGTCCGGGCGCAGCAGGCTGAACTCCGAGCCGGTGGCCGGCGCCAGGCGTTCGACCCGACCGCTCAGCCGGGCGCCGTCGAGCGCATCGACGGCGATGCTGACCGGCTGCCCGGGGCGCATGCGAAAGGTCTGCGTCTCCTTGTAGTTGGCGATGATCCAGAGTTGCTCGGGCACGAGGTAGAGCAGCTGAGTGCCGGCGGAGACGTACTGGCCCAGGCGCACGCCGAGTTCGCTGACCTGGCCGTCGCGGGGCGCGGTTATCACGGTGTTGTCGAGGTCGATCAGCGCCTGGCTCAGGGCGGCTTCGGCGATCGCGATCTGCGCCTGCAGGCCGCCGCGCGATACCTCGCTGGCCTTGAGCGTCTGCTCGGCGATCTCGATGGCGGCCTCGGCCTTGTGCACGTTGGCCGCGGCGGCGCGTGCGGTGGCGCGGATCTGGTCGCGCTCGCGGATCGAGACCGAGCCGCGCTCGGCCAACTCGCTGACCCGGCGCTCGTCGGCGCGCGCACGGTCCCGCTCGGCCTGCGCGGCGAAAAGCTCGGCGCGTCGGGCCTGCAGCGTGGCCCGGTTGGCGGCCAGCGTTTGCTCGAGGTTTTCCAGCTCGAAGCGCCGCGCCGCCAGTTCGGCCCGGCGCTGCTCGACGCGCTGGCGATACTGCCGGTCATCGATGCGCACCAGTACCTGGCCTTT
The DNA here is from genome assembly GCF_000818015.1 of Stutzerimonas balearica DSM 6083. Lineage (NCBI taxonomy): Bacteria > Pseudomonadati > Pseudomonadota > Gammaproteobacteria > Pseudomonadales > Pseudomonadaceae > Stutzerimonas > Stutzerimonas balearica. The sequence continues at coordinate 711,864 of NZ_CP007511.1, forward strand.
CTCGACGCGCTCGAAGTCCTGCACGGCCACCTCGACGACGTAACCGGCGACCTGGGGCGCCAGCACGGTGATCTGCCCTCGCACGTAGGCGTTCTCGGTGATGGCGACGGCGCTGGTGAACGGCCACAGTTGCCAGGCGTAGAGGATGGCGAAGATGCCGAGCAGCGCGACCAGCGCCATCAGCAGCACCGAGCGCAGGCTCGGGCGGATCGTCTTTGGCGGCTCGACCGGCTGGGCGCCGGCATCGGTGGCGGCGGCCGACGCCTCGGCCGGCGCGCGCGGTTCGGTTTGCGGCTGCTGATCCTGGCTCATGGGCTGGCACGCTTGCGGTCGAGGCGGGCGTTGCGCACCGCGTGGAACAGCGACCAGGCCAGCACGCCGATGGCCAGCAGCACCACCAGCCGGAACACATCGATGAATGCCAGCACGTTGGCTTCGCGGGTGACCTCACGATCGAGCGCCGCGGCACCCAGCGCCTGGCGCAGCGCCGGATCGCTCTGGCGCGGCCGCTGTGCGCCCGCTGCCTGGTTCAGTCGGGCGGCGACCTGCGGGTCGGTGGCGATCACCTGCTCGGTCAGGTGGGCCGAATGGAACTTCTCGCGCAGCACCTGATAGCTGCCGAGCACGGCCGGCCCGGCCAGGCCGCCGAGCGACTGGGTGAGCGAGAACACCACGACAAAGCTGACCAGGTAACCCGGCCCGTTGCGCAGCGCCTTGCCGATTCCGGTGATCGCCAGCGGGCCGAGAAACAGACCGCCGGCAAAGGCCGCCAGCCCCTGGCTGAGAAACATGTCGTGCGGCCGGGTCAGGTCGCTGGCGTCGATGTCCAGATAGCCGGCGGTGCCGATCAGCACGATCGCCAGGAGGATCTGCGGGATCGCCGTCTTCGGCGTGAAGGTCAGGGCGCTGAAGGCGATCCCCATGACCGTGCCGAGCAGGATTACCGCATACAGCGGCTGCAATTGCTCGGCCCCCATGCCGAGGGTCTGCAGCAGGCCGACCGCGCCGTAGTTCTGCTCCGAAAGCAGAAAGCGCAGGGCCAGCGCGCCAAAGGCGAACCGCAGCATCTCGGCAGTACCCAGCCAGCGCGTCTGCAGCAGTGGGTTGCGCCGATGGTGTTCGATCATCACCGCGAAGCACAGCAGGACCAGTGCGGCGATCAGCGCGTAGGCCAGCCAGGGTTGCTCGGTCCACCACTGCAGGCGCGCCTGGGCGAGCACCGCGGCGAGCAGTGCCAGCGCCGGTGCGACCAGCAGGAAAGTGACGAAATCCAGCGGCTCGAAGGCCTTGATGCGCTCGCCCAGCGGCAGCTTGAGCACCACCACCGCGGCCAGCGAGCACAGGGCCAGGCCGCTTTCGAAGACGTACAGGCGGTGCCACTGATCGAGGTCGAGCAGCGCCGGCGACAACAGCCAGGCGATCGGCGTGGCCAGCTGGGTCACGCCGAAGCCGACGATCACCCCGCGCGGCAGGTCGGCCCTGCGAAAGGCCTGCAGCATGTAGAACAGCGCCAGGCTGCTGGTGGTCGCGCCGGCCAGGCCGCTGGCCGCGCGCACGAAGATCGCCATGGCCAACCCTTCGACGAACACGTGCGCGATAGTCAGCGCGGCATACAGCGCCAGGCCGATCTCGGCGAAGCGGCGCAAGCCGTACTGCTGACGAAACTTGATCAGCAGCAGATTGGTGGAGGCGTTGACCATGAAGTAGGCCGCCGGCAGCCAGGCGCCCTGGCTCGGCGTCAGGCCCAGGTCGCCCTGGATGCTCGGCAGGTTGGCCAGCACCAGCGCATTGCCGAGCCCGCCGGTCAGCCCGACCAGCACCGAGACGCCGGCATAGGCCAGCCGCACCGGCATGCTGTGCAGCAGGATCGCGGGCGAGCCCGGCATGGTCGGGCGTTCGTGCGGTTCCCAGCGGGGGACCGGGGCGAGGTATTCGGGCATCGGCTCGTCGGCTGAGGGCGGGTGACAGAAGTGGGACAACCCGGGCGCAGGAAAGATTGCCTGGCGCGGAAGAAACGCGGCCCCCACCTGTGCGACGCGCGGGGGGGCCGGTGATTGACATTTATCAACCGCGCGCCGGTGCGGCACGCGCAGGCTGACCGCTGTCCATTCATGGCGCCGTCAGCCGTTGCGCCGCGCCTGCGGAGAAAGCACATGGCACACACCCGGATCCTGTTTCGCAGCGCCGCGCGCGAGAAGGTGCTGCGCGGCACCACCCAGCTGGCCGACGCCGTGCGCGTGACGCTGGGGCCCAAATCCAAGTCGGTGCTGATCAAGCGGCAATGGGGCCCGCCGATGGTCTGCAACGACGGCGTCACCATCGCCAAGCAGGTCGAGCTGGAAGACCCCGAGGAAAGCCTCGGTGCGCAGATGCTGCGGCAGGCCGCCGAGCGCACCGGCGAGGCCGTCGGCGACGGCACCAGCACGGCTACGGTGCTGGCCCAGGCGATCTTCGCCGATGGCGTGCGCAACGTCGTCGCCGGTGCCAGCGCCATCGACATCAAGCGTGGCCTGGACCAGGCGCTGAAAGTCGCCATCGCTTCGCTCGCCTCGCAGTCGCGGCCGGTGCGCACACGCAAGGAAAAGGCCCAGGTGGCGACGCTCTCGGCGCATAACGACGAGGCGATGGGCGAGCTGGTCGCCGACGCCATGGAAAAGGTCGGCGGCGAAGGCGTCATCACCGTCGAGGAGTCGAAGACCCTCGAAACGGTGGTCGAGGTGGTCGAGGGCATGCGCTTCGAGCGCGGCTACGTCTCGCCCTATTTCGTTACCGACACCGAGAAGATGCAGGCGGTGCTGGAAGACGCCTACCTGTTGCTCAGCGACCAGAAGATCGGCCTGCTCAAGGACCTGATCCCGCTGCTCGAACAGATTGCCAAGAGTGGCCGGCCGCTGCTGTTCATCGCCGAGGATATCGACGGCGAGGCACTGGCCACGCTGATCGTCAACCAGATCCGCGGGGTGCTGCGCGCCGTGGCGGTGAAGGCGCCGGGCTTCGGCGAGCGACGCAAGGAGCTGCTGCAGGACATCGCCGTGCTCACCGGCGCCCAGGTGATCTCGCCCGAGCCCGGCCTGTCGCTCGAGCAGGTCGAGCTGGCCCAGCTCGGCCGTGCGCGGCGCGTGGTGGTCGACCGCGACAGCACCACGCTGATCGGCGGTGCGGGCACGCGCGAGGCGCTCGAGGCGCGCCTGCAGCAGATCCGCGTGCAGTTGGACAAGACCGGCAGCGACTACGACCGGGAAAAGCTGCAGGAGCGCCTGGCCAAACTCGCCGGCGGCGTCGCGGTGATCCGTGTCGGCGCGCCCACCGAAGCGGAGATGAAGACGCGCAAGGACGCCCTCGACGATGCGATCGCTGCGACCAAGGCGGCGATCGCCGAAGGCATCGTGCCGGGTGGCGGGCTGGCGCTGCTGCGCGCGGTCCAGGCGCTGGCCGAGGAAGAGCCGCGGCATCAGGGCGACGCGCGCACCGGTGTGCAGATCCTGCGTCGCGCGCTGGAGGCGCCGGCCCGCACCATCGCCGAGAACTCCGCGGTGGACGCCGGCGTGGTGGTGGCGCGCATGCTGGCCGAGCCCGGCACCGTCGGCTTCGACGCCGCGGCCAACCGCTACGTGGACCTGTACGAAGCGGGGATCATCGACCCGACCAAAGTCGTGCGGGTGGCGCTGGAAAACGCGGTGTCGGTGGCCAGCGTGCTGTTGCTGACGGAGGCGACACTGACCGAGCTACCGGAGCCGCAGACGCCAGCATCCGAGCCGCCGCTGCCGGGCTGATGGCGGGTTCAGCTGCCCGCGTCGGGCCAGGCCAGCTGCCATCCGCCCCCAGCCGAAGGGCTCAGGCTGCAGCCGAACGGCGCGTATTCGCGCTCGAGCGTGGCCCGCAGCCACGCCTGGTCCTCGCCTTCGGCGGCCTGGATGCTGAACTGGCGCTGGCGCGTCGGATACAGGCTCAGGGCATGCAGGCGCCCGTCGCTGCCGAGCGTCGGAAAATAGAGCAGGCCCAGATCGCTGCGGTAGCTGTCGTAGCCGTCGATGCCTTCGTAGTCGTCCAGCAGGCCGCCGCAGCCGTAGAGGATCAGGCGGCCGCGGTAGACCTCCAGGGCTTTGACGTGGTGCGACGAGTGACCGTGGATGAGGTCGACGCCGGCCTCGTCGATCAGCCCATGGGCGAAGCGGACCTGCGCCGGTGCCACGCCGAAGTCCCAGTTGCCGCCCCAGTGCAGCGACACCAGCACACGATCGCCTGGCTGCTTCAGCGCCCGGATGTGCCCGGCGACTCGTGCCAGGCTGCGCGGCGACAGCTCGTCGAGCCGCGCGATGCCGGCGCTGCGCTCGCCGGCGGCCCATTCCGCCGGCACGCCGCACTCGGGGGTGGCATAGGCGAATGCCAGCAACCGCCCGCCGCTGGCCACCGGCAGGATCGCCGGGGCCGCCGCGCCGGCGCGGTCGAACCCGGCGCCGCAATGACGGATGCCCAGGCGATCGAGCGCGGCAAGGGTGTCGGACAGCCCGGCCTCGCCCCAGTCGAGCACATGGTTGTTGGCCAGGCTGCAGCAATCGAGGCGCACCGCCGCGAGCAGCGCCAGGTTGGCCGGGTGCATGCGGTAGTTGATGCCCTTGGGCGCGGGCTGGCCGCGGCTGGTGATGGCCGTTTCCAGATTGACCAGGCCGACATGCGGCCGCTGATGTGCCAGCACTTCGGGCACCACGCCCCAGACCTGGCGGTAGTCCTGCGGCCGGGCGATCGGCCCGTTGCGCCGCTCGGCCAGGGCAACATAGTCGTTCGCATCGCTCACCCAGCTTTCATACAGCCGCGGGTCGCCGGGGTGCGGCAGGATCTGGTCGATGCCGCGGGCCGGCATCAGGTCGCCGCCGAGAAAAAGCCGCAGGTCGGGCATGGCCGCTGCCTCATGGTCCGTTTGCCGCCATCTTTGGCGCTGGCGTGGAGCTAGAGTTTGATCGATATCAGCTCGCCGCTACGGCGAGACGGAGCCGCCGATGACCGCCAAGCCCCCGCGACTCGCCGCCCCCGGCGTGCTGCTTACCGACCTCTACCAGCTGACCATGCTGCAGGGGTACTTCGAGCGCGGCATGACCGAGACCGCGGTGTTCGAGTTCTTCGCTCGAGAGCTGCCGGCCTGTCGCCACTTCTATCTGGCCGCGGGGCTGGAGCAGGCGCTCGACTACCTCGAGCAGCTGCGCTTCAGCCCCGCGGAGCTGGCCTGGCTGGCCACCCAGCGGATGTTCAAGCCAGCCTTTCTCGACTACCTGGCCGCGCTGCGATTCACCGGCGACGTGCATGCGATGCCCGAGGGCACGCCCTTCTTCGCCGACGAGCCGATCCTGCGGGTCACCGCGCCGCTGCCGGAGGCCCAGCTGGTCGAGTCGCGGCTGATCAACCTGCTGCATTTCCAGACGCTGGTCGCCAGCAAGGCTGCGCGCATCGTGCTGCAGGCGCCGGGCAAGCGCCTGGTGGACTTCGGCCTGCGCCGGTCGCACGGCGCCGAGGCCGGGCTGTTTGCCGCGCGGGCGTCCTATCTGGCCGGGTTCTCGGCGACCGCCACGGTCCTGGCGGGAGCCCAGTTCGGCATTCCGTTGGCCGGCACCATGGCGCACTCGTTCGTCCAGGCGCACGCCGACGAGCGCGAAGCCTTCGCCCATTTCGCCGAGAGCCTGCCGCAGTCGGTGGTCTTGCTGATCGACACCTATGACACCGAGGCTGGCGCCGCCAGGGTGGTCGAACTGGCTCCGCAGCTGGCGGCGCGTGGTCTCGCGGTGCATGGCGTGCGGCTCGACTCCGGCGATCTCGGCGCGCACGCGCGGCGGGTGCGGGCGATTCTCGATGCCGGCGGGCTGGGCCGGGTGACCCTGTTCGCCAGTGGCAGCGTGGACGAATACCTGATCCGTGACCTGCTGGCCCAGGGGGCGCCGATCGACGGCTTTGGCGTAGGTACGCGGCTGGATACGTCCAGCGATGCGCCGGCGCTCGATTGCGCCTACAAATTGCAGGAATACGCCGGACGGCCGTGCCGCAAGCGCTCCGAAGGCAAGGCAACCTGGCCTGGACGCAAGCAGGTCTATCGACGCTACGACGAGGCCGGCTGCTGCCAGGGCGACACGCTCGCGCTCGACGCCGAGGTTGCCGACGGCGTGCCGCTGCTCGCACAGGTGATGCATCAGGGGCAGCGCCTGCGGCCCTCGCCGAGCCTCGACGAGGTGCGCCGCTACACCCGCGCGCAGTTGGCGAGCCTGCCGCCGGCGTTGCGCGGGCTCGACCCGGCACCGCCCTACGCGGTGCGGATCAGCGCGTCCATCCGTGCGCTGGCCGCCGAGGCGGACCGCTTCAGCGCGGGTCTCTGAGCCCGCGCTGGTCGGCGCTCGCTAAGCGCGCTCGAGCACCTCGACGCCGGCCGCGCGCATTGCCGCCAGCGCCTTGGCCACCGAGCCCTCGATGTCCAGGCCGCGGCAGGCCTCGGCCAGCAACACCGTTTGAAAGCCCGCCCGGCGTGCGTCGAGCGCCGAATACAGGACGCAGTAGTCGGTCGCCAGGCCGGCGAGGAACAGCCGGCGGATACCGCGTTCGCGCAGATAGCCGCAGAGCCCGGTCGGCGTGCTGCGGTCGTTTTCGTAGAAGGCCGAATAGGAATCGATGCTGCGCCGGTAGCCCTTGCGCAGGATCAGCTCGGCCCGCGCCGTCAGCGCCAGCTGCGGATGAAACTCGGCGCCAGGGCTGCCCTGGACGCAGTGCTCGGGCCACAGCGTCTGCTTGCCGTAGCCGAGCGTCACGGTCTCGAACGGCTGGTGGCCGGGGTGCTGGCTGGCGAAGCTGTGATGGTCGGCCGGGTGCCAGTCCTGGGTTAGCACGATGTGCTCGAAACGCTCGGCCAGGCGGTTGATCGGCGCTATCACTTCGTCAGCCGCGGGCACCGCCAATGCCCCACCGGAGCAGAAGTCGTTCTGCACGTCGATTACCAGCAGCAGGTCATCCGAGTTCGGTTGCAGCCTGTTCATAGGCCGTATTCCTCGGTCAGCGAGGCGGCGACCAGCGCCGTGGTGTCGAGAATCTCCAGGCGCCGGGCGCAGAGGGCCGGGTCGAGGCGGAACGGCGGCACGCTGTCGCCGATGAGGATGCGCTCGAACAGGGGGCTGTCCAGCAAGGCGCTGCCGCCGGTGAACAGGCCGTGGGTGGCGGCGGCGAACAGGCGCGTCGCCCCCGCAGCCTGACAGGCCTGGCCGGCGCGCAGCAGGGTGCCGCCGGTGCTGATCAGGTCATCGAGGACGACCGCGACCGCGCCCTTCACCTCACCGACCAGGAGGCCGCCGGTGACCACGTCGTTGGCCCGGTACTTTTCCATGAAAGCGCTGCCGACCGGTCGCCCGAGGCGGCGTTCGAGGGCCTGGCGAAAGCGCTCGGCGCGCTTGGCGCCGCCGGCATCGGGCGAGACCGCCACGACCCTGGTGTCGGCTGGCAGGTCGGCGAAGCGCTCGGCGAACAGCTCGGCGCCTTCGAGGTGGCGGGTCGGGATGCGAAAGGCGTTGTCGAATGCGGCCGGGTTGTGCACGTCGATGACGCTCAGCCGCGCGACTCCGGAAGCTTCCAGCAGCGCCGCAACATAGCGGCTGATGATCGGGTCCTGGTATTGGGTACGGCGCTCCTTGCGGGCGTAGCACAGGTACGGCGCGACCACATGCACGCGCGCGGCACCGGCATCCCTGAGTGCTCCGCAAAAGAACAGCAGGCGGCAGAGCTTGTCGTTGACGCTACGTTCGACCTCGCCATGGAGCGAGTGGAATACCACCACCTGGCGGCCGAGCACCGGCTCCAGCGGGCGGCTCTTGTGCTCGCCGTCCTCGAAGTCGCGCTCCTCCAGCGCGGCCAGGGGCAGGCCGAGGCGGTTGGCGACGCGGCTGGCGTAATCCTCGCTGCCGTGCAGGGCGAACAGCAGGGGAGTCGATGGGATCATGGGCGGCTCCTGTGGTCGACGGTCGTTTGGGCGATGGCCAGGTCGGTTGGTGCGCCGAGCCGTTCCAGGTAGTGCTCGGCCTGCCGCAACAGCGCCTGGGCGCGACGCGCCTTGTCCGCGGCGAGTTGCGCGTTGGGCTGGCGGCCGGCGCTGCAGGCCTGGGTAAACGAGCGGGTGGCCGCGCGCAGCGACAGGAACAAGGGTAGCGGACGGACGTCATCCGGCACTTCGCCGTGGCGCAGGTAGCGGCGCAGCAGGTGTTCACCGAGGACGGCGAGGCCGTGGTGATCGAGGTCCATGAGGACGAAGGCGAGATCGAATAGCACATCGATGCAGGCCAGCCGCTCGCTGAACTCGATGCCGTCGAACAGCGTCGGCTGGCCGTCGAGCAGGCAGATGTTGGCCAGGCGTAGGTCGCCATGGCAACGCCGCACGCAGCCAGCGAGGCGGCGTCGTTCGAGCAGCGGGGCGAGCTGTTCGAGCGCGTCGAGCGCGCCACGGTGCAGGCGTTCGACGGCCTCGGCCTCGAGCAGCGCCGGGTAGCGGCGCAGTTCGCGGTGGTTTTCGGCGATGACTTCGGCGATGCCCTGCGCGCCGCCAAAGGTCGGCGTGACCTCGGCGGCAGCATGAAAGCGCGCGATCTCGTCGCCCAGGCGCTCAGCTAGGTCGACGTTGAGGTTGCCGCTGCTGGCGAGGCGTTCGAACAGGGCGTCCTGCGGGAAGCGGCGCATTACCACCACCCAGTCCAGCGCGTGCTCACCGCCACCATCGAACACCAGCCCGCCGGTGCCGGCGCGGTCGATCGAGCGCACTTCCAGATACAGCGTCGGCGCAGTGCGGCGATTCACCACCAGTTCGGCGCGACAGGCCCGCTCGCGGCTCTCGCGGCTGCGAAAGTCCAGCGCCGCATAGGCCACCGCACGCTTGAGCTTGTAGGCCCGGCGGCCATGCAGAAAGATCACCGACCCGTGGGTGTCGATGCGCTCGACGACACCGTCCGGCTCGCCATAGCTGGCCGGGCGGGAAAGAAAGTCGATGACCTCGGCCTGGCTATCCATGTATCGCTCCGCAGGTGGCGGGCGGCAGCGGGCCTGCCGTGGCGCGCAAGGCTTCGGTATGGCGCAGGGCGAGGCATAACGGCGTCAACGCGATGATCGATCCTCCCTTGGTGATCGGAGCAGCCGCTGGTGACGGCACTGCCTGATCAGAGCGTAGCTGCCCATGGCGGTTCGAAGGGGGCGGAAGGATCGGGACGAAGGGCGGGGGCGTGAAAGGCAGGCAATAAAAAAGCCGGCTTGTGGCCGGCTTTTACGGGGTGGCGTTGGCTTACTTCTGGTAAGCCGCAACCGCCTTGTTGATCGCGGCGCGGGCGGCGTCGGCGCCTTCCCAGCCTTCGACCTTGACCCACTTGCCCTTCTCGAGATCCTTGTAGTTCTCGAAGAAATGCTTGATCTGCTCGATCAGCAGCGGCGGCAGGTCGGTGTATTCCTTAACGTCCTTGTACAGCTGAGTCAGCTTGTCGTGCGGGACGGCGATCAGCTTGGCGTCGCCGCCGGCTTCGTCGGTCATGTTCAGCACGCCGACCGGACGGCAGCGGATGACCGAACCCGGGGCGACCGGATAGGGGGTCACGACCAGCACGTCGAGGGGGTCGCCGTCGTCGGCCAGGGTGTGCGGGATGAACCCGTAGTTGGCCGGGTAGAACATCGGGGTGGCCATGAAGCGGTCGACGAACAGGCAGTCGGTGTCGTGATCGATCTCGTACTTGATCGGCGCGTGGTTGGCCGGGATCTCGATGGCGACGTAGATGTCGTTCGGCAGGTCTTTGCCGGCCGGGACTTTGCTGTAGCTCATGAAGGAAAGGCTCCGTGATCGGCCAGCGCGGCCTGGGGGCGTAAAAAAGTGGGCGCGATTATAGGCGCATTGCGCCGGGCAATGCACGCCGGCTTCGACGCGCCCAATTCAGGTGGGTTCCCGATAGGCCGGATGCTCGGCCTGCAGCCGTTGCAGCCGTTGCAGCCGTGCCAGCGGGTCTTGCCGGTAGAACGCGGCGAGCTGCGCGTAGACCTCAGGAAAGGCGTGCTGCAGCACGTCCGGTGCGCTGAAGAAGTATTCGCTGGTCACCGCGAAGAATTCCGCCGGGTTTTCCGCGGCGTAGGGGTCGATCGGCGTCTCGGCTTGCGGGTTGGCGTCCAGCGCGGCGTTGAGCCGGTCGTAGGCGCCCTGCATGGCCGCGGCCCAGGCATCGATGCGCATCTGCCGATGCAGCGGCGGCAGGCCGTTGGCGTCGCCATTGAGCATGTCCAGCTTGTGCGCCAGCTCGTGGATCACCAGGTTGTAGGCCTCCCAACCGCCGCTTTGCTGCACACCGGGCCAGGCGAGGATCACCGGACCCTGCAACCAGGCTTCGCCGCTGTGCTCGGCGTCCCACTCGTGCTCGACGCCGGCGGCATCGCGGTGTTTTTGCGGGCTGAGGAAGTCATCGGGGTAGATGACGATCTCGTGGAAGCCGTGATACCAGCCGAGATCGGCCAGGTGCAGCAGCGGCAACTGCGCCTGCAGTGCCAGGCGCAGGCGGTCCTCGGCCTGCAGTTCGACGCCGGGCAGGGCGGTGAGGCGCTTGTCGTGCAGGAACAGCACGGCGCGCTCGCGCAGCCGGTCGAGTTCCCCGTCGCTCAGACCGTCGAGAATCGGCAGGCTGTCGAGCACCCGCTGCCACAGGTCGGCATCGACCGGGTTGCGGGCGAGGATGCGTTTGCGCTGCCAGGCGCGAAAGGACCACATGCCGAGGCTTCCAGCGGGGCGGGGCGCTCACCATAAGCGCGGCGCTCACCCGCGGCAAGCGCGACCTCCGCAGCCGTGGAGCAGACGCCGGGGCTGGCCCGAAGCCTGCACGCATGCAGATTCCGGTGCCGCGTCTGGCACTGGCCGGCATGCTGTTCGAGATCGAGCCGTTCGAGCCGTTCCCGGAGTTCGTCGCAGGACCCTTGAACGCCGGCAGCTTCGGGCCGAATCCGCTGGACGGCACCTTCGGTCCGGAGGTGGTGTTCCAGAAGGCCGCGCCGGTGGCCAAGCTCGCCGCGGGCGGGCTTTCAGTTCTTCGGCGGGGTGGAGATTGACGCGCAGAGCGGTGCGCTGGGCGTGAGCCTGCGCGACATCGACGGCGCGGTGGTCTACAGCCAGACGCTGGAGCCCTGGCAGCCGGCCTGAGCCGGCTCAGCCGAGCAGGAAGTTGCCGGCGCGCGGCTGGCCGTCCAGCGCCGGCACGTCGGCTTCGTCCTTGAGCTGGACGCCGGATAGCTGTCGGCGGCTGGCTTCGCGCATCAGGTAGAGCAGGCGGTGCGCGGCCAGGTTGTAGCTCAGCCCCTCGGGGCGGATGTTGGAGATGCAGTTGCGCTGCGCATCGTGCCGGCCGACCTGCGGTGCCCAGGTGAAGTAAAGGCCCAGGCTGTCCGGCGAGCTGAGGCCCGGTCGCTCCCCGAGCAGGATCACCACCATGCGCGCCCTGAGGCGCTGGCCGATCTCGTCGGCCACCGCCACGCGGCCCTGTTCGACCAGGCTGATCGGCCCGAGTGTCCAGCCTTCGGCCTGGCATTGTTCTGCGATCTTCAAGGCCATGGGTGCGGCGTGGCGCTGAACGGCCAGGGCCGAGAGGCCATCGGCGATCACCAGCGCCAGTTCACAGCCGTCACCGGCCTCGGCGTCGAGCGTGGCGGCGCTGGCTTCGTCGAGACGTCGGCCGAGGTCTGGGCGTTGCAGATAGGTCTGGCGGTCGCTGGCGGCGCTGTGCAGTTGCAGATGGTCGAGATTGTGCTTGTCCAGTTCGGCGGCCAGCGCGGCGCAGTCCAGCGGCAGATGCACGGCGTCGCGCGCCTGGGCATGGGCGAACTGGAAATCCAGCTGCGCCACCGTCGGCAGACTGGTGCCGGCACGGCCAAGGGCGATGCGCGCCGGGGTCAGCTGGCGCAGGTGCTGCCACGGATTTTCGATGGTGGGCGAGCGGTCGGGCATGGCTACCTCGGCGCGTGGCGGTCAGGCGCGTGGACAAGCGCGCGGGAGAACGCGTGGAAAAACGCGTGGAAAAGACCTGCGGTCGTTTTCCACCCTACGGGCCGCGGCGAGAGCCTCGGCGTAGGGTGGAAAACCGCGCAGCGTTTTCCACGCTGCTGGCGGCGAATGAGGCAGCGCTTCATGCCTGCTGCTCCAGCGCCCGGCGGAAGGCTTCGGGCAGGTCCCGGCCGAGCTGCAGGTGATTGCCGTCCTGTCGGAGGATCTGCATCTTCGCCAGCCACTCCTCGAATTCCGGTGCGGGCTTGAGGCCGAGCACCTGACGCACGTAGAGGGCGTCGTGAAAGGAGGTGGTCTGGTAGTTGAGCATCACGTCGTCCGAGCCCGGGATGCCCATGATGAAGTTGATGCCCGCCGTGCCGAGCAGGGTCAACAGCATGTCCATGTCGTCCTGGTCGGCTTCGGCGTGGTTGGTGTAGCAGATGTCGCAACCCATGGGCACGCCGAGCAGCTTGCCGCAGAAGTGGTCCTCCAGCCCGGCGCGGATGATCTGCTTGCCGTTGTAGAGGTATTCCGGGCCGATGAAGCCGACCACGGTGTTCACCAGCAGCGGCTTGTAGCGGCGTGCGACGGCGTAGGCGCGGGCTTCGCAGGTCTGCTGATCGACGCCGTGATGGGCGTTGGCCGAGAGCGCGCTGCCCTGGCCGGTCTCGAAATACATGAGGTTGTCGCCGAGGGTGCCGCGCTTCTGCGACAGGCCGGCCTCGTAGCCTTCCTGCAGCGTTGCCAGGTTGATGCCGAAGCTGGCGTTGGCCGCCTCGGTGCCGGCGATGGACTGGAACACCAGGTCCAGCGGCGCGCCGCGGTTGATCGCCTCGATGGAGGTGGTGACATGGGTGAGGATGCAACCCTGGGTCGGGATCCCGTAGCGGCTGATCACCGCGTCGAGCATCTTCAGCAGCTCGCAGATGCCGGCGGTGCTGTCGGTGGCCGGGTTGATGCCGATCACCGCGTCGCCGTTGCCGTAGAGCAGGCCGTCGAGAATGCTCGCGGCGATGCCGGCGCCGTCGTCGGTGGGATGGTTCGGCTGCAGCCGGGTGGACATGCGTCCGGCCAGGCCGATGCTGTTGCGAAAGCGGGTGACGACGCGGACCTTCTGCGCGACGAGGATCAGGTCCTGCACGCGCATGATCTTCGACACCGCGGCGACCATCTCCGGCGTCAGCCCCGGTGCGAGGGCTTTCAGCGACGACTCGTCCGCCTCCTCGCCGAGCAGCCAGTTGCGGAAATCGCCCACGGTCAGGTGGCTGATCGGCGCGAAGGCGGCGGCGTCATGACTGTCGATGATCAGCCGGGTGACTTCATCGCTTTCGTACGGGATCAGTGCTTCTTCGAGAAAACGCCTGAGCGGCACATCGGCCAGGCACATCTGCGCCGCCACTCGCTCGGCGTCGCTGCCCGCCGCGACCCCGGCGAGCAGGTCGCCGGAGCGCGCCGGGCTGGCCTTGGCCATCACCTCGCGCAGATCGTCGAAGCGCCAGGTGGTGCCGCCCACGCTGTGCGAGTACGTCATGGCTGCTCTCCCTACTTGAGTGTCGCCTCGGCCTGCTCGATCGCCGCGAACTCTTCCTCCGGCGTGCCGGCCACCAGGTGGTGCCGACTGTAGATCGCGAAATAGGCGATGAAGATCCCGTAGATGATCGCGGCGCCGATCACCACCCGCGGATCGACCAGGAAGCCCGCGATGACCGCGATGCAGGCCAGTACCAGCGCCACGCCCGAGGTGACGATGCCGCCGGGTGTCCGGTACGGGCGATGCAGATCCGGCCGGCGCAGGCGCAGCACGATGTGCGAAGCCATCATCAACACGTAGGAGATGGTCGCGCCGAACACCGCGACGAGGATCAGCAGGTCGCCCTGGCCGGTCAGCGAGAGCAGGAAGCCGATCACACCGGGGATCACCAGGGCCAGCACCGGCGCCTTGTTCTTGTTGGTCAGCGATAGGTTGCGCGGCAGGTAGCCGGCCCGCGACAGGGCAAAGATCTGCCGCGAGTAGGCGAAGATGATCGAGAAGAAGCTGGCGATGAGCCCGGCCAGGCCGACCAGGTTGACGAAGCCGCTCATCCAGGTGGACGAGCCGTAGGCCGTGGTCAGCGCTTCCACCAGCGGGTTGCCGGATGCCACCAGGGTGCTGGAACCGGCGCCGCCAGGGCCGACCAGCAAGATCAGCCCGGCGAAGGCGACCAGAATCAGCATGGCGCCGATCAGCCCGCGGGGCATGTCGCGCTGCGGGTTCTTGGTTTCCTCGGCGGCCAGCGGCACGCCTTCCACGGCGAGGAAGAACCAGATCGCGTAGGGAATCGCCGCCCAGATGCCGACATAGCCATAGGGCAGGAAGTTGCTGGCACCGGCAGCGGTGGTCGGCGCGATATCGAGCAGCTTGTCCACCGAGAAGTGCGGCACCATGGCGACGATGAACACCGCCAGGGCAAGGGCGGCGACGGCGGTGATGATGAACATCAGCTTCAGCGCCTCGCCGACGCCGAAGATATGGATGCCGATGAAGACGATGTAGAAGGCCAGATAGATCATCCAGCCGCCGATGCCGAACAGCGACTCGCAATAGGCGCCGATGAACACGGCGATCGCCGCCGGCGCGATGGCGTATTCGATGAGGATCGCCGTGCCGGTGAGGAATCCGCCCAATGGGCCGAAGGCGGTGCGGGCAAAACCATAGCCGCCGCCCGCGGTCGGGACCATCGAGGACAGCTCGGCCAGCGAGAAACACATGCACAGGTACATGGTCGCCATCAGCAGCGTGGCGATGAACAGCCCGCCCCAACCGCCCTGGGCGAGGCCGAAGTTCCAGCCGGCGTAGTCGCCGGAAATCACATAGGCGACGCCAAGGCCGACCAGCAGCACCCAGCCGGCGGCGCCTTTCTTCAGTTCGCGTTCCTGGAAATAGCTACTGCCAACGGTTTCGAAATCGATCGCATGCTGCGGTGGCGCGGAGCGGCTGTGTTCGAGGGCCATGGGGAAATCCTCTTGGATAGGTTGGCAGTCTCTCCCTAGCAAGCGTCATGCCCCGGCACCGGAATGCAGGATTGCCGGTGTTTTGTCAGCGGATGTCGACAGAAACGCACCTTTTGCGCGCCCTCAGCACCACGGCAGGGCCCGGCAGGTGTCTTGTTCAAGGCGCGGGCGGCAGGTGCCACCCGCGCCGGCCGATCAGAAGAAGCCCAGCGGATTGATGTCGTAGCTCACCAAGAGGTTCTTGGTCTGCTGGTAGTGGTCGAGAATCATCTTGTGGGTCTCGCGACCAACGCCGGACTTCTTGTAACCCCCGAACGCCGCGTGGGCCGGGTAGAGGTGGTAGCAGTTGGTCCACACGCGGCCCGCCTTGATCGCCCGGCCCATGCGGTAGGCGCGGTTGATGTCGCGGGTCCAGACGCCGGCGCCGAGGCCGTACTCGGTGTCGTTGGCAATGGCCAGCGCCTCGGCCTCGTCCTTGAAGGTGGTGACGCCGATCACCGGGCCGAAGATCTCCTCCTGGAACACGCGCATCTTGTTGGTGCCCTTGAGCAGGGTCGGCTGGATGTAATAGCCGGTGGCGAGCGAGCCTTCGAGCTTCTCCGCGGCACCGCCGGTGAGCACCTCGGCGCCTTCCTCGCGAGCGATATCGAGGTAGGACATGATCTTGTCGAACTGCTGCTGGCTGGCCTGGGCGCCGACCATGGTGTCGGTGTCCAGCGGGTCGCCACGCTTGATCTGCGCGACCTTTTTCATCACCGCTTCCATGAACGGCGCGTAGATGGATTCCTGCACCAGCGCGCGCGACGGGCAGGTACACACCTCGCCCTGGTTGAAGAAACCCAGCACCAGCCCCTCGGCGGCCTTTTCGATGAAGGCCGGTTCGGCCTGCATGATGTCCTCGAAATAGATGTTCGGGCTCTTGCCGCCCAGCTCTACGGTGCTCGGGATGATGCTCTCTGCGGCGCGCTTCATGATGTGCGAGCCCACCGGAGTGGAGCCGGTGAAGGCGATCTTGGCGATGCGCTTGCTCGAGGCCAGTGCCTCGCCGGCCTCACGGCCAAAGCCGTGCACCACGTTGAGCACGCCCGGCGGCAGCAGATCGCCGATGCATTCGAGCAGCACGTTGATGCCCAGCGGGGTCTGCTCGGCCGGTTTGAGCACCACGCAGTTGCCGGCGGCCAGCGCCGGGGCGAGCTTCCAGGCGGCCATCAGGATCGGGAAGTTCCACGGAATGATCTGCCCGACCACGCCCAGCGGCTCGTGGAAGTGATAGGCCGCGGTGTGTTCGTCGATCTCGGCGGCGGTGCCTTCCTGGGCGCGGATGCAGCCGGCGAAGTAACGGAAGTGGTCAGCCGCCAGCGGGATATCGGCGTTCAGCGTCTCGCGCACCGCCTTGCCGTTGTCCCAGGTTTCAGTGACGGCGAGCATCTCCAGGTTCTGCTCGATACGGTCGGCGATCTGCAACAGGATCAGCGAGCGCGCCTGCACGCTGGTCTTGCCCCAGGCGTCGGCGGCGGCATGGGCGGCGTCCAGAGCCTTCTCGATGTCGGCGGCGTCCGAACGCGGGAATTCGGCGATGGGCTGGCCGTTGACCGGCGAAAGATTGGTGAAGTACTGGCCACCGACCGGCTCGACGAACTGGCCATTGATGAAGTTGCCGTAGCGGGATTTGAAATTGACCTTGGCACCCTCGGTGCCGGGATGGGCGTAACGCATGGTGTGTCTCCGGGTCTTGTAGCGGTCGTGGAAACGGCGGTCGTTTCAGCGTAGATCAGCTTGCCGAAGCCGGCGAACGAGTTGATCTGCGCGGTGGTTCCGGGCGCCGGCAGGGGCCGATTGCCCGGCGCCGCTGTGCTAATCTGCCGCGCATTTCCCGGCTTCGCGGGGGCGCCGTGACGGCGCTGCGCGGGGCATTGCAGAGGTCACCCATGCATATCCATATTCTCGGTATCTGCGGCACCTTCATGGGCTCGCTCGCGGTGCTGGCCAAGGAACTCGGCCATCGCGTCACCGGCTCCGACGCCAACGTCTATCCGCCGATGAGCACGCAACTCGAGGCGCAGGGCATCGAACTGATGCAGGGCTACGAGCCGGCGCATCTGGAACCGGCACCCGATCTGGTGGTGGTGGGCAACGCCATGTCGCGTGGCAACCCGGCAGTCGAATACGTGCTGAACAAGGGCCTGCCCTACGTCTCCGGCCCGCAATGGCTGGCCGATCACGTGCTGCAGGGGCGCTGGGTGCTGGCGGCGGCCGGTACCCATGGCAAGACCACCACCAGCAGCATGCTGGCCTGGGTGCTGGAACATGCCGGCATGAGCCCGGGCTTTCTCATCGGTGGCGTGCCGCAGAACTTCGGCATCTCCGCGCGTCTGGGCGGTACGCCGTTCTTTGTTGTGGAGGCCGACGAATACGACAGCGCTTTCTTCGACAAGCGCAGCAAGTTCGTCCATTACCGTCCGCGCACCGCAATCCTGAACAATCTGGAGTTCGATCACGCGGATATCTTCCCCGATCTCGGCGCCATCGAGCGGCAGTTCCATCACCTGGTGCGCACCGTGCCGGGCGAAGGGCTGATCATCCATCCCGAGTCGGAAACGGCGCTCAAGCGCGTCATCGGCATGGGCTGCTGGACACCGGTGCAGACCACCGGCAACGGCGGCCAGTGGCAGGCGAAGCTCCTCAGCGCCGACGGCTCGCGCTTCGAAGTGATCTTCGACGGGGAGGTGCAGGGCGTCGTCGACTGGGAGCTGACCGGCCAACACAACGTCAACAATGCGCTGGCGACGTTGGCGGCGGCACGGCATGTCGGCGTACTGCCGAAGCAGGGTGCCGAGGCGCTCAGCGAATTCCGTAGCGTCAAGCGGCGCATGGAGAAGGTCGCCGAGGTCAATGGCGTGACCATCTATGACGACTTCGCCCATCACCCGACCGCCATCGCCACCACTCTGGACGGCCTGCGCAAGCGCGTCGGCGATACGCCGATCATCGCCGTGGTCGAGCCGCGTTCGAACTCGATGAAGCTCGGCGCGCACCGCGAGGGCCTGGCCGAGTCGGTGGCGCTGGCCGATCAGGCGATCTGGTACGCACCGGCCAACCTCGGCTGGGACCTGGCCGCGACCGTCGCCGGCTCGCCGGTGCCGACCACGGTCTGCGATTCGCTGGAAGCGATCATCGCCAAGGTCAAGGCCGCCGCCACGCCGGGCACCCAGGTGGTGGTGATGAGCAACGGTGGTTTCGGTGGGCTGCACAACAAGCTGGCCGCGGCGTTGGCGTAGGGTGGAAAACGCCGAAGGCTTTTCCACGCGTCAGGTTACGGCCGAAGCGCCAACGCCATGTAACGGTGGAAAACGCTTCGCGGTTTTCCACCCTACGAGGACCGTAGGTGGGGTGGAAATCGCCGCAGGCATTTCCACGCGCCGGGTTGCCGATGTGGCGGGCACCGGGTGAATTTGTTCTCAAAGCGTCGCGAGCGAAGCTTAGGCAAGGCGAAACCTTGCGAGACAGCGGAGCTTGCTGGTGCAAGTGAGCATTTCGAGTAAGGTTTCAACGCAGCATAAGCAAGCGCAGCAGCTTTGGGAGCACATTCATGAGCGGACCGGAACGCATCACTTTAGCCATGACCGGCGCCTCCGGCGCGCAGTACGGTTTGCGCCTGCTCGATTGCCTGATCCAGGAAGACCGCGAGGTGCACTTTCTGATCTCCAAGGCCGCGCAACTGGTGATGGCCACCGAGACCGACGTGGTATTGCCGGCCAAGCCCCAGGCCATGCAGGCCTTCCTCTCCGAGTACACCGGCGCGGCGGCCGGGCAGATCCGCGTGTTCGCCAAGGAGGACTGGATGGCCCCGCCGGCGTCCGGCTCCGGCGCACCGACGGCGATGGTGGTGGTGCCCTGTTCCACCGGCACGTTGTCGGCCATCGCCAGCGGCGCCTGCAACAACCTGATCGAACGCGCCGCCGACGTCACCCTCAAGGAGCGCCGCCAGCTGATCTTGGTCCCGCGCGAGGCGCCCTATTCGAGCATTCATCTGGAAAACATGCTCAAGCTGTCGAACCTGGGCGCGGTGATCCTGCCGGCCTCGCCGGGCTTCTATCACCAGCCGCAGACGATCGACGATCTGGTGGATTTCGTCGTCGCGCGCATCCTCAACCTGCTCAATATTCCGCAGGACATGCTGCCGCGCTGGGGCGAGCATCATCTGGTCAGCGAAGACTGACCGCCAGCGGCTATGGTGATTGTGGCGAGTGGAACGGGAGGCGGAATGGGCAGAGTGCTAGGTGCCGGCCTGCTGGTGCTGGGCATCGCACTGAGCGGCGGTTGCGCGACGGTGCGCACGTTGGATGCGGCCAAGCCCGGCGCACCGCTGGTGTATGCCGGCACGCGGCTGGATTGGTACAGCCTCAACGGCGGGTGCTGCCCGGTCGAGCGTTTTGGCGCCGAGGCGCCACGGCATGCCGCGCTGGATCTGCCGGCCAGCGCATTGCTCGATACCCTGCTGCTGCCATTTTCGTTGGCCGCCGCGCTGGGCTTCAGCCTTGGCGTCACCGGCGGGCTCTGATTCACCGTTTTGCTGATTTGCGTCCGGGCGTTGCCGCACGCGGCGAGGCAAGATTCCGCTGTCGAGCGTTTCGCCCTTCATGGAGCTCAAGGAGAGACAGGTGAAAGACCAGGCCCAGTTCCACATGCGTTACTGGATGATCGCCATCCTCGTGTTCATGGGTTTGCAGTACCTGCTGTCGCAGCAGCAAACCGTCGCGACGATTCCCTACAGCGAGTTCGAAGCGCACCTGAAGGCCGGGCGCATCGACGAGATCGCCGTTACCGACCGGCGCATCGAAGGCACCTTCAAGGAAGCGCTGCCGAGCGGCCAGCGACGCTTCGTCACCAACCGCGTCGAGCCGGACCTGGCGGCCTTCCTCGAGCAGTACCCGGTGCGCTACAGCGGCCGGGTGGAGAGTACGCTGCTGCGCGACCTGCTCTCCTGGATCGTGCCGGCGGCGTTGTTCTTCGGCATCTGGTTGTTCCTGCTCAGGCGCATCGGCAGCGGGATCGGCGGCGGGGGCATGATGCAGATCGGCAAGAGCAAGGCGCGGGTCTACGTCGAGACCGACATGAAGGTGACCTTTGCCGATGTCGCCGGCGTGGACGAGGCCAAGGACGAGCTCAAGGAGATCATCGAATTCCTGCGCGACCCGCAGACCTATGGCCGCCTTGGCGGACGCATGCCCAAGGGCGTGCTGCTGGTCGGCCCGCCCGGCACTGGCAAGACGCTGCTGGCCCGCGCCGTGGCCGGCGAGGCGAAGGTGCCGTTCTTTTCCATTTCCGGTTCCGAGTTCGTCGAGATGTTCGTCGGCGTCGGCGCCGCGCGGGTGCGTGATCTGTTCGAACAGGCGCGGGCCCAGGCGCCGGCGATCATCTTCATCGACGAGCTGGACGCTCTCGGCCGCGCCCGCGGTGCCGGCCCCCTGTCCGGCGGGCATGACGAGAAGGAGCAGACGCTCAACCAGCTGCTGGTGGAGATGGACGGATTCGACACCTCCAGCGGCCTGGTGCTGCTGGCGGCCACCAATCGCCCGGAAATCCTCGATCCGGCGCTGCTGCGCGCCGGCCGCTTCGACCGTCAGGTGCTGGTCGATCGTCCGGACAAGGTCGGCCGGGTGCAGATTCTCAACGTGCATCTGAAGAAAGCACGGTTGGCCGCGGATGTCGATCCGCAGGCGATTGCCGCGCTCACGCCGGGGTTCACCGGCGCCGACCTGGCCAATCTGGTCAACGAGGCGACGCTGCTGGCGACCCGGCGCAATGCCGACGCGGTGTCGATGCAGGACTTCACTGCAGCGATCGAACGCATCATCGCCGGGCTGGAGAAACGCAACCGCCTGCTCAATCCGCGCGAGCGCGAGATCGTCGCCTATCACGAGATGGGCCATGCGCTGGTGGCGATGGCGCTGCCGGGCGTCGATCCGGTGCACAAGGTGTCGATCATTCCGCGCGGCATGGGGGCGCTGGGTTACACCATCCAACGGCCGATCGAGGATCGCTTCCTGATGACCCGTGAGGAGTTGGAGAACAAGATGGCCGTGCTGCTCGGCGGACGTGCCGCGGAATGGCTGATCTTCGCGCATCTGTCCACCGGCGCGGCGGACGACCTGGCTAAGGTCACCGACATTGCCCGGGCGATGGTGACGCGCTACGGCATGTCCAAGCGCCTCGGGCACCTGGCCTTGGAGCGCGAGCCCAATTCTTTCCTCGGCAACGAGGCGATGCTCGGCCTCAAGCCCCAGCACGACTATGCCGAGAGCACGGCGACGGCGATTGACGAGGAAGTGCAGGAGCTGGTTCAGTCGGCCTTCCAGCGTAGCGTCGATCTGCTGCAGGCGCGTCGTGCACTGCTCGAGCGCTGCGCCCGGCAGCTGCTGCAACAGGAGACGCTGGATGCCGGACAACTGCGTGCGTTGAGCGCCGAGCTCGGCGCGCAGTCGCCGTCGTCGGACTAGCCTGCCCGCTTGGCGTGCTGGGTCAGGGCCCACTCCACATGCTCGCGCACCAGCTCCGACGGATCGTCGCGGCGCGCCTCGAGCGCCTCCAGCACCGGGATGCTCGACGGTGCATTGCCCAGGCCCACCGCGAGATTGCGCAGCCAGCGTTCGTAGCCGGCGCGGCGTAGCGGTGAGCCCTCGGTGCGACTGAGAAATTCCTCTTCCGTCCAGCGGAACAAGGTCGCCAGCTCGGCGTTGTCCAGACTGTGGCGCGGTTGGAAGTCACCTTGCTCGGTGGGGCGGGCGAAGCGGTTCCATGGGCAGACGATCTGGCAATCGTCGCAGCCGAACACGCGGTTGCCGATCTTGCCGCGCAGCTCGAGCGGGATCGGCCCCTTCAGCTCGATGGTGAGGTAGGAAATGCAGCGCCGCGCGTCCAGCAGCCGCTCACCGACGAAAGCCTCGGTGGGGCAGATGTCCAGGCAGGCGTGGCAGCTGCCGCAGTGATCGCGGGTCACCGGCTCGTCGACCGGCAGGGCGATGTCGACGAACAGCTCGCCGAGAAAGAACCAGCTGCCGGCCTTGCGGTTGAGCAGGAGGGTGTTCTTGCCGATCCAGCCGAGCCCGGCCTGTTGCCCGGCGGCCTTCTCCAGCACCGGTGCGCTGTCGACGAAGGCGCGAAAGCCGAACGGGCCGACCACCTGCTGAATGCGCTCGGCCAGCTGCTGGATGCGCTTGCGGATCAGCTTGTGATAATCGCGGCCCAGCGCATAGCGCGACACATAGGCCTTCTCCGGGTCGGCCAGCTGCTGGCTCATGCGCGTGTCGCCGGGCAGGTAGTCCATGCGCAGCGAGATGACCCGCAGCGTGCCGGGCACCAGCTCGTCCGGCCGCGAGCGCTTGCTGCCGTGGGCGGCCATGTAGTCCATCTCGCCCTGGTAGCCCGCCGCCAGCCAGGCTTGCAGGTGCCTTTCATGCTCGCCGAGGTCGATGCCGGTGATCCCGACCTGCTGGAAGCCGAGCTCGCAGCCCCACTCCTTGATGGAGTCGGCGAGGGCGATGGGGTCGAGAGCGGAGCTGGACATCGGAGACTGCAGCGCGATTCAGGCGGGTGCGTATAATTCTGCCAGACATTCCGCCGCGATGATCCTCTGCCGATGACCGACCCGCTGCCCACCGCCCTGTACACCGCCACTCAGGTGCGCGAACTCGACGCACGCCTGATCGGCGCCGGCACGCCCGGCTTCGAACTCATGCAGCGTGCCGCGCACGCCTGCTGGCGCGCGTTGCGGCGACGCTGGCCCGATGCTGGCACGGTCACCGTGCTGGCTGGCAGCGGCAACAACGCCGGCGACGGCTACCTGGTTGCCACGCTGGCACAGCGGGCCGGCTGGCAGGTGAAGGTTGTCGCGGTCGGCGAACCGCAAGCGCTCAAGGGCGATGCCGCAAACGCCTGTGCCGAGGCTCGGCAGGCGGGCGTCGTGATCGAGCCCTGGCGCAGCGATAGTCCGCTGGACGGTGTGCTTGTCGACGCGTTGCTTGGTACCGGTCTGACCGGCGCGGTGCGGCCGCCTTATGCGCAGGCCATCGAGGCGATCAATGAAAGCGGGCGTCCGGTGCTGGCGGTGGATATCCCCTCGGGGCTCTGCGCTGACACGGGGGCGCTGCTCGGCCATGCCGTACGCGCCGAGGTGACCGTGACCTTTATCGGTCTCAAGCTGGGGTTGTTCACCGGGGAAGGGCCGGATCGAGTCGGCCAGCTGGTCTTCGACGACCTGCAAGCCGAGCAGGCGCAGGTCGCGGCGATGCCGCACGAAGCGGTGCGTCTGTGCCCGGACACTCTGCCGCGGCTGGCGCCAAGGCGCCCGACCGCGCACAAGGGCAGCTTTGGCCAGGCGCTGGTCATCGGTGGCGATCTGGGTACCGGCGGTGCCGCGCTCCTGGCCAGCGAGGCGGCGCTGCGCTGTGGCGCCGGCATGGTCACCCTGGCGACCCGCCCTGAGCATGTCACCGCATCACTGGTGCGACGCCCCGAGATCATGTGCAACGGCGTCGAGTCGACCTACGCGCTGACAGCGCTGACCGAGCGTGCCGACGTGCTGGTGGTCGGCCCTGGGTTGGGGCAGGGGCCTTGGGGGCGCAGCCTGCTGTCGCTGGCCGTGCAGGCCGAGGTGCCGCAAGTGTGGGACGCCGATGCGCTGAACCTGCTTGCCCACGGCGCGGTCGAGTTGCCCGCCCGCTGCCTGATCACGCCACATCCGGGCGAGGCCGCGCGACTGCTGGGCTGCACTACTGCCGAAGTGCAGGCCGATCGACCGCGCGCGGTACGCGAGCTGGCCCGGCGGTTTCGCTGCAGCGCGCTGCTCAAGGGCGCCGGGACGCTGATCGCTGATGACGAGGGGCGGATGGCCCTGTGCGACCGTGGCCATCCTGCCATGGCCAGCGCCGGGCTGGGCGATGTGCTGGCCGGTGTCGCCGGTGCGCTATTGGCGCAGGGGCTGGAGCCGTTCGAAGCGGGCTGCCTGGCCGCCTGGCTGCATGCGGTCGCCGGTGAACGCTGCGCCGACGGAGGGCGCGGACTGGCTGCCGGCGATCTGATCCCGCAGGTGCGTCACCTGCTTGAGGAGCACGCGCCATGCACGAAGTGACTTTGTATGCGGCCGACGAGGCGCAGATGCTAGAACTGGGCGCACGCATCGCCCGGGCGACCGGCGGGCGCGGCGTGATCTATCTGCATGGCGACCTGGGGGCCGGCAAGACCACGCTTTCACGCGGGTTGATCCGCGGCTTCGGCCACGACGGCAAGGTCAAGAGCCCGACGTTTACCCTTGTCGAGCCCTACGAGATCGGCACGGTGCGGATCTTTCACTTCGATCTCTATCGGCTCGTCGATCCCGAGGAACTTGAGTTTCTGGGCATTCGCGACTATTTCGCGGGGGATGCCCTGTGCCTGGTGGAGTGGCCGGAACGCGGGGCCGGCGTTTTGCCAAAGGCAGACCTGGACATTACCATTGCGCCGCATGACGCCGGGCGCTTGTTGCGCCTTTCGCCGCGGGGCGAGCGAGGCCAGGCCTGGTGCGACGCCCTGACCGAAGACGAACATTGAACACGAGGTTGGGTATGCGCATACGCGCGCTGGTTAGCGGTCTGCTGGTCCTGTTCGCCACGGTGCAGGCGTTCGCTGCCACCGATGTGCAGAGCGTGCGGCTCTGGCGTGCGCCGGACAACACCCGTCTGGTGTTCGATCTGTCGGGGCCGGTCAAGCACAATGTGTTCACACTCGAGGCTCCGGACCGGATCGTCATCGATGTCACCGGGGCCAGCCTCAAGGCACAACTCAGCGGCCTCCCGCTGGAAAACACGCCGGTGGCGGCGCTGCGTGCCGGCCAACCCGATGCCGATACCCTGCGCGTGGTGGTCGATCTCAAGGCTCCGGTATCGCCGAAGAGCTTTGCCCTGGCGCCGAACCAGCAATACGGCCATCGCCTGGTGGTCGACCTCTACGATCAGCCGGGCGGTGCCGCTGCCGATACCCGGCTGCCGGTCAATACGGCGCCGGCTGTTCCCGTGGCGCCGGTCTCGCCAACGTTGCCGGCGGTCAAGCTGCCTGCCACGCCGACCAGCAAGCGTGACATCGTGATTGCCATCGACGCCGGTCACGGCGGCGAGGATCCGGGCGCCATCGGGCCGGGCAAGATCTACGAAAAGACCGTAGTACTGCAGATCGCCAAGGAGCTGCAGCGGCAGATCAATGCCGAGAAGGGCTTCCGTGCCGAGCTGGTGCGCACCGGCGACTACTTCATCCCCTTGCGCAAACGCACCGAGATTGCGCGCAAGAAGGGCGCCGACCTGTTCGTCTCGGTCCACGCCGATGCCGCGCCGCGTTCATCGGCCTACGGCGCTTCGGTCTTTGCACTCTCCGATCGCGGCGCGACCTCGGAAACTGCGCGCTGGCTGGCCGACAGCGAGAACCGCTCCGACCTGATCGGTGGCGCTGGCAATGTCAGCCTCGACGACAAGGACCGCATGCTCGCCGGCGTGCTGCTCGATCTGTCGATGACCGCCTCGCTGTCCTCCAGCCTCAACGTCGGGCAGAAGGTGCTGAGCAACATGGGCCGTATCACGCCCCTGCACAAGCGCCGCGTGGAACAGGCCGGTTTCATGGTGCTCAAGAGTCCGGACATCCCGTCGATTCTGGTCGAGACCGGGTTCATCTCCAACCCGTCGGAAGCGCGCAAGCTGCAGACGCGCAGCCATCAGCAGGCGCTGGCTCGGTCGATTCACAGTGGGGTCAAGCAGTTCTTCCACGAGAACCCGCCGCCCGGAACCTATGTCGCCTGGTTGCGCGACGCCGGCAAGATCGCGGCCGGGCCGCGCGAGCACGTGGTGCGGTCGGGCGAGAGCCTGGCCCTGCTGGCGCAACGTTACCAGGTCAGTCTGGCCTCGTTGCGCAGCGCCAATGGCCTGAAGAGCGACACCATCAAGATCGGCCAGACGCTGAGCATTCCTGCCACCACGCTGGCCTCGCAACCATGAGTGAGTTGCGTCGTATCCAGCTGCTTACCCCCCGGCTGGCGAACCAGATTGCCGCTGGCGAAGTGGTCGAGCGACCCGCCTCGGTCGCCAAGGAGTTGCTGGAGAACAGCCTCGATTCCGGCGCGCTGCGCATCGATGTGGACGTCGAGCAGGGCGGTATCAAGCTGTTGCGGGTGCGCGATGACGGCTGCGGTATTCCCGCCGACGATCTGCCGCTGGCCCTCGCGCGCCATGCCACCAGCAAGATCCGTGACCTGGAAGATCTGGAGCGGGTGATGAGCCTGGGCTTTCGCGGCGAAGCGCTGGCCTCGATCAGTTCGGTCTCGCGTCTGACGCTGACCTCGCGCACATCCGATGCCAGCGAGGCCTGGCAGGTGGAAACCGAAGGGCGCGAAATGGAGGCGCGGGTGCAGCCGGCGGCGCATCCGGTGGGCACCTCGGTCGAGGTGCGCGACCTGTTCTTCAATACGCCGGCGCGACGCAAGTTCCTGCGTACCGAAAAGACCGAATTCGACCACTTGCAGGAAGTCATCAAGCGGCTGGCGTTGGCGCGTTTCGACGTTGCTTTCCATCTGCGGCACAACGGCAAGAGCGTGCTGGCGCTGCATCAGGCCGACGATGACGTGGCGCGCGGACGGCGGGTGGCAGCCGTCTGTGGCTCTGCCTTTCTCGAGCAGGCGCTGCCGATCGAAGTCGAACGCAATGGCTTGCGCCTGTGGGGGTGGGTGGGTCTGCCGACGTTCTCGCGCAGCCAGGCGGACCTGCAGTACTTCTATGTCAACGGCCGCATGGTGCGTGACAAGCTGGTCGCGCATGCGGTGCGTCAGGCCTATCGCGACGTGCTGTTCAATGGCCGGCATCCGACTTTTGTGCTGTTTCTTGACGTCGATCCGGGCGTGGTGGATGTCAACGTGCACCCGACCAAGCACGAGGTGCGCTTCCGTGACAGTCGCATGGTGCATGACTTCCTCTACGGTACGCTGCACCGCGCGCTGGGCGACGTGCGCCCCGAAGACCAGCTGGCTGCCCCTGCCAGCGTTGCCGGTATTGCGCAGCCGATAAGCGGCCTGGCGGCGGGGGAGTTCGCCGGGCAGAACGAGATGAGCCTGTCGGCCAGCGTGCTGGAGGCTCCGCCGGCCGAATCCCAGCCGGCCTGGCGCACAAGCGGTGCGGGCTACCAGATGCCACGCCCGGCTGCCGGTGGCTTCACCGCCGAGGCCCAGGGCGCCTATCGCGAGTTCGTGACGCCCCTGCCAGCTCCCGCGGCGTTGCCCGAGGCTCAGGCCGACGTGCCGCCGCTGGGCTACGCGCTGGCGCAGCTCAAGGGCATCTACATCCTGGCCGAGAATGCCCAGGGCATGGTGCTGGTGGACATGCATGCAGCGCATGAACGCATCACCTATGAGCGCTTGAAGGCGGCCATGGCCAGCGAGGGGCTGCGTGGCCAGCCGCTGCTGGTGCCCGAGTCGATCGCGGTGAGCCAGCGTGAAGCCGACTGTGCCGAAGAGCACAGCGAGTGGTTCCAGCGGTTGGGCTTCGAGTTACAGCGCTTGGGGCCTGAAACCCTGGCGATCCGGCAGATTCCGGCGCTGCTCCGGCAGGCCGAGGCGACCCAATTGGTGCGCGACGTGCTGGCCGACCTGCTCGAGTACGGCACCAGTGACCGTATCCAGGCGCATCTCAACGAGCTGTTGGCGACCATGGCTTGCCACGGCGCCGTGCGCGCCAATCGCCGGCTGACGGTGCCGGAGATGAACGCCCTGCTGCGCGACATGGAGCAAACCGAGCGCAGCGGGCAGTGCAATCATGGCCGCCCGACCTGGACCCAGTTGGGCATGGACGATCTGGACCGGCTGTTCCTGCGCGGTCGCTGACCGCCCGTTCGGCTTGCTAGTGCGGGGCTTCTTCCCGACACTATGCGGCCGCAAGTCGTGAGTTCGCCAATGCCTGCACTGCCTCCTGCCATCTTTCTCATGGGCCCCACCGCGTCCGGCAAGACCGACCTGGCGCTGGAGCTGGCCGAGGCGCTGCCCTGCGAGCTCGTTAGCGTCGATTCGGCGCTGGTCTATCGGGGCATGGATATCGGCACGGCCAAGCCGTCGAGCGAAGTGCTGGCGCGCTTTCCGCACCGCCTGGTGGATATCCTCGATCCGGCGGAAAGCTATTCGGCTGCGCGCTTCGCCGGCGATGCGCTGCAGGCGATGGCGGAGATCACCGCCTCGGGACGTATCCCCCTGCTCGTTGGCGGCACCATGCTTTACTTCAAGGCGTTGCTCGAGGGGCTGGCGGATATGCCGGCCGCGGACTCGCAGGTGCGCGCGCAACTGGAGGCCGAGGCCGCTGTCGATGGGCTTGCCGCGTTGCATGAGCGCCTCTCCGAGATCGATCCGGAGTCCGCAGCACGCATTCACCCCAACGATCCGCAGCGGTTGATCCGGGCGCTGGAGGTCTATCACGTCAGCGGGCTGACGATGACCGAACATCGCGCCAGACAAAGGTCGCAAAAGCTTGGGGCTCATGCGCCGGACAGCGGCGTCTTGCCTTATACTGTTGCGCAGCTATCCATTGCGCCAGCGCAGCGGGAAGTGCTTCACCAGCGTATCGAACGGCGCTTCGTTCACATGGTTGAACAGGGCTTCGTTGCAGAGGTCGAAGCTCTTCGCGGTCGTGGTGATCTGCATCTCGGGTTGCCCTCGATGCGCGCAGTGGGTTACCGCCAGGTCTGGGAATATCTGGACGGGGCGATGACGCATGACCAGATGATCGAGCGCGGCATCATTGCCACGCGCCAGCTGGCCAAGCGGCAGTTCACCTGGCTGCGCGGTTGGAAGGGGGTTGCCTGGCTCGACAGCCTGGCCTGCGACAATCTGCCGCGAGCATTGAAATACCTGCAGCAGCTCCACATATTGAGCTGAACTGCTAACAGACCGTCTATTCTCACACTCGTGGATCGTCGGTTGACCGAATAAATCACGAATAAACAGATCCTCTAAGGAGTGCGGCACATGTCAAAAGGGCATTCGCTACAAGACCCTTACCTCAACACACTGCGTAAGGAACGCGTCCCGGTTTCCATCTATCTGGTCAACGGCATCAAGCTGCAAGGTCAGATCGAGTCGTTCGACCAGTTCGTCATTCTGCTGAAGAACACCGTCAGCCAGATGGTGTACAAGCACGCCATTTCCACCGTCGTGCCGGGTCGTCCGGTGCGTCTGCCCACTGCGGGAGATGCCGAGCAATCCGAGTCGGGCAACGACTAAGGTAGGTATCTTTGTTCTTCGAACGTCCCGGCGGGGGAGAGCGGGCCATCCTGGTGCATCTGGAAGGCCAGGACCCCGCGGTACGCGAGGATCCCCAGGAGTTTCAGGAGCTCGCCCGCTCGGCTGGTGCCGAGACGGTGAGCTTCGTCAGCGTTTCCCGTCACCAGCCTTCAGCCAAGTATCTGATTGGCAGCGGCAAGGTCGAAGAGCTTCGTGACCTGGTCAAGCAGACCGAGTCCGAACTGGTGATCTTCAATCACACCCTGACGCCCAGCCAGGAGCGCAACCTCGAGCGCGTTCTCGAGTGCCGCGTGCTCGACCGTACCGGATTGATCCTCGATATCTTCGCGCAGCGCGCGCGGACCCACGAAGGCAAGCTGCAGGTCGAGCTGGCTCAGCTCGAGCACATGAGTACGCGCCTGGTTCGGGGCTGGACCCACCTCGAGCGACAGAAGGGCGGTATCGGTTTGCGCGGTCCGGGTGAAACCCAGCTGGAAACCGACCGTCGCCTGTTGCGCGTGCGCATCCGGCAAATCAAGCAGCGTCTGGAAAAGGTTCGCGGGCAGCGCGAGCAGGCGCGCCGCGGTCGGCGGCGCGCTGACATCCCCTCGGTATCGCTGGTCGGCTATACCAACGCCGGCAAGTCCACGTTATTCAATTCGTTGACCGAAGCGGAGGTCTACGCGGCCAACCAGTTGTTCGCCACGCTCGACCCGACGCTGCGACGCATTGAAATCGGCGATGTCGGTCCGGTCGTGCTTGCCGATACCGTGGGCTTCATCCGCCATTTGCCGCACAAGCTGGTCGAGTCCTTTCGTGCCACGCTGGAGGAGTCGAGCAACGCCGACCTCTTGCTGCACGTGATCGACGCCCACGAGCCCGAGCGCGATCAGCAGATCGAGCAGGTGCTGGCTGTGCTCGGCGAGATCGGTGCCAACGAGTTGCCACTCCTCGAGGTTTACAACAAGGTTGACCTGCTCGAGGGCATCGAGCCACAGATTCAGCGCGATGCCGACGGCAGGCCGCAGCGAGTCTGGGTTTCGGCGCGTGAGGGGCTTGGGCTGGATCTGCTGCGACAGGCCATCGCCGAGCTTCTCGGGAATGATCTGTTCGTGGGTGCGCTGTGCTTGCCGCAGGCGCTTGGCAGGTTGCGTGCTCAGCTGTTCGAACTGGGCGCAGTACAGAGCGAAACGCATGATGAGCAGGGCGGCAGCGTGCTGCAGGTTCGTGTTCCACGCGTCGAGCTGCATCGCCTGGTCAGCCGTGAAGGTTTTCAGCCAAACGAGTTTCTGCAGCAACATACTTTGCAATAAAGCCTGGAAGGGCGGCTTTGCCGCGCGTTTGAGGCTTTCGGTAGCATTGGCGGGCACGTCGTCGACGTGCCTAAGGCTTCAACAGAATGGAGAGCGCTATGGCTTGGAATGAGCCGGGTGGCAACTCGAACAATCAGGATCCCTGGGGCGGCGGCGGTGGTCGCCGTGGCGGTGGGGATCAGAAGGGGCCGCCGGATCTCGATGAGGCCTTTCGCAAGCTGCAGGACAGCCTCAACGGCATGTTCGGCAACAAGAAGCGCGGCTCTGGCGGTGGTGCTGGTGGCCGTGGCCGTCGCGGCGGTCTGGGGCTGGTGTGGATCTCGTTGGTCGTCCTGCTCGCGGTCTGGCTGTTCAACGCGATTTATATCGTCGATGAACAGGAACAGGCTGTCGTGCTGCGCTTCGGCAAGTACCACGAGACGGTCGGGCCGGGCTTGAACATCTACTTCCCGCCGATCGATCGCAAGTTCCAGGAAAACGTCACGCGTGAGCGCTCCTACAGCAAGCAGGGGCAGATGTTGACCGAGGACGAGAACATCATCGAAGTGCCGCTGACGGTCCAGTACAAGATCAGCGACCTGCAATCGTTCGTGCTCAACGTCGATCAGCCCGAAGTCAGCCTGCAGCATGCGACCGACAGCGCCGTACGCCACGTGGTGGGTTCCACCGCCATGGATCAGGTGCTGACGGAGGGTCGCGAAGTGATGGCAGGTGAGGTCAAGGAGCGTCTGCAACGTTTCCTCGACAACTACGGCACCGGCATCACGGTCACCCAGGTCAACTTGCAGAGCGCCGCGGCGCCGCGTGAAGTCCAGGAAGCGTTCGATGACGTAATTCGGGCTCGCGAGGACGAGCAGCGCGAAAAGAACCAGGCCGAATCCTACGCCAACGGTGTGGTTCCGGAGGCGCGAGGCCAGGCCCAGCGGATGCTGGAAGAGGCAAGCGGCTATCGTGATGCGGTGATCTCGCGCGCTCAGGGTGAGGCCGATCGCTTCAGCAAGCTGCTGACCGAGTATCGCAAGGCGCCGGAAGTGACTCGCGAGCGCCTCTATCTGGAAACCATGCAGGAAGTCATGAGCAACACCAGCAAGGTCATGGTCACTGGCGAAAACGGGCAAAACAACCTGCTCTACCTGCCGCTGGACAAGATGGTCAACAGCGCGAGCAGCGCCGGTAGTGCGGCGTCGGGCAGTTCGGCCTCGTCGTCGGCTGCGGCGGGACAGGCCACGCGTTTGCCGCCGGAGCTCGATCCGCGTGAAGTTCGCACCAGGGAGAGCCGCTGATGAGTAACAAATCGCTTACGGCGCTGATCGTTGGTGTGGTGCTGGCGGTAGCGCTATGGAACAGCTTCTATATCGTCTCGCAGACCGAGCGTGCCGTCATGCTGCGCTTCGGTCGAATCGTCGAGCCGGACGTCAAGCCCGGGCTGCACATGAAGATTCCGTACGTCAACAGCGTGCGCAAATTCGATGCGCGCCTGATGACGCTGGACTCCACGACGTCGCGCTTCCTTACGCTCGAGAAGAAGGCCCTGATGGTCGATGCCTACGCCAAGTGGCGCGTCGCGGACGCAGAGCGCTTCTATACCGCGACCTCGGGCATGAAGCAGATTGCCGACGAGCGCCTGTCTCGGCGTCTGGAGGCTGCACTGCGCGACCAGTTCGGCAAGCGCACGCTGCACGAGGCGGTGTCCGGTCAGCGTGACGAGCTGATGGCACAAGTGACTTCGTCGCTCAATCGCGCAGCGCAGCAGGAGCTTGGCATCGAGGTGGTCGACGTGCGGGTCAAGGGCATCGACCTGCCGCGCGAGGTCAACCGCAGCGTGTTCGAGCGGATGAGTTCCGAGCGAGAGCGTGAGGCGCGTGAGCACCGTGCCAAGGGACGTGAATTGGCCGAGGGCATTCGCGCCGATGCCGATCGTCAGCGCCGCGTGTTGTTGGCGGAAGCCTTCCGCGAGGCCGAAGAGCTGCGCGGCGACGGTGATGCACGTGCGGCGGCGATCTATGCGGCGGCGTACGACCAGGATCCCGAGTTCTACTCGTTCTACCGCAGCCTGCAGGCCTATCGCGAAAGCTTCGCCAACAAGCAGGACGTGCTGGTGCTGGATCCGAAGAGCGAGTTCTTCCGTTATCTCGAGAAGTCCCGCTGACAGGGTGGTCACCCGGCGGGGCGCGGCCTCTTCGGGTGACCATCAGGCAAAAGGTTGCTATGATCGGCCAGCCGGGAACATCCCGGCTTTTTTGCGTCTGTGCCCCTGAGGCGCAGGCGATTCCCGGGCATGGCACATCATGCTGATATCTGGTCGGGCGCCTGGCTATTTCGCCAGGCCTCGGCCCGATTGCGTGCGGCCGCCGGTCTGCCCTGGGGCGATTACGACCGCGGTTCGTTTGAATAGGCTTGCCGGATCGAGAGGTGATTGGCGATATGGCAACGGTAGACCGCTGGCTTCTGCCAGATGGCATCGAAGAGGTGCTCCCGCCAGAGGCGGCACGTATCGAAACGGCACGCCGCCGTGTGCTGGATCTGTTCCACCGCTGGGGCTATGAACTGGTAATCACGCCTCACGTGGAGTTTCTCGAATCGCTGCTCACCGGCTCCGGGCAAGACCTCGACCTGCGAACATTCAAGGTTACCGATCCGCTTTCCGGTCGACAGATGGGCTTTCGCGCCGATATCACCCCTCAGGTCGCGCGGGTCGATGCACACACCTTGCGTCGTACCGGTCCGAGCCGGCTGTGCTATGCCGGCAGCGTGCTGCATGCCAAGCCGCAGGCGCTGGCCACGTCGCGCAGCCCGATCCAGCTGGGTGCTGAGCTCTATGGTGATGCCAGCGCTGCCAGCGATCTGGAGATCATCAGCCTGATGGTCGAAACGCTGGAACTCGCCGATGTGCCCAACGTGCACATGGATCTCGGCCACGTCGGTATCTATCGCGGGCTGGCCAAGGCGGCCGGGCTCGCCGGTGATCTCGAACAACGGCTGTTCGATGCCTTGCAGCGCAAGGCGATGGACGAGCTGGCTGAGCTGACCGATACGCTCGAGCCCGGGCTGGCCGCGATGATTCGCGCCCTCGCCCGTCTGTGCGGGGGGCGCGAGGCGTTGGTCGAGGCGCAGCGCGTGCTGGCCGACGCTCCGGGCGAGGTGCGTGATGCGCTGGCTGCGCTGGCTCGGATCGCTGAAGAGCTGGCGTCGCGCTATCCGCAAATCCCGCTTTACTTCGATCTGGGTGAACTGCGCGGCTACCACTATCACACCGGAGTGGTGTTTGCCGCGTTCGTACCAGGCGTCGGTCAGTCAATCGCACAGGGCGGACGCTACGATGCCATTGGGGCGGACTTCGGCCGTGCGCGCCCGGCTACGGGGTTCTCTACCGATCTCAAGACGCTCGTGAGTCTGGGTAACGCCGAGCTGGATACGCCTGCCGCTGGTATCTGGGCGCCGGTGGGTGCTGAGCCGACGCTCTGGGCGGAAATTGCGCGCCTGCGTCAGTCGGGAGAGCGCGTCATTCAGGCTCTCGAGGGGCAGTCGCAGGCTGAGGCCCTCGAAGCAGGGTGCGATCGTTCGTTGGTCAGGGGCAAGGACGGCTGGAAAGTGATGCCACTGGCATCCTGAGGCGCGCCTGCGCGGGCTGCATCGCTACGGATTCTGTAATTTCTTGCCGGCAGGGCCGGCACGCTTCGCCGAAGAGGACAAAGGGTTATGGGTAAGAATGTCGTGGTCCTGGGCACCCAGTGGGGTGATGAGGGCAAGGGCAAGATCGTCGATTTGCTGACCGACCAGGCGGCCGCGGTGGTGCGCTATCAAGGCGGCCACAACGCCGGTCATACGCTGGTCATCGACGGTGAGAAGACCGTTCTGCACCTGATCCCGTCCGGGATCCTGCGTGAAAACGTGCAGTGCCTGATCGGCAACGGCGTGGTCGTTGCGCCGGATGCGTTGCTGCGCGAGATCACCAAGCTCGAGGAGAAGGGGGTTCCGGTGCGTGAGCGTCTGCGCATCAGCCCTGCCTGTACGTTGATCCTGCCTTATCACGTGGCATTGGATCAGGCGCGCGAGGCGGCTCGCTCCGAGGGCAAGATCGGTACGACGGGGCGTGGTATCGGGCCTGCCTACGAAGACAAGGTCGCTCGTCGCGGGCTGCGCATCGGTGATCTGTTCAATCCGGAACGCTTTGCCAAGAAGCTGCGCGAGCTGCTCGACTATCACAACTTCGTGCTGCAGAACTATTACAAGGTCGAGCCGGTAGATTTTCAGAAGACGCTCGACGAGGCGCTGGCCTACGCCGAGATTCTCAAGCCGATGATGACCGATGTCGCGGCCCGTCTTCACGAGTTGCGCAAGCAGGGCGCTTACATCATGTTCGAGGGCGCTCAGGGTTCGCTGCTCGATATCGACCATGGCACCTATCCCTATGTCACCAGTTCCAGTACCACCGCAGGCGGTACCGCGACCGGTTCCGGCTTTGGTCCGCTGTATCTCGACTACATCCTCGGTATCACCAAGGCCTACACGACGCGCGTAGGATCGGGTCCGTTCCCGACCGAACTGTTCGATGAGGTCGGTGCTCGCCTTGCCGAGCGCGGTCACGAGTTTGGCTCGACTACGGGGCGTGCTCGGCGTTGTGGCTGGTTCGATGCGGTGATTCTGCGTCGCGCCATCGAGATCAACAGCATTTCCGGCATATGCCTGACCAAGCTCGATGTGCTTGACGGCCTGGAAACGATCCGCATCTGTACCGGTTACAAGGACGCTGCCGGCGAGGTGCTGGTCGATGCGCCGACAGACGCCGACAGTTATGTCGGTCTGCAGCCGGTCTATGAGGAGCTGCCGGGCTGGTCCGAGTCGACCCTTGGCGCGAAGAGCCTCGACGAGCTGCCCGCTAATGCCCGAGCCTATATCCACCGCATCGAGGAGTTGATCGAGGCGCCGGTAGATATCGTTTCGACCGGGCCTGATCGAAACGAAACCATCGTTTTGCGTCATCCCTACGCCTGAGGCTGAGGCTGAAACGAAAAAGCCGCCCTAT
Organism: Stutzerimonas balearica DSM 6083; assembly: GCF_000818015.1. Taxonomy (NCBI): domain Bacteria; kingdom Pseudomonadati; phylum Pseudomonadota; class Gammaproteobacteria; order Pseudomonadales; family Pseudomonadaceae; genus Stutzerimonas; species Stutzerimonas balearica. The sequence continues at coordinate 747,485 of NZ_CP007511.1, forward strand.
GGGCGGCTTTTTTCTGTCTGTTCACCTGCAAAGCAAAGCAAAGCGCTGGCAAGGCCGGGTATGCTGCTGAAACGAAAAAACCGAGCCAGGGCTCGGTTTTTTCTTCAAGAGTGGTGCCCAGGAGAAGACTCGAACTTCCACGGTGTTGCCACCGCTAGGACCTGAACCTAGTGCGTCTACCAATTCCGCCACCTGGGCACGTTGCGATGATTGAAGCCATCGCCGGCTTGTCGTTTATCGCCGTTCAGGCCGAAGTCGACTTCTTCGTATCGGAGGACTCGATTGCTCGCTTCCTCAAGATGATGGTGCCCAGGAGAAGACTCGAACTTCCACGGTGTTGCCACCGCTAGGACCTGAACCTAGTGCGTCTACCAATTCCGCCACCTGGGCACGAGAAACGATGTTTGCAAGCCGTTTCCGTGATACAACGTCTGTCCGACGTCGTGGGCGCGAACTATAAGGCTGAGGTCGGAGCTTGTAAACCCCTGACAGTGAAAAATAATTCGCATCGAGGCTGCGCCTCGGGTGCGTTTCGCGCTTCAATATAAAGCAGTAATGCAATCCCTCTGAATATGAATGAAAGGTGACATTTCTTGATGGCCGACTGGCAATCGCTCGATCCCCAGGCCGCCCGCGAGGCGGAAAAGTACGACAACCCCATCCCCAGCCGCGAGCTGATCCTGCAGCACCTGGGGGAGCGTGGTTCGCCTGCGGCCAGGGAAGAACTGGTCGATGAGTTCGGCCTGGTTTCCGACGAGCAGATCGAGGCGCTGCGCCGGCGTTTGCGTGCCATGGAGCGCGATGGCCAGTTGATCTATACCCGCCGCGGCACCTATGCGCCGGTGGACAAGCTCGACCTGATCTGTGGGCGCGTCAGCGGGCACCGCGACGGTTTCGGCTTTCTCATCCCGGACGATGGTAGCGACGACCTTTTTCTGAGCCCGGCACAGATGCGGCTGGTGTTCGACGGCGATCGGTGTCTGGCGCGTGTTTCGGGCATCGACCGGCGTGGTCGGCGCGAGGGCGCTATTGTCGAGGTCATCAGCCGTGCCCACGAAACCATCGTTGGCCGCTACCAGATCGAAAGCGATGTGGGATTCGTGGTTGCCGACAATCCGAAGATTCAGCAGGAGGTGCTGGTCACCCCCGGTCGCGCCCTGGATGCCAAGCCCGGACAGTTCGTCGAAGTGAAAATCACGCACTGGCCCACGCAACGGTTCCAGCCCCAGGGCGACATCATCGAGGTGATCGGCAACTACATGGCGCCGGGCATGGAGATCGACGTTGCACTACGCAGCTTCGATATCCCGCACGTCTGGCCTGAAGCCGTGCTCAAGGAGGCTGCGCGCCTCAAGCCCGAAGTCGAGGAGAAGGACAAGCAGCGGCGCGTCGATCTGCGACATCTGCCCTTCGTTACCATCGACGGCGAGGATGCGCGTGACTTCGATGACGCCGTTTATTGCGAGAAGCTGCGCAGCTGGAACCTCTTCTCCGGCGGCTACCGGCTGTTCGTGGCCATCGCCGATGTTTCCCACTACGTCCGGGTCGGCTCGGCGCTGGACCAGGAGGCGCAGAACCGCGGCAACTCCGTTTACTTCCCCGAGCGCGTCGTGCCGATGCTGCCCGAGGCCTTGTCCAATGGGTTGTGTTCGCTGAATCCCCAGGTCGATCGCCTGGCGATGGTCTGCGAGGTCACCCTGAGCAAGACCGGCAAGATGACCGACTATCAGTTCTATGAGGCGGTGATCCATTCGCACGCGCGGCTGACCTACAACAAGGTCAGTACGATGCTCGAGCAACCGAAGTCGGCGGAGGCCAAGCAGCTGGCTGGTCAGTACGCTGAGGTGTTGCCGCATCTCAAGCAATTGCATGCCCTGTACAAGGTATTGGCCAAGGCCCGGCATGTCCGCGGCGCCATCGACTTCGAGACGCAGGAGACGCGTATTCTGTTCGGCGAAGACCGCAAGATCGCCGCCATCAAGCCCACCGAGCGTAACGATGCACACAAGCTGATCGAGGAATGCATGCTCTGCGCAAACGTGGCGACGGCCGCGTTCCTGCAGCAGCACAAGCTGCCCGGGTTATATCGTGTCCATGATGCGCCACCGTTGGAGCGGCAGGAGAAGCTCACCGCGTTTCTCGGCGAGTTGGGTCTGTCTTTGCACAAAGGCAAGGAGGGGCCGACGCCGAAGGATTACCAGGCGCTGCTGGAAAAGGTCCAGGATCGTCCGGACTTCCACGTGATCCAGACCGTGATGCTGCGCTCGCTGAGTCAGGCCGTCTACAGCGCGGACAACCACGGGCATTTCGGCCTCAACTACGAGGCCTACGCCCACTTTACCTCGCCGATTCGGCGCTACCCGGACCTGCTGGTGCATCGCGCCATTCGCAGCGTCATTCGTTCGCGGCGTGAGACGCCACATGTACGGCGCGCCGGTGCGGCAAGCATGCCGAAGGTGCGCATCTATCCATACGACGAAAGCGCCCTGGAGCAGCTCGGTGAGCAGTGTTCGATGACCGAGCGCCGGGCCGACGAGGCGACTCGTGACGTGGTGAACTGGCTCAAGTGCGAGTTCATGCGTGATCGGGTCGGTGAGACGTTCCCGGGGGTGATCTCCGCGGTGACCGGATTCGGCTTGTTCGTAGAGTTGACCGATATCTATGTCGAGGGGCTGGTCCATGTCACGGCGATGCCGGGTGACTACTACCACTTCGATCCGCTGCATCATCGTCTGACCGGCGAGCGCAGCGGGCGGAATTTCCGCCTGGGCGATACGGTGTCGGTTCGGGTCATGCGCGTGGATCTGGACGAGCGCAAGATCGATTTCGAGCTGGTCGAGGGCGGTGCACGCGGCGACACCTCGCGCAATGTCGGCGGGCGCCCGCACACGGGGCGGCGGAGCCAGTCGGGCAAAGGGGGCGACGCCGGCAGCGCCGATGTTCAGAAGAGTCGCGCAATGAAGAAGGCGCTACTGGATGAGGCCAAGACCGGTGGTCGCGGCGGCAAGCCGGGGCGCACCGAGGACGGTAAGTCGAGCAAGGGCAAGCGGACGTCGGGCGGAAAGCGTCCGGCCTCCGCGCCGGCCAAGTCAGGCAGTGGCTCGGCCGCGAGAAAGCGCAAGGCCAAGTCATGAGCGACCTGGAAAAAGTGTTCGGCCTGCACGCGGTCGAGGCCCTGCTGCGTCATCATCCTCGGCGGGTCAAACGGATCTGGCTGGCCGAGCGCCGCAATGATCCGCGCGTCCAGGCGGTGCTCGAGCTGGCTGCTCAGGCCAGGATCGGCGTCACTTCCTGCGAACGGCGGGAAATGGACGAATGGGTCGAGGGCGTCCATCAGGGTGTGGTCGCCGAGGTCAGCCCCAGCCAGGTCTGGGGCGAGCCTATGCTCGACGAGTTGCTCGATCGCAGCGAGGCGCCGCCGCTCTTGCTGGTGCTCGACGGTGTGACCGATCCGCACAACCTTGGCGCCTGTCTGCGTACCGCCGATGCAGCGGGGGCGCTGGCGGTGATCGTGCCGAAGGACAAGTCGGCAACGCTCAACGCCACGGTGCGAAAGGTCGCCTGTGGCGCCGCCGAAGTGGTGCCGCTGGTGGCGGTAACCAACCTGGCGCGGACGCTGGAGAAGCTGCAGAAGCGGGGCGTGTGGATCGTCGGCACCGCAGGCGAGGCGTCGCAGGAGCTCTACAGTCAGGATCTCAGTGGGCCGATCGCATTGGTTATGGGGGCAGAGGGCAAGGGTATGCGTCGCCTGACCCGCGAGCATTGCGACTATCTGGTGCGCCTGCCGATGGCCGGTAGCGTCAGCAGTCTCAATGTATCGGTCGCCACGGGGGTCTGTTTGTTCGAGGCGCTGCGCCAGCGCCGGGCGACATCCGGCGGTTGACCCCCGCCCTTGGCGGCCTGCGGCCGCCAGTTTTCTTCATTCTGCAACCGATCGCGCGTTTGGCGGTCAATGGGCTGATCTATGCCCGTTCGCCGCCGCCGTTGCGCATGCTGCGCGCTGCCTTGTCGGGGTGCGCAACCGCTCGATTCCGGGCGCACCAAGGAGGACTTCATGCAGCAACGCCCGAGTTTCGAGAGCCTGTTTCGGCTGTCGCCCAATGCCTATGTGCTGCTGGCCCCGGACCTGGCCATCCTCGATGCCAATGATGCCTACCTCAGGCTGACCGGGCGCCGTCGCGAGGAAATCCTCGGTCAGCGCCTGCATGAGGCCTTTGCGGTTGATCCGCAACAGCCCGATGCAGTGAATGTTGCAGAGTTGCTGGAGTCGTTCGACCGGGTCCTTGAGCGCCGGGTGCCCGACACCATTCCGGTAATCCGTTATTCGATCAGCCGGCAGACCGAGCGCGGGCCGGTGTTCGAGGATCGATACTGGAGCGCGACCCACACCCCGTTGCTCGATGACGATGGCAGGGTGTCTGCCATCCTTCAGCACACCTCGGATATCACCGAGCTGTACGGCATGCAGGCCGCCCGCGCGGCCGCCGAGGCGCGCATGCAGCCGCTGCAGCAGATCGGCCAGGCGATCATCGCCAGGGCGCGTCTGGTGCAGGACGAGGGCAATCTGTTGCGCCGCCTGTTTGCGCAGGCCCCGGGGTTCGTCTGTTTTCTGCGTGGTCCAGAGCACATCTTCGAACTGGTCAACGCCGAGTATCAGCGACTTACCGGCCATCGTGAGCTGATCGGTAGGTCGGTGCGCGAGGCATTGCCTGAAGTGGATGGTCAGGGCTTCCTTGAGCTGCTCGATCATGCTTTCGCCAGTGGCGAGCCCATCGTCCGGCGCCAGGCGCCCGTACGGTTGCGGCGCGATCCGCAGGGGCCGCTAGAGGAGTTGTTCGTCGATTTCCTCTATCAGCCGATCACCGAGAGCAGTGGTCGCGTCAGCGGTATTTTCGTGCTCGGCCACGATGTCACCGAACAGCGCCGGGCTGAAGATGAGGTGCGCAGCTATCGAGAACACCTCGAAGAGCTGGTCCGGGAGCGGACCGCCGCCTTGCTGCAGAGCGAGGCGGAGCGGCAGGCGGCAGAGGCCGCGCTGCTGCAGGCGCAGAAGCTGGAAGCGGTGGGCAAGCTGACAGGCGGCATTGCGCATGACTTCAACAACATGCTGCAGATCATTGGCGGCAATCTGCAGTTGCTTCGGCGCAGCTTGGGCGCCGATGAAACCGCCTTGCGGCGTCTCGATTCGGCGGTCAGCGGCGTGGATAAGGGGGCGCGGCTGGCATCGCAGCTCCTGGCCTTCGCCAGTCGGCAGCCGCTGCGTCCGCAGCGGGTTCACCTCGAGCAACTGATCGGCGATATGCATGAATTGCTGGACGGTGCGCTGGGCTCGTCAATCACTGTCGAGGTGGACGTGCCGGGTGGCTTGTGGCCGGTGCATGCCGACGTGGGCAACCTGCAGAGTGTGCTGCTCAATCTTGCCGCCAACGCGCGCGAAGCGATGGCCGGGACGGGACGCTTGCAGATCCGGCTGCACAACTCCGCGCTGACCGAGAAAGTGCATGGCGAGGCGGCCGATATCGCGCCGGGTGATTACGTCGTGCTCAGTGTCATCGACGAGGGCGTAGGCATGAGCGACGCGGTTCGTAGTCATGCCTTCGAACCTTTCTTCACCACCAAGCAGGAAACCAATGCCTCCGGGCTCGGCCTGAGCATGGTGTACGGCTTCGTCAAGCAGAGTGGGGGCTTCGTCAGGCTCGACAATGGAGAGCAGGGTGGCACTGCGGTGCATGTCTATCTGCCGCGTGCGCAAGAGGCATCTGGCCAGGGAAGCGAGGAGCGGCCGGCCCCGGCTGTGGTCGAGGACACGGTTCCTGTCGAGTGCGCAAATGCAGATGAAGCGGGGCTGCAGGTGCTCTTTGTCGAGGATGATCCGACCCTGCGGATGCTGACCGGGGAGGTCATGCTCGAACTGGGGCATCAGGTCACGCTCAGTGAGACGGCCGAGGATGCGTTGGCGCAGTTGGAGGGTGGTGAGTTCGATGTGCTGCTGACCGATGTCGGATTGCATGGCATGAGCGGCATCGAGCTGGCGCGCCGCGTTCGCCAGCATCATCCGGGCGTTACTGTGGTGATTGCCTCAGGCTACGCCGTCGATGCGCGCGAGGAAGCGCTGGCCGACGTTCGCACGATGCTCAAGCCCTACGATATCCAGCAGGTGCGGGCGCTGCTCGAGGCCATTGCGCGCGAGCGCAGGGGCTGATCGCGCTGATCAAAACTTCGCCAATTCGCCTTGCGCAGCTAATGGCCCTTCTCTAGAATGGCGCCCCTTGCCCGGACGGCAGGCTTCTGTTCGTCCTGGCAATGGCAAGACAACAAAGTCATTCACTCCTTGCCTGACCGCATCGTCGGCAGGCTGCAACCCGTAAGGAGCATTTATGCGTCATTACGAAATCATCTTTCTGGTTCACCCGGACCAGAGCGAACAGGTCGGCGGCATGGTGGAACGTTACACCAAGCTGATCGAAGAAGATGGCGGCAAGATCCACCGCCTGGAAGACTGGGGCCGTCGTCAGCTGGCTTACGCCATCAACAACGTGCACAAGGCTCACTACGTCATGATGAATGTCGAGTGCAGCGGCAAGGCACTGGCCGAGCTGGAAGACAACTTCCGCTACAACGACGCCGTCATCCGTAACCTGGTCATCCGTCGCGACGAAGCCGTGACCGAGCAATCCGAAATGCTCAAGGCCGAGGAAAACCGCAGCGAGCGTCGCGAGCGTCGCGAGCGCCCGGAGAACGCTGAAGGCTCCAACGAGAGCGACAACAGCGACAACTCCGCTGACGAGTAATCACCGGATCTATTGAGGAGCCTATTTCATGGCACGTTTTTTCCGTCGTCGTAAGTTCTGCCGTTTCACCGCCGAAGGCGTGAAAGAGATCGACTACAAGGATCTCAACACCCTGAAGGCCTACATCTCCGAGACCGGCAAGATCGTTCCGAGCCGCATCACCGGTACCAAGGCCCGTTATCAGCGTCAGCTGGCTACCGCCATCAAGCGTGCCCGCTACCTGGCCCTGCTGCCCTACACCGACAGCCACGGCCGTTGATTCGGCTGGTCGACCGAAGTAGGGATTGATCGCGTGCGCGCTTTGGCGGACTACATCATGCGCGGCCGCAAGCAAGCCATCTTCGTGATGGCGGGCGCGGCGGCAGTGCCGATGCTGTTCTGGCTCAGCGCCGCGGCTGGAAGTCTGGTGTTGCTGCGTCGCGGGCTTAACGACGCCTTGGGTGTGCTGGTCTGGGGCGCGTTGCCGGCACTGGTGTGGTGGTACTTCGGTGACCCACGCACGTTGTTGGTGATGCTTGGCACGTTGGGCTTGGGGATGCTGCTGCGCAATCAGGCATCCTGGGCCCGTGTGCTGATGGCAAGTGTCGGTGTCGGTTTGCTCTATGCCTGGGCGCTTGGCCTGGTCTTCGACGAACCGATCAAGGCTCTGGCCGGCGAGTTGCAGAAGGTATTGCCGCATACACTGTCGGACGCCTACCAGCAACTTTCGGTGGATGAGCGGACGCGGCTAGAGTCGCTTCTGGCTCCGGTGTTGACCGGGCTGCTTGCGGCACTGCTGCAGATCACCACGCTGCTCAGCCTGATGCTGGCGCGCTATTGGCAGGCCGCGCTGTACAACCCGGGTGGCTTCGGTAAGGAGTTCCGGGCGTTGCGTTTGCGCCCGCTGCTGGCAGCGCTGCTGCTGGCGGGCATGCTGCTCGGCCCGAACCTCGGCGCGGAGCTGGCGATGCTGACGCCGCTGTGCAGTGTGCCGCTGGTGTTTGCCGGCGTCGCGCTGGTGCATGGGCTGGTCGCACAGGGGCGCCTGCAGCGTTTTTGGCTGGTAGGGCTCTACGTCACGCTGGTGCTGTTCATGCAGTTGATTTATCCGCTACTGGCCGTGTTGGCCATGGTCGACAGTCTGTTTGATTTTCGCGGTCGCGCCGCCGACAGAAACGGTGCGGGGCCTGCGAACGGTGAAGGTTAAAAGTTAAGAGGTGAGACTCAAATGGAAGTCATCCTGCTGGAAAAGATCGCCAACCTGGGCAACCTGGGCGACAAGGTAAACGTCAAGGCCGGTTACGGTCGTAACTATCTGCTGCCGCAAGGCAAGGCTACCGCTGCCACTGCGGCCAACGTCGCTGCTTTCGAAGCGCGTCGTGCCGAACTGGAAAAGGCTGCTGCAGAGAAGAAGGCTTCGGCCGAAGCTCGTGCTGCTCAGCTGGCTGAACTGGAAGTCACCATCACCGCTACTGCCGGTGACGAGGGCAAACTGTTCGGTTCCATCGGTACCGCCGACATCGCTGACGCCCTGACCGCCTCTGGCGTGGAAGTGGCCAAGAGCGAAGTTCGCCTGCCCAACGGCACCATTCGCCAGACCGGCGAGTACGACGTCGCGCTGCATCTGCACACCGACGTCGAAGCTGCCGTCAAGGTGATCGTAGTCGCGGCCTAAGCCGTCGTCTGGCACCCCGGGTGCCTGGCGAGTAACATCGGGCACGCTTCCACGCAGGTGGGGCGTGCCCTTTGTTTTTCTGCAGTTTCGAGTTTCGCGAGAACCATGAACGACATCAGTGTGCCCCAGCAATACGACCTGGAAACCGCCGCGCTCAAGGTGCCGCCGCATTCCATCGAGGCCGAGCAGGCCGTCCTTGGCGGCCTGATGCTGGACAACAACGCCTGGGAGCGCGTGCTCGACCAGGTCTCCGACGGTGACTTCTACCGGCACGATCACCGGCTGATCTTCCGTGCCATCTACGCGCTGGCCGAGCGCAACATGCCGTTCGACGTGGTCACCCTGTCCGAGCAGCTGGACAAGGAAGGCCACCTGGTGCAGGTCGGCGGGTTGGCCTATCTGGGCGAGCTAGCGAAGAACACGCCCTCGGTGGCGAACATCAAGGCCTACGCGCAGATCATTCGCGAGCGTGCGACGCTGCGTCAGTTGATCGGCATCAGCAACGAGATCGCCGACAGCGCCTACGCACCGCAGGGACGCACCGGCGAGGAGATCCTCGACGAGGCCGAGCGACTGATCTTCCAGATCGCCGAAGCGCGGCCGAAGACCGGCGGGCCGGTGGGCATCAACGACATCCTGGTCAAGGCCATCGACCGCATCGACACCCTGTTCAATGCCGGCGAGGCGATCACCGGTCTGTCCACCGGGTTCACCGATCTCGACGAGGCCACCAATGGTCTGCAACCGGCGGACCTGATCATCGTCGCCGGGCGCCCTTCGATGGGTAAGACCACCTTCGCCATGAATCTGGTGGAGAACGCCGTTCTGCGTACCGACAAGGCCGTGCTGGTCTATTCGCTGGAAATGCCGTCCGAATCCATCGTCATCCGTATGCTCGCTTCGCTCGGACGTATCGATCAGACCAAGGTGCGGGCGGGCAAGCTGGACGACGACGATTGGCCGCGGCTGACCTCGGCGGTCAACCTGCTCAACGACCGCAAGTTGTTCATCGACGACACGGCCGGTATCAGCCCGTCGGAAATGCGCGCGCGCACTCGGCGCCTTGCCCGCGAGCACGGCGAGATCGCCATGATCATGGTCGACTACCTGCAGCTGATGCAGATTCCCGGCTCCAGCGGTGACAATCGGACCAACGAGATTTCCGAAATCTCTCGCTCGCTCAAGGGGCTGGCCAAGGAATTCAACTGCCCGGTGATCGCCCTCTCGCAGCTCAACCGCTCGCTCGAGCAGCGCCCGAACAAGCGCCCGGTGAACTCCGACCTGCGTGAATCCGGGGCCATCGAGCAGGACGCCGACATCATCATGTTCGTCTACCGGGACGAGGTCTATCACCCGGAAACCGAATACAAAGGCGTCGCCGAAATCATCATCGGCAAGCAGCGGAACGGCCCGATCGGCACGACCCGTCTGGCTTTTCTTGGCAAGTACTCGCGTTTCGAGAACCTCGCGCCGGGCAGCTACCAGTTCGACGACGAATAAGCGCACGGGTCAGGCTTCGACCGGCCGAGCGTCGAGGATCGCTTTGGCGGCTTGAAGCCTGACGCCTGAAGCCTGAAGCTAGACAGCCTCTCCCTACCGGAACATCCGCCATGCGTCCCCTGGTTGCAACGGTCGATCTGGCCGCGCTTCGACACAATTATCTCCATGCCAAGCAGTGCGCTCCGCAGCGCCGAGCCTTTGCCGTGGTCAAGGCCGATGCCTATGGCCACGGCGCGAGGCGCGCGGTCCAGGCGCTGCAGGACATCGCCGACGGGTTCGCCGTCGCCTGCATCGAGGAGGCCGAGGTCGCGCGCGAGGTCGCGCCTACTGCACGCTTGCTATTGCTCGAGGGCTGCTTCGAACCAGCCGAGCTGCCGCGTGCGGCCGAACTCGGCCTGGACATCGCCGTGCAAGGCGAGGCGCAGGCCGAGGCGCTGCTGGCGGCCGATCTGGCCCGCCCGCTGAATGTCTGGCTCAAGTTCGATTCGGGCATGCATCGGCTGGGCTTCGATATCGCCGGCCTGCGTGCCTGGCATGCCCGGCTCAAGGATGCGCCGCAGGTGGCCGAACTGAACCTGATCAGTCACTTCGCCTGTGCTGACGAGCGTGGGCACGCGCTGACCGACCTGCAGCTGCAGCGTTATGCCGAGGTGATGCAGCTTGGTTTCGATAACTGCACGCTGGCCAACTCGGCGGCGGTGCTGACATTGCCCCAGGCGCACATGGAGTGGATTCGTCCGGGCATCATGCTCTATGGCGCGACGCCCTTTGCCGAACTGGCGGCGACGACGCTGGGCCTGCAGCCGGTGATGACGCTGACCGGCGCGCTGATCGCTGTGCGTGACATAGACGCCGGCGAGAGCGTGGGATACGGCGGGACCTGGGTAGCGCAGCGGCCTTCGCGCATCGGTACAGTCAGTTGCGGCTATGCCGATGGCTACCCGCGCACCGCACCACCCGGAACCGAGGTCGTGATCCGGGGGCAGCGTGTACCACTGGCTGGTCGGGTATCGATGGACATGCTCGCGGTGGATCTCACCGACCTGCCGGCCGCCCGGCTTGGCGATGCGGTCGAACTGTGGGGCGCGCAGTTGCCCATCGATGAGCTGGCTCAGGCGTGTGGCACGATCGGCTACGAATTGCTGACGAAAGTCACCGGTCGGGTGCCGCGCCGTTACGTCGGCTGATCGGCGGAGACTGGGCGCTCATCGTGTTGCGCCCAGCCCGCACGGCCCTGATGCTTGGCGCGATACAGCGCCTGGTCGGCGGCCTTGTATAGCCCTGCGAAGTGTTCGGCGTGACGTGGATAAAAGGCCGCGCCGACGCTTACCGTCACGGCCAGGGTGGCGTTGCGGTACGGTACCGGGTGCGCCAGCTCACGCAGCAGGCGCTCGGCGATCTGCTCCACGTCACGCTCGGCATTCGGTCCGGTCACCAACAGTGCGAACTCGTCGCCGCCGAGCCGTGCGGCCATGTCGCCTGCGCGTACCAGGGTGCGCAGGCGCAGCGCCAGGGTACGCAACAGCAGGTCGCCGGCATCATGGCCGTGGTGATCGTTGACCGGTTTGAAGTGGTCCAGGTCGATCAGTAATAGCGCAACCGCCTCGGCCTTTCGGCCCGCTTCATCCAGAGCAGCCTCGGCTCGTTCGATCAGGTAGCGGCGGTTGGGCAGCTCGGTCAATGGATCGTGGAAGGCCGCATGCTTGAGTTCCTGCTCGCGCTCACAGAGGTGCCGGTTGGCCTCGGCCAGCTCCGCGGTGCGGGTCTCCACCGCCTGGCTGAGCTGCGCTGCGCTGGCCTGCACCTGCTCGAGCCGTGCCGCCTTTTCGCGATCGGCGCGCTCGAGGGCCGCGGCGTTTTCCTGCTTGAGGATCTGGATGCGGTACGCCAGTGCGAACGAGAAGAGAATCGACTCGGCGGCCACGGCCAGCGGAAAGATGTGAGCATTCCAGGGGGCTGGCTGGACCACGCCGGTGGCGCGCAACAGCAGCAGGTTGACGCTGCCGAGGATCACGCCGAAACCGATAAGGTAGAGCAGCGCAGGGAAATAGCCCAGGCGCCAGCGCCGGAACGAGGCCCAGAGCGAGGCGGGAATGGCGGTCAGTGCCAGCGCCACGAAGACCCAGGCGCCGAACGCACGATAACCGACGAGGTTCAACAACACGGCCAGTACGTAGAGGCCGCAGGCCAGACTCAGCAGACGGTGTGCCCAGGGTGCGAAGTGCCGGGTCTGCAGCAGGGTCTGGGTGAAGCGACAGGCGCTGAAGCCCCAGAGGGCCGGAATACTGATGCGGTCCAGCCAGAGCGGCACCGGGCCGTTCGGCCAGAGGTACTGGAAGCCGTGGCCGGTCATCGCGACGATCATCAGCAGCGCGCCGCTGGTGGTCATCACGTACCAGAAGTAGGCCTTGTCCCGCAGGCTGAAGAAGATGAACAGGTTGTACAGCAGCATTGCCAGGATCACGCCGTAGACTAGGCCGAGAAACAGGTTCTCGCCCGCGGCCTGTGCCTGCAGTGCATCCAGTTGCCACACGCGCAGTGGAAAGGAGTTGCCGGCCGGGTCGTAGGTGCGCAGGTAGAAGGTCAGCGGCGCATCGTCCGCCACCTGCGGAAGGCGCAACAGCATGCGACGGTATGGGTAGTCGCGCCCCTCGGCAAAGCCGACCAGTTCGCCAGACTGACGCGCCTGCCAGCCACCTGCGCCATCGGGCAGGTAGATTCGCAGATCCTTCAGGGTTACCGAGCCGATCTCTAGCCACCACTGGACGGGGGCATCGCTCGTGCGCTGCAGGCTGACCCTGATCCACCAGGGGTGGGGGCTCTGGCCGACGCTGGCCTTGCCTTGCGCAGGTTCGAAGCGGGCCTGGACCTCGGGGCGCTGAAGATCGCCGATGCCCAGGCTGGCGCCAGGGTCGGCGAGCAGATCCACGTCGGCATTCAGGCTTCGACCGCTGTCGGCAGGGGCCAGCAAGGTCGTTTCCGCGCGGGCAGCGCCGAGGCTGCACAGGCTCAGGAGCAAGGCGAACAGGACGAAACGCACCAGGGACTCCCGAGAGCGAGGCATGGCTAGGGTCACGCGAGTATACCCACGCCGATGGCGGGCTGCGCAGGCTATCTGGCTACCGGGGAAAGACCGCGCGGGGTAGTCGGGCTTGATCATTTTTTGTGCTATATTCCGCGCCCGTTTTCGTTGCCCCGGTCTTCGCCATGCACGCCGTCAAGCCGCTCTACGACTATCCCAAGTACTGGGCCGAATGCTTCGGCCCGGCGCCGTTCCTGCCGATGAGCAGAGCGGAGATGGATCTGCTCGGCTGGGACAGTTGCGACATCATCATCGTGACCGGAGATGCCTACGTCGACCATCCGTCGTTCGGCATGGCAATCATCGGCCGCCTGCTGGAAACCCAGGGCTTTCGCGTGGGCATCATCAGCCAGCCCGACTGGCGCTCGAAGGACGACTTCATGGCGCTTGGCGAGCCGAACCTGTTCTTCGGCGTGGCGGCCGGCAACATGGATTCGATGATCAACCGCTACACCGCCGACCGCAAGGTTCGCTCCGACGACGCCTACACCGCCGGCGGCCTGGCCGGCAAGCGGCCGGATCGTGCCAGCCTGGTCTATAGCCAGCGCTGCAAGGAGGCCTACAGCCATGTGCCGGTGGTGCTTGGTGGTATCGAGGCCTCGCTGCGGCGCATTGCACATTACGACTACTGGTCCGACAAGGTACGCCGTTCGATCCTGATGGACGCCACCGCCGACCTGCTGCTCTATGGCAACGCCGAGCGAGCGATCGTCGAGGTCGCCCACCGTCTGGCCGCTGGCGAGACGATCGAGGCGATCACCGATGTGCGGGGTACGGCCTTTGTCCGCAAAGACGCCCCCGAGGGTTGGTTCGAGATCGACTCGACCCGCATCGACCGGCCGGGCAAGATCGACAAGATCGTCAACCCTTACGTCAACACCCGCGACCTGGAAGCCTGCGCGCTGGAGAACGGTCAGCCGCCGGCCGACGACCCCGCCGAGGCGCGGCCCGTGGAGCTGCTGCCGCACCCGCGCCTGGAACGCGAGCGGACGGTGATTCGTCTGCCTTCGTTCGAGAAGGTGCGCAATGATCCGGTGCTCTACGCGCACGCCAACCGCGTGCTGCACCTGGAAACCAACCCAGGCAACGCCCGCGCGCTGGTGCAGCGGCACGACGAACGCGAATTGTGGCTGAATCCCCCGCCCATCCCGCTCTCGACCGAGGAAATGGACTACGTCTTCGCCGCGCCTTATGCGCGCGTGCCGCACCCGGCCTATGAGGGCGCGAAGATTCCGGCCTACGAGATGATCCGTTTCTCGGTGAACATCATGCGCGGCTGCTTTGGCGGCTGCACCTTCTGCTCGATCACCGAGCACGAGGGCCGCATCATCCAGAACCGTTCGCACGAGTCGATCCTTCACGAAATCGAACAGATGAAGGGCGTCCCGGGTTTCACCGGCGTCGTTTCCGACCTTGGCGGGCCGACTGCGAACATGTACCGCCTGGCGTGCAAGAGCCACGACATCGAGAAGCACTGCCGCAAGCCGTCCTGCGTCTACCCCGGGATCTGCGAGAACCTCAACACCGACCACAGTTCGCTGATCGAGCTGTACCGCAAGGCCCGGGCGCTGCCGGGAGTGAAGAAGATTCTCATCGCCTCGGGGCTGCGCTACGACCTGGCGGTCGAGTCGCCGGAGTATGTCAAGGAGCTGGTCACCCACCATGTCGGCGGTTACCTGAAGATCGCGCCGGAGCACACCGAGCGTGGCCCGCTGGACAAGATGATGAAGCCGGGCATCGGCACCTATGATCGCTTCAAGCGGATGTTCGAGAAGTTCTCGAAGGAGGCGGGCAAGGAGCAGTACCTGATCCCGTACTTCATCGCGGCGCACCCCGGTACCACCGATGAGGACATGCTCAACCTGGCGCTGTGGCTGAAAGCCAACGGCTTTCGCGCCGACCAGGTGCAGGCCTTTTATCCGTCGCCGATGGCCACTGCCACGGCGATGTACCACAGCGGCAAGAACCCGCTGCGCAAGGTGACCTACAAGAGCGAAGGCGTCACCATCGTCAAGAGCGAAGAACAGCGCCGCCTGCACAAAGCCTTCCTGCGTTATCACGATCCCAAGGGTTGGCCACTGCTGCGCGAGGCCCTTATTCGCATGGGGCGAGCCGACCTGATCGGCCCGGCCAAGCATCAGCTGATTCCGGCTCACCAGCCGGCGAGCGATGGCTACCACAGCGCTCGGCGCAAGAACTCCACGCCCGTCGGCAGCAAGAAGGCGGGCGGTGCGTCGGCAGGGCGTCCGCTGCTTACCCAGCACACCGGGCTGCCGCCGCGCAGCCAGGACGGCAATCCCTGGGACAAGCGCGAGCAGGCCAAGGCCGCCGCCGAGCAGCGACGCAAGGACAGCAAGCCGGGCAAGGGCGGCAAGGGCAAGCCTCAGCGTCCGGTTGCGCCGCGCTGAGCCTGGGGCTCAGAAGCGAAAGGCACGCGTCGCATCCTGCAGTTGATTGCCCAGGCGTAGCATCTGCGCGCTGCGTTCGCGACCCTGGGAGATGTGCGCCAGATTGGTGTCGCCGAGCTCGTGGATATGCTCGCTATGGCGGCGGATTTCGCTGACCGCAGCACTCTGCTGCGCGGTGGCGTCGGCGATCTGCTCGGCCATGCGACCGATATCGGCGATGGTGCGCACGATGCCTTCCAGGGCGCCATCGGCGGTCTGCGCCAGCTGAGCGGTGCGTTCGGCATGCTCGACCTGCTCGCGCATGGCCTGCAGCGACTGTTCAACGGCACCCTGCAGGTGCGCGATGAGCTGCTGGATTTCCTCGGTGGCACCTGTGGTGCGCTGCGCCAGTGAGCGCACTTCATCGGCGACCACGGCGAAGCCACGCCCATGCGAGCCGGCGCGCGCCGCTTCGATTGCGGCGTTGAGCGCGAGCAGGTTGGTCTGTTCGGCAATCGAGCGGATCACGGTCAGCACCTTGCCGATGGCTGATGTCTCTTCGCTCAGGCGCTCGATGGCCTGGGCATTGTCCTGCACTTCGCCGACCAGAGCATGCAGCCCGCCCAGGCTTTCGGCGATGACTTGCTGTCCCTCGCCGACTGCCTGGGCGGCGTTGCGCCCGGCGCTGGCTGCTTCGCCCGCGCCGCCGGCGACCTGCTGAATGGTCGCCTCCAGCTCGCCCAGCGAGTCGCGGATCTGCGCCGTGTTGTCGGCCTGTCGGCGGGCGCTGCGCTGCAGCTCGTCGTTCATGCCGTCCAGGCTACGGCTGCTGCCGGCCACATCCTCGGCCTGCTGGCGCAGGGTGCGTACCAGCTCGAGCAGATAGCTGCGCAGGCGGTTGAGCGAGGTCTCCATTTCTCCCAGCTCGGCCAGGCGTGAATGGATCTGCACTTCGTCGGTGAAATCGCCCTGCGCCCACGCCGACAGTGAGGGCACCAGCGCGCCCAGGGTCCGGGTGAGCTGGCGCTGCAGGCGGTCGATGCCCAGGGCGATGAGCAGGATCAGGGCGATGATGCCGCCCTGAACCAGGCGCACCTCGCGCTGAATACGCCCATGTTCGGCGCGTACGGCTGGCTCTAGCTCGGCCAGCGCCTGCTGCACCGCCGCCAGGCGCTGTTCGGTGGTGCTGGTCAGTGCGCTGCGTTTGGCGATCAGTTCACGGGTGCGATCCAGTTCGCGCGGATAGCGCGCGAGCAGGCTGTCCAGTTCCCGGCGCAGCGCTTCACCCTTGTCGGTCGCCTCCTGCTGCGTCTGCTCTGTCTGCAGGTCGAGCAACGCGGCGAAGTCGTTTGCGGCCGAGTGCTGTGTTTCAAGGACGCCAAGTAGCGGTAGCTGCTGAATGCGCTCGGCGGTGCGCTGCAGCGCCTCGCGCGCCTGCAGGACCTCGTCGACGAGTTGCTCGCGGCCGCTGGCGATCAGCTTGCCGCGTGCGTGACTCAGGCGCAGCAGCTGCTGGCTGGCCTCGAACAGGGGGCTGCGATAGGCCGCCGCTGCAGGATCGGTGCTGCTTTGCGCGTAGGCGGCGAGCTGGTCGAGCGTCGCGGCGATCTCGCGCTCGGCTTGCAGCAGCAAACCCTGCGGGTCGCCAGCGAGCTTGCCGGCGGCCAGCAGATCGCCCGCGACGAACTCGCCGAGCGAGGCGAGGCTGGGCCTCAGGGCCTGGGCGAACGCCTCGGGCAACTCGCGCAGCTCGGCGTCGAGAGCCGCCAGCGAAGTCGCGGCCTCGCTGTGGCGCAACGCATCGCCGCCGGCCAGGTAAGCACGAATATTGTTCGCGCTCTGGTGTTCGAACTGCTGCGAAAGCGTCAGGTAGCGGGCCATCAGCAGATAGGGCCGCTCAAGGGCGCGTTCCGACCACCAGAGCGTTGCGCCGAGCGCCAGACAGACGCCGATCAACAGTAGGGTATTGATGGTGGTGAGCGACTTCAGACGCATCCCGGCCTCGCGCGACGACTGCTTAGGAGGCGGCAGGTTATGGCGTTTTGATGTCAGACTGATGACAGCGCTTCAGGCTGTGCGGCAGTTCGCTGATGGATGCCGGGAGCGGGCGGTGGCCTCAGAACCGCTCCACACGGTTGCGTCCCTCGCGCTTGGCTCGATAGAGGGCGGCGTCGGCCTGCTGGGTGAGCGTTTTGACATCCGCATCGGACGCCAACTCGGTGATGCCGCAGCTGAACGTGCAACTGAGGTCGGTCGGTTGTGCCGGGTAGCGGATCTCACCGAAACGCCGGCGAATTTCGTCCAGCACGCCCATGGCGGCTTCGGCGCTGGTGTCGGGCATCACCACGGCGAACTCTTCGCCGCCGTAGCGGCCGATGTGGTCGGTCTTGCGCAGGCGTTGCTTGAGGAACAGCGCGAGGCTCTTGATCACCCGGTCGCCCATGGGGTGACCATAGGTGTCGTTGACCTGTTTGAAGTGGTCGATGTCCAGCATGGCGAAGACCAGTGGGCGGTTGTCACGCCGCGCACGGAAGCGAGCATCATCCAGCAGTTGCAGGCTATGGGTGTGGTTGTACAGGCCGGTAAGGCTGTCGCGCACGATTCGCGCCTTGAGGCTGCGGGCGCGCGCCGCGCGGGTGCGCACCGTGGCAATCAGATGGCTTGGCTTGATCGGCTTGGTCAGGAAGTCGTCGCCGCCTTCGCCCATGGCGTCGAGCTGCTTGTCCAGGTCGTCCTCGGCCGACAGGTAGATGATCGGTACGCTGACGTATCGCTCGTGCTGACGGATCACCTTCGCCAGCTCCGTGCCCAGGCAGTCTGGCATGTACATATCGAGGATGATCAGGTCAGGCTGGAACTCGGCCAACGCGGTAATCGCCTGAATCGGCTCGGTAAGCGTCTGGGTCACGATGCCGGCATTGTTCAGCACGCGTTCGGTATGCGTTGCCTGGGCCCGTGAGTCGTCGATAATCAGCACGCGGATGGGTTCGTAGTGCGCGGTCCGCGTGAATATCTCGATCTTTTCGATGAGACTCGAAGCGTCCAGTGTGCCGGTAAAGAACTCCAGGCCTCCGGCGCGCACCGCGGCCAGGCGAGTCGGCGTATCGGTTTCCTGATGGCTGAAGAAGAGAATCGGCAGCTTGTCGTCCAGCCCCTGCTGGATACGCTCGGCCAAGCGTAGCCCCTCACCTGCACCGTTGAAGTCCACCTCCATGACGATGGCCGCCGGGTGGCGTTCGTTCATGGCCGCGCGGAACTCGTCGTCGTTGGCGAAGGCGCGTGCGGTCATGCTGAAGAAATCCAGCTGACGAACCAGGTGCTGGGCGCGTTGGACGTCCTGCAGGGCGATGTAGATCGGTTTGCTCAGCGGCGGCAGGAACATCTGGTTGTGCGGGTCGCTGTGCCGCAGGCCGGTGCGTGCGAGCCGGTAGATCAGTTGGCTGAGCGTCGAAATGCTTTCGCTGGACAGGCGCCCGCGGTTGTCGCGGATGTCGCTCAGACAATCCTCGATACCGATCGCCAGCTCACTGTGCTCGGTTTGCTCGAAGCGCTCGGCGAAGCGCCGCAGACGCAGCGTGGCATCGGTCAGTGTCGAGTGGTAGCGATCGCTCCACTCGCTGCGCTGCAGCTGCTGCCAGAGCTCTAGTACTTCCCGCGCCTGGTGAATCACACGCTGGGCGAAATGCTGTTTGAGGCCTTCCTGATCCGACATCCCTGCGGCTCCGGGTGATACGCGCAATGGTGGCTGCATGCTATCACTAACCTGTGCGGGCCATGCCAGTCCGAGGCGGCCTGGTTCACAATTTCGCACCGAGTCGATCGGAAAGCTGCGTTATAGTGGTGGCCGCCGCTGCCGCTCTGTCGGCGCGGGTCATCCGCTTACCGAGAGAAGGACACGTCGCCCATGCTCGACCTGAAGAATCGTTTCGCACGTCTAGGCCGCTCGAATGGCAGCTCGGCGCGTACCGGGTCCGGCAAGCCGATCTGGCAGATCCTTGGAGCCTTGTTGGCGATCTATCTGGTCGCGGCCATTCTGGTTGGCTGGTACTGGAGTCGCGAACCGGCGCTGTTCCCGGTGCAGCAACACGCCCGCGAGGCGGCGCAGGATTCCGGGCGCCAGCTGGTCAACGGCTACACGACCGTCGAAACGCTCAAGCAGGTCGCCGGTACGCTGCTCGACAAGCCAGGCGGTTACCTGAGCAATGACATCGCGCCGCCTGGTGTCTGGCTCGACAACATGCCGGCGTGGGAATACGGCGTGCTGGTGCAGGTCCGCGACCTGACTCGCGCGTTACGCAAGGATTTCACCCGGTCGCAATCGCAGTCGACCGAGGATCCCGATCTTTCCAAGGGCGAGCCGTTCTTCCATTTCGACAATCGCAGCTGGGCATTGCCGGCCTCCGAAGGCGAGTACCGCAACGGCATCCGTTCGCTGGACCGCTATCTCGCTCGCCTGAGTGCAGCCGAGCCGAAGGCGTTGTTCTATACCCGCGCCGACAACCTGAACAACTGGCTGGGCGATGTGGCAACCCGGCTCGGTTCCCTGTCCCAGCGCCTGTCGGCGAGTGTCGGGCGGGTGCGGCTGGACACCAACGTCGCGCCGGAACAGGAGCGCGCCGGGGTGGTACCGCAGGTGAAGGAGGAAGTGGTCGAAACGCCGTGGCTGCAGATCGATAACGTGTTCTACGAGGCGCGCGGCCAGGCCTGGGCGCTGTCGCATCTGCTGCGGGCGATCGAAGTGGATTTCGCCGACGTGCTGGCCAAGAAGAATGCGACGGTCAGCGTACGGCAGATCATTCGTGAGCTCGAGGCCGCGCAGGAACCGCTCTGGAGCCCGATGGTGCTCAATGGCAGTGGTTACGGCATCCTTGCCAACCATTCGCTGGTGATGGCCAACTACATTTCCCGCGCCAACGCGGCGATCATCGACCTGCGCACGCTGCTGTCGCAGGGCTGAGGCCAGGCGGCGGGCTCGCCTCCAACGGGCCCGCCGCGCTCTGCTCAATCTAGGCCGAGCTTTTTCAGCCGGTAGCGCATCGAGCGGAAAGTCAGCCCCAGGCGCTGTGCGGCGGCGGTGCGGTTCCAGCGCGTCTCCTCCAGCGCCTGCATGATCAGCTTGCGTTCGATCTCTTCCAGATGGTCTTCCAGGTTGTCGATCTGCGCCAGGTTGTTCTCCTGGCCGTCGGCTGCCGGCACGGCCTCGGCCAGGCGCAGGTCGCCGGCCTTGATCTGGTCGTCTTCGCAAAGCGTGTAGGCGCGCTCGAGCATGTTTTCCAGTTCACGGACGTTGCCGGGGAAGCGATAACTCTCCAGCTTGGCCAGCGCATCGGCTGTCAGCCGTGCCGGCGGCTCGCCGCACTCGGCCGCCAGGCGCTTGAGCATCACGTCGGCCAGCAAACCGATGTCTTCGCGACGCTCGCGCAGCGGCGGCACGCGCAGTTCGATGACGTTCAGGCGGTAATAGAGGTCCTGGCGGAAACGCCCGGCCGCCACTTCGCTGGCGAGATCCTTGTGCGTTGCGCAGAGGATGCGCACATCGACCATGACCTCCTGAGCGCCGCCAACCACGCGCACGGCTTTTTCCTGGATCGCGCGCAGCAGCTTGACCTGCATGGGTAAAGGCAGGTCGGCGACCTCGTCGAGGAACAGCGTGCCGCCATTGGCGGCCTGGAACAGCCCCGGCTTGTCCTCGATGGCGCCGCTGAAGCTGCCCTTCTTGTGTCCGAAGAACTCGCTCTCCATCAGCTCCGACGGGATCGCACCGCAGTTGACCGGGACGAAAGGCCGCTCTGCGCGTGCGCCCTGCTCGTGGATCAGGCGCGCAACCAACTCCTTGCCGCTGCCGGACTCGCCGCTGATATACACCGGAGCCTGACTGCGGGCGAGCTTGCCAATCTGCTTGCGCAGCGTCTTCATCGGCGGCGAGTTGCCCAGCAGGCGGCTGTCGCTGGGTACTTCCGGGGTGCTTGGGCGCAGGCGCAGTGCCGTGCTGACGAGCTCGCGCAGGCGGTTGAGATCCACCGGTTTGGTGACGAAGTCGAAAGCGCCCGCTTTCAGTGCGCTGATTGCCGTATCGAGGCTGCCGTAGGCGGTGATCATCGCGACCGGCAGATGCGGGTACTGCTGCTGTATGTGCTGTACCAGCTCCAGGCCGGAGCCGTCGGGCAGGCGCATATCGGTCAGGCACAGGTCGTAATGCTCGCGGCTGAGGCACTCGCGCGCCTCCTTGACGCTGCGGGCGCTGCGCGTGTCGAGCTTCATGCGCCCGAGGGTGATCTCCAGCAGTTCGCGGATATCGGGTTCGTCATCGATGATCAGGGCTTTCTGGCGGGCGCTCATGTTCGGTCTGCACGGTGTGTGAAGCGGGTTGCGGAGCTCATGTTAACCGCTGGCGGCTGCGCCCGGCGCCTGCTTTGGCGGTTGTGTGACGGGCCGCAGCTTCGTCTCAGCCCAGCTTGCGCGGATGGGCGAAGACAATGCGGAAGCAGCTGCCACCTTCCGGACGGGGCTGATAGTCCAGGCGCGCCTGGTTGCTCTCGCACAGCTCCCGCGAAATGTACAAGCCCAGCCCGGTGCCCTTGCTCTCGGTGGTATAGAAGGGCTCGAAGATGTTGCTCAGCTGTTCCGGTGCCACGCCGGGACCATCGTCGAGCACTTCGGCCATCGGCAGGTCGCTGGACTCGTCGCGGTACAGGCGCAGCCATACCTGGGCTGTGTCGTGCACCTGCCCGCTATAGCGCAGGCCGTTCTGCACCAGGTTGGTCAGCACCTGCGTCAGCTGATTGGGGTCCATGCGGGTCTGCAGCGAGCTGCCGATGGTTTCCAGATGCAGGCACTGGCGCGGCGAAAGGCCGCTGCGGAACTCGCTGACGAAGCGATGCAGCCAGTACTTCAGGTCCAGCAGCTGCGGTTCCGCCTGCCGTCGGCGCGACAGCTGCAGGACGTTTTCGATCACCAGGTTCATGCGTCTCGAATGATCCTGGATGATCTGTGCCAGCCGTCGATCCGGGCCGTCGAGCTGCTCGGATTCCTGCAGCAGTTGGGCGG
Source organism: Stutzerimonas balearica DSM 6083 (assembly GCF_000818015.1). Lineage (NCBI taxonomy): Bacteria > Pseudomonadati > Pseudomonadota > Gammaproteobacteria > Pseudomonadales > Pseudomonadaceae > Stutzerimonas > Stutzerimonas balearica. Next base: position 769,946 of record NZ_CP007511.1, read on the forward strand.
CATGGCTGATCGCACCAAGCGGGTTGCGGATCTCATGGGCGATGCTGGCGGTCAGCCGGCCGAGCGAAGCCAGCTTGAGCTGCTGGGCCTGCTGGGCGATCTGCGAGATGTCTTCGAGAAACACCAGCGTATTGCATCGCTCGCCATGCTGCAGCGAGGCAAAGCTTGGCTGCAGCATCGGCCCGCCGCTGGAAATCTGCAGTCCCTGGGCGCGCAAGGTCGGGTTGTTCTGCCATTGGCCCAGGCGCGCGATCAGATCCGGGCAATGCTCGGCCAGCTTCGCGCCGGTGAGGCTGTCCTGTTCGAGCATCTGCAGTGCACCCTGATTGGCCAGCAGTACGCGCTGCTGCGGGTCGAGCACGAGAATGCCGGTGCGCATGCGTTGCAGGATGAGCGTGTTCAGCGCCTCGAGGTTCGCGACGTCCGCCGCGCGCTGACGGGCCAGGTCTTCACTGGTTTGCAGGCGACGCGTCAGGCCCTGGACCAGAAAAGCGGCGGCGAAGCACAGCGTGCCCAGTGCGCCCGCCTGGACGAACTGGCTGTTGGCGGCCGGGTGGCTGAGGCTCAGGTAAAAGGTCAGGTAGATCAGGCCGGTAGCCGCGACCGCGGCGATCAGAAAGCCGACCTTGCCGCGTACCAGGATGTTCGAGATGGCCACCGCGATGATCAGCAGGTTGCCGATCCCGCTGGGCGTGCCGCCAGCAAAATAGAACAGGGCGGCCAGCAGCATCACGTCGACCAGGGCCAGCGCCAGGACCTGTACCGTCTGTGTGGGGTTCTGCAGCAGTACCGCGACAACGATGTTGACGATCAGGTAGAGCCAGGCGCCGTAGCTGAACAGCTGCGGGTTGCTCATCTGCAGCAGGTCGTTGTGCAGGTCGCTGCTGATCAGCAGCACCAGCGCCAGTCCGATGGCGAGGCGGTAGAGGTGGTAGAGACGCAGGATGCGCTGGCTCTGGCCAGCGGCGATGGCCAGGGTGTCAGTGTCCACCGGGTTGCCGGCCTCGCTCCAGATGCGCCTGGCTGCAGTACCAGGCATCGGCGGCCCGCAAGGCCTTGCTCTGCGGTACATGCACGCCGCAATGCGCACAGCGGACCATCGTTACCTCGGCGGCCTGCGCGTTGCCGGCGGGCGGCTTGCGAAAGACCCGGCGCCACAGCCAGACGGCGGCGGCGATGATGGCGATCCAGAACAGCAAGCGAAGCAGGCCCATTGAAACGTCCTCGAGCGTGGCTGCGCGGTCAGCCGCGATCGAATCGGCGGATCAGGCGCCTGCCCGCGAGGCGCCGGGGGTTAGTCGAACAGGCCGAAGGTCAGCCGGCTCCACCAGGAGCGCTTCGGTGCTTCGGCTTCGCGCGCTTCGTCCAGTACCGGAATCAGCTCCTCGGGCAGGTCGCGCTCGGCGGCTTCGTACTGGCGGATGACGTCGCGGTTGGCGCGCGAGGTATCTGGTGGCGGCACGTCGCCTTCGATCAGGCCGAGCGTGGCGCGGCTCAGCCAGCTGCGCGAGTCCTCTTCGGTCTCGCGTGGGGTGAATTCACCGTCTTCCAGCGAAGCGTGCTCAGGGTAGTTCAGGCGCAGCGTTTCGAGACTGCTGGCGGCCAGTTCATCCAGGCCAAGGCGCTGATAAGCCTCGGTCATCACGGCCAGGCCGTCGGCTACCGAAGGGGTGCCCTGGAAGTTCTCGACCACGTAGCGGCCACGGTTGGCAGCCGCCACATAGGCCTGGCGCTTGAGGTAGTAATGAGCGACGTGAATCTCGTTGGCCGCCAGCAGGTTGCGCAGGTAGATCATCCGCGCCTTGGCGTCCGGCGCGTAGCGGCTGTTGGGGTAACGGCTGGTGAGCTGGGCGAACTCGTTGAACGAGTCGCGCGCCGCGCCGGGATCCCGCTTGGTCATGTCCAGCGGCAGGAAGCGCGCCAGCAGACCGCGATCCTGATCGAACGAGGCCAGCCCCTTCAGGTAATAGGCGTAGTCGACGTTCGGATGCTGCGGGTGCAGGCGAATGAAGCGCTCGGCGGACGAGCGGGCCGCTTCCGGCTCCATGTTGCGATAGTAGGCGTAGATCAATTCCAGCTGCGCCTGCTCGGCGAAGCGGCCGAAGGGATAGCGCGACTCGAGCGCCTTGAGCTTGCTGATGGCGCTGGTGTAAGCCTTGCTGTCCAGGTCGGCCTGCGCCTGCTGGTAAAGCTCGACTTCACCCAGGTTCTCGTCGACCGTCTCGTTGGACGAACAGGCGGCGGTGAGGGCGAGAATGGCGATCAGCAGCAGGTGTTTCACTTGCATGGCGGCTTGCGTCCCTGTGACGGCTGGCTGTCTCGCACGGAGCCGTCCTGTTATGATGGGCGCCCCGGTTTGCCGGGGCAAAGACGCCGTATTTAAACACAAGCGCGTGGCCGAAACCAAAGGCCGCGCCCCCGCCGCAGTGCCCTTATGTCCACGACCAGCAAGCAGGCTATCCACCTTCGCGCCGAGGTGCCTTTCGACCTTGGCGGGCAACGCCTTGACCAGATTGCCGCACAGCTCTTCAGCGAGCATTCGCGGTCGCGCCTGGCCGCCTGGATCAAGGACGGCGTGCTTACCGTCGATGGCGCCGTACTGCGCCCGCGTGACACCGTGCATGCCGGTGCGGTGCTAGAGCTGAGCGCCGAGCAGCAGGCGCAGGGTGAATGGGAGGCGCAGGCCATCCCGTTGAACATCGTTTACGAAGACGAACACATCCTGGTGATCGACAAGCCGGCAGGGCTGGTCGTGCACCCGGCGGCCGGGCATGCCGACGGCACGTTGCTCAACGCGCTGCTGCATCATGTGCCCGGGTTGATCAACGTGCCACGCGCCGGCATCGTCCATCGCCTGGACAAGGACACCACGGGATTGATGGTGGTGGCCAAGACGCTGGAGGCGCAGACACGGCTGGTCGAGCAGCTGCAGGCGCGCAGCGTCAGCCGCATCTATGAAGCCATCGTCATCGGCGTGGTGATCAGTGGTGGAACCGTCGACGCGCCTATCGGCCGTCATGGCCAGCAGCGCCAGCGCATGGCGGTGGCCGAAGGCGGCAAGCCGGCAGTCAGTCACTATCGGGTGCTGGAGCGTTTTCGCTCGCACACCCATGTGCGGGTCAAGCTGGAGACCGGGCGTACGCACCAGATTCGCGTGCATATGGCCCATATCGGCCACCCCCTGGTGGGCGACCCGCTGTATGCCGGCCGCTTCCGCATTCCTCCGGCGGCCAGCCCGACCCTGGTACAGGAGCTGCGCGCGTTTCCCCGGCAGGCCCTGCATGCACGCTTTCTCGAGCTGGAGCATCCGGCCACCGGCAAGCGGATGAAGTGGGAGTCGCCGTTGCCAGATGATTTCGTCTGGCTGCTGACCCTGCTGCAGCAGGACCGTGAGGCCTTCGTCGGATGACTCCGTGGCCGGGCGATTGGCTGGTGCCGGATTGGCCGGCCCCCGCCAACGTGCGGGCCTGCGTGACCACGCGCAGCGGGGGAGTCAGCCTGCCGCCGTTCGAGACCTTCAACCTCGGTGACCACGTTGGCGATGCGCCGCAGGCGGTCGCCGAGAATCGTCATCGCCTGTGTGAAGCCCTTGGCTGCGACGTCGCCTGGCTGTCCCAGGTGCATTCCTGCGATGTGGTCGACGCCGCCGTGTCTGGCAGGGTGGCTGACGCTTGCTGGACCGATGTGCGGCGCCGCGCCTGTGCGGTACTGACCGCCGACTGCCTGCCGGTGCTGTTCTGCGACCGCGGCGGCGAGCGGGTCGCCGCTGCGCATGCGGGTTGGCGGGGGCTGGCCGGTGGCGTGCTGGAAAATACCTTGGCGGCGCTGCAGGTCCCGCCGGAAGAGGTGTTGGTCTGGCTCGGTCCGGCAATCGGGCCGCATGCTTTCGAGGTTGGCCCCGAGGTGCGCCAGGCATTTCTCGAGGGGCATGCCGAAGCTGCAGTCGCTTTCGTGCCGAGCGTCAACGGCGGGCGCTTCATGGCCGACCTCTATGCACTCGCCCGTTTACGGTTGGCGGCATCTGGGGTCCGTTCGGTGCATGGCGGTGGGTTCTGCACCTACAGCGATCCGCGTTTCTATTCCTATCGGCGCAATGCGCGTACGGGGCGTTTCGCCAGCCTCGTCTGGCTTGTCTGAGGGGCTCATCCCGGCGGGCCGAGCGCGGTTTGCCTGATCTCGGTCAACCCCGCGTGGCTTGAATCGCCAACAATCATCCTCATCTATGCTGCATCTCGCGGGTCATGGTTTTCGGCGAGTCAATGCCGGCCCGCTCCACTCGAGGATAGATCTTCATGCGTATAGACCGTCTGACCAGCAAGCTGCAGCTTGCCCTCTCCGACGCACAGTCCATTGCCGTTGGCCTGGACCACTCGGCCATCGAGCCGCTTCACCTGATGCAGGCGCTGCTCGAACAGCAGGGCGGCTCGATCAAGCCGCTGCTGATGCAGGTGGGCTTCGACATCAATTCGCTCCGTCAGGCGCTGACCAAGGAACTCGACGGCCTGGCGAAACTGCAGAACCCGACCGGGGACATGAACATGTCCCAGGACCTGGCGCGGCTGCTCAATCAGGCCGATCGCCTGGCGCAGCAGAAGGGCGATCAGTACATCTCCAGCGAGCTGGTCCTGCTGGCGGCGTTGGATCCCAATACCCGACTCGGCAAGCTGCTGCTCGGCCAGGGTGTATCGAAAAAGGCGCTGGAGAATGCCATTTCCAACCTGCGTGGCGGAGAGGCGGTAAACGACCCGAACGCCGAGGAATCGCGTCAGGCGCTCGACAAGTACACCGTCGACATGACCAAGCGTGCCGAGGACGGCAAGCTCGATCCGGTGATCGGCCGCGACGACGAGATTCGCCGAACCATCCAGGTCCTGCAGCGGCGTACGAAAAACAATCCGGTGCTGATCGGCGAGCCGGGGGTCGGCAAGACCGCGATCGTCGAGGGGCTGGCCCAACGCATCGTCAACGGCGAGGTCCCCGACGGGTTGAAGGACAAGCGCTTGCTGGCGCTGGACATGGGGGCCCTCATCGCCGGTGCCAAGTTCCGCGGCGAATTCGAGGAGCGCCTGAAGGCCGTGCTCAATGAGCTGGCCAAACAGGAAGGGCGGATCATTCTGTTCATCGACGAGTTGCACACCATGGTCGGCGCCGGCAAGGCCGAGGGCGCGATGGACGCCGGCAACATGCTCAAACCGGCGCTCGCGCGTGGCGAGCTGCATTGTGTAGGCGCGACCACCCTCGACGAGTATCGCCAGTACATCGAGAAGGATGCTGCGCTCGAACGGCGCTTCCAGAAGGTGCTGGTCGATGAGCCGAGCGAAGAAGACACCATTGCCATCCTGCGTGGCCTCAAGGAGCGCTACGAGGTGCACCACGGGGTCAGTATCACCGACGGCGCGATCATCGCCGCGGCCAAGCTCAGCCACCGCTACATCACCGATCGGCAGCTGCCGGACAAGGCCATCGACTTGATCGACGAGGCGGCCAGTCGCATCCGTATGGAAATCGACTCCAAGCCCGAGGAGCTCGATCGCCTGGATCGGCGGCTGATTCAGCTGAAGATCGAGCGCGAAGCGCTGAAGAAGGAAGACGACGAGGCGACCCGCAAGCGCCTGGCCAAGCTCGAGGACGACATCGCCAAGCTGGAGAAGGAGTATTCGGACCTCGAAGAAATCTGGAAGTCGGAAAAGGCCGAGGTGCAGGGCTCCGCACAGATCCAGCAAAAGATCGAGCAGGCCAAGGCCGATCTTGAGGCCGCGCGGCGCAAGGGTGACCTGGCGCGTATGGCCGAGCTGCAGTACGGCATCATTCCCGACCTGGAGCGCAGCCTGCAGATGGTCGACCAGCACGGCAAGACCGAGAACCAGCTGTTGCGCAACAAGGTGACCGACGAGGAGATCGCCGAAGTCGTCTCCAAGTGGACGGGCATTCCAGTCTCGAAGATGCTCGAGGGCGAACGCGACAAGCTGCTGCGCATGGAAGACCAGCTGCACACCCGTGTCATCGGGCAGCATGAGGCCGTGGTTGCGGTTTCCAACGCCGTGCGCCGATCGCGCGCGGGCCTGGCCGACCCGAACCGGCCGAGTGGATCATTCCTCTTCCTCGGGCCGACCGGGGTTGGCAAGACCGAGCTGTGCAAGGCGTTGGCCGAGTTCCTCTTTGATACCGAGGAGGCGATGATCCGCATCGACATGTCGGAGTTCATGGAGAAGCACTCGGTCGCTCGCCTGATCGGCGCGCCTCCGGGCTACGTCGGCTACGAGGAGGGTGGCTACCTGACCGAGGCCGTGCGCCGCAAGCCATACTCGGTCGTGCTGATGGATGAGGTGGAAAAGGCCCATCCGGATGTCTTCAACATCCTGCTGCAGGTCCTCGAGGACGGGCGCCTGACCGATAGCCACGGGCGCACCGTGGACTTCCGCAATACAGTGGTCGTGATGACCTCCAACCTGGGCTCGACGCAGATCCAGGAGCTGGTCGGTGATCCCGAGGCACAGCGCGCGGCGGTGATGGACGCAGTGAGCCAGCATTTCCGCCCCGAGTTCATCAACCGAATCGACGAGGTTGTGGTGTTCGATCCGCTCGGCAAGGATCAGATCGCCGGTATCGCCGAGATTCAACTGGGCCGCCTGCGCAAGCGCCTGGCCGAGCGTGAGTTGAGCCTGGAGCTGTCGCAGGAGGCGATGGACAAGCTGATTGCCGTCGGCTACGACCCGGTCTACGGTGCGCGGCCACTCAAGCGGGCCATTCAGCGCTGGATCGAGAACCCGCTCGCGCAGCAGATTCTCGCGGGTCGCTTCGTACCTGGCGCCACTATCAAGGCGAGCGTGGAGGGCGACGAAATCGTCTTCGCCTGAGTCGATTTCCGGCTGCTCCCCGCGCGCGGGAGCAGCCGGAACCCAGGCTGTCGTAAATTACTGATGCGAATCGCAAGTTTGGGGTTGACAGCCCATTCGTGAACCGTAAAATGGCGCGCCTCTGAAGCGCGAACGTTGCGCTGAGGAGCTGGAATAGAGTTGTTCCGCGATAGCTCAGTCGGTAGAGCAAATGACTGTTAATCATTGGGTCCCTGGTTCGAGTCCAGGTCGCGGAGCCAAATTCCAATCGGGGTATAGCGCAGTCCGGTAGCGCGCCTGCTTTGGGAGCAGGATGTCGGGAGTTCGAATCCCCCTACCCCGACCATTTATGGGTCGTTAGCTCAGTCGGTAGAGCAGTTGGCTTTTAACCAATTGGTCGTAGGTTCGAATCCTACACGACCCACCATATCGGCTTCTTCGGAAGCAAAGAGAGCTGGAAGTGCCGAAAGGCCTTCCAGCTTTTTTTATGCCTGCGTTTTGGCGAGGCGGCCAAGGTTATCGGTGCCTTGGCCGCAGGTGCGCTTTCAGTGGAGCTTCAGCCGCGGTTCGGTGCTGCGACTGAGCCGATCGCCCAGCATCATCAGTGCCGTGCGGGCAACGCCATACAGCGCGATCTGGTGCATGCGGTAAAGCGAGATGTAGAACATTCTCGCCAGCCAGCCTTCGAGCATCACGTTGCCGGTCAGGTTGCCCATGAGGTTGCCAACGGCCGAGAAGCGCGACAGCGAGATCAGCGAGCCGTAGTCGCGGTAGTGGTATTCCGGCAGTGGCTGGCCGCTCAGGTGCAGTTTCAGTGACTTGGCCAGTAGCGAGGCTTGCTGGTGTGCCGCCTGAGCGCGCGGCGGCACGTTGCGCTCGCTGTCGCGTTGCGGGCAGGCGGCGCAGTCGCCAAAGGCAAAAATGTCCGGGTCACGACTCGTCTGCAGCGTTGGGCGGACGACCAGCTGATTGATGCGGTTGCTTTCCAGTCCGTCCAGGTCGCGCAGGAAAGCCGGCGCCTGAATTCCGGCCGCCCACACCTTGAGGCTGCACGGCACGAACTCGCCGTCACGGGTACGCAGCCCGTGCTGTTCGACCTCGCTCACGGCGGCGTTGGTCATGACCCGAACGCCGAGCTTGAGCAAGGTCTGATGAACCGGCTGGCTGATTCGCTCGGGCAGCGCTGGGAGCACGCGCGGGCCGGCCTCGATGAGTGTGATGTTGACGTTGTCCGGGCTGATCCGATCCAGTCCGTACGCGGCCAGTTCGCGGGCCGCGTGCAGCAGTTCGGCTGCCAGTTCGACCCCTGTGGCGCCGGCTCCGACGATCGCCATGTCGATGCTGGCAGGTGACCTGTCATCGGCCTGGGCGCGCATGTAATGAGCAAGCAGCTGGCGATGGAAGCGCTCGGCCTGCTTGCGCGTGTCGAGAAAGATACAGTGTTCGGCGGCGCCGGGCGTGCCGAAATCGTTGGTCGTGCTGCCGACCGCGATCACCAGGGTGTCGTAGGACAGCATGCGCGAAGTGGGAGCGGCCGCCGTGGTCTCGTCGGCGATGGTCTCGAGCTGAATGCATTTGCGGCTGCGGTCCAGCGCGCACATCCGGCCCATCTGGAACTCGAAGTGGTTCCATTTGGCCTGGGCGACGTAGTTCAGCTCGTCTGCCGACGAGTTGAGCGAGCCCGCGGCGACTTCATGCAGCAGCGGCTTCCAGATGTGCGTGAGGTTGGCGTCAACCAGGGTGATGCGTGCCTGGCCGCGCTTGCCCAGGGTGCGTCCCAGGCGGGTAGCCAGCTCGAGGCCGCCGGCACCGCCGCCGACGATTACGATGCGATGTGTCATGGATGGGGCTCATAGGCTTGTGCAAGGATTCTGTGGCCGTCTGATGCGGCTTGATTAGTGCGCGAGGCTGGCGAGCAGGCGACTGAGAAGGCCAAGGCCGACAACCACGGCCACGACCAGGACGAGCAGCAGCAATGGTCGGAACGGCTTGCGCTCGACCTGATACTGGGGGGCGCGGAGGTATTGCTCGACGCGCTCTTGGTCCTCGGGATTCAGTCGGCTGGGCATGGGCACCTCGAACGAATGTCCAGGCATTCTAGCGGCGTGGGTGCGGCCGGCATAGCCGCACTGGCCTGCGGAGCAGGTGCCGCCCGGGGTCAGGCGTCCTTGAGCCGGCGTAGGTTGCCAATCACCGATTCGAGCGCGCGGTCGAACAGCAGGGTGTCGTTGAGCAGGTGGATCGCACCGCGGCGAAACTCGAGGGCAAGGCCGGTGCGGGTCTTCTCCAGAACCTTCATTCCGGTGCGGTTGACGAAGATGAACTTGCCGGTCGGCTTGATAATCGCGGCCAGCTTGCAGCGCAGCTTGTGTTCTTCGTCCTCCTGAAACTCCACCCAGCTTCCGACCCTGAGGTTGTCGACCTTGGTCAGCGCATCATCGTCCTCGGGCAGGCTGATTTGCGGCTCTGGCTCGCGGCTCTCGCCGGGTGCAAGCAGTACGATTTCCTCGACGACCTCGACCATTGCCGGAGGTTGATTTTCGGCTGGCTGCTCTGCTGCCGACTCGGCCGATACGTCGCGTGGCGCTTCGGCCGGCTGCTCGGTTTGTTCCAGCGTGCGCAGGTGCAGCGCCTCGAGTTCGGTGAAGAAGTGCCCGGTAGAGAACGGATCGAAGGCGGCGCTGGTGAGCCCCTCGCGCAGTGCCTTGAGCAGGTCGGGCACGACTTGTAGCATGCGCGCACGTGATTCGGCGTCCTCGTGAGGCGTGACGCTCCAGATGAGTTCGTCCATGGTGTCCAGCGCGGCCTGCCACTGTTCGGACTGCGTCCCATGCTTCAGGCAGGTCAGCAGCAGAACCTTGCTCCACGCCTCTTGCAGGAGCCTGACGACGACCTCGGGCAGGGTCTTGCCGAGCAGGCGTTCATTGAGTGCAAATTCGACTTCCTGGCGCGCAAGCTCCGCTTTGGCTCGGCCTTCCTCGGCGTCGCGCGTGCGTTGCTCCAGCAGCTCGCTCCGGCGCCGCTCGTCGCCAACAAAGGCGAGAAAGTCAGCCAATAGTTCCGCAAAAATGATCGGATCGTCGGTGAAGTCGTTCTGCAGGCGGCTCACCACCTGTTCTATCTTCTGGTAGAGGCTGTCACGCTGGGCTTCGTCCTGATCGCCCCAGCCCATCGCTGCCGAAGCGATCTCGTTGAGCAGGCGTCGGGCGGGATGGCTGCCGCGGCTGAAAAAAGTCTTGTCGATGACCGCAACCTTTAGCAGCGGAATCTGCAGGCGGCCGATCAGTGCCTTGAGCGAGTCGGGCAGGTTGCGGTCGTCGAGGATGAACTCGAACAGCATCGAGACCAGGTTGATGACGTCTTCATCGACCTGGCCTACGACTCTGGATTTTCCGCTCTTGGCGCTGACTCGCTCGAGAAGCTGGCCAAGTTGCTGCTGCATGTCGTAATCATCGACCGTTGCCGGCGCGCGCGTCTGCATGTGCGACAGCAGGCGCAGCAGGTCGCCGGTGCTGATCGGGACCGCATCCTGGGGGGCGCTGCGTGAGGGCAGCGCTGTGCTGTTGCGCAGCTCGGCGAGCAGATCCTGAATGGCGGAGAAGGCGGCTTCCTGCAGGCCATCGTCAAGCATGGGTGAGGTGCTGCCGGCGCTGCCTGCCGCTGGTGCGGATGCGCCAGGCGCCGGGCGCTGCAGAGGCGCCCGGCGAGGCGGCTGAGACTGCAGTTCGGGCAGGATGCCGGCTGCGGTCAGGGTGAGATTGGCTTCGGCGTACAGGTTGTCGAGTTCGCTGAGCAAGTGCTTTTCGAACAGCTTGTAGATGATGAGCTTGACCTTGATCTCCACGCCCAGATCGCTGCAGGCAGCCACGAAGCACTCGCATACCGAATGGGGGCTGAGCGGATTGCTCTTGTCGTCAAGCTTGCGGCTGACCAGGGTGTTCATGCGCGTGGTCAGGTGGCTAAGCGGCGTGGCGGCGCGCCCCATGACCTTCGCGACCATGGTGTCGATGGCGACTGATTCCTCCAGCTCGTCGTTCTGGACGAGCGTGAGGTTGTCGACGGAGAGGCTCTCCAGTTGCGGGGGCTGGCCGATCTGATACTGGTTGAGCGTGGTGAACGACTCGAACAGATGTTGCAGGAAGCTGCGCTCGATGCTGCGCCGTTTCATGCGCAGATCGCGCATGGCTTCGAAGAAGGCGTTTTGCTCGGCATTGCTGGTGGCGCGGTCGGCGATTTCGAAAAGCGAGTCGTCAGCGCTGTCGAACAGAGCCTGCAAGGCCTGGCGCAGTTGTTGTGCAGCCTTGTCGCGCACGCTGATGATCGCCACTGGCAAGCGAGTGGCGGGCGAAGATGGCCTGTGCTCCGGGGCGGCTTTGTTCAGGTGCACCACTTTCGCATCAGTTCGCATCGATACTCTCCTGCGGCGCCGGTGTCTTGGCGCAATGCACTTTCGGTGTCTGCGGAAATCGGGTCGGTCGTCAGAATGGGCTGCTGGCATTGCGCCACTATCTTGGCGCAATGCCGGATTTCCAGCGCAGCATACTCCGGCGGCAAGTATTTACAACGAGGCAAATCACAACTCCGTCGTTTAACTGGCGCCAGCTTCTGAACGTTCGTCGCATTATAAGCGTGGCCTTCACAGCTCAAGGCTCGCGCATGTGTCGGACATGATTGACCTCACAATCAGCCGGGTGTTTTCCGCCAGGCGGTAAAAATTTGCCGAGAGAGACGGCGCTGCATGGGGCGCGATCAGTCCTTATACTTCGCGCCATGTCCAGTGGAGCCCCGTCATGCCTAACCTTACCCTTGCTCAACTGAGCGCCGAGATCGATGCCAACGTACGCCGAGCCCTGGCGGAAGATATTGGCAGTGGCGATATCACGGCTCAGTTGATTCCCGCCGAGCGGCTGGCGCGTGCTTCGGTTATCACGCGTGAGGCGGCGGTCATCGCCGGAACCGCATGGGTCGATGCGGTATTTCGTCAGCTCGACCCTCGTGTCGCCGTGCATTGGCAGGTAGGCGATGGCGATCGCGTAGTGGCGGATCAGGTGCTGTTCACGCTGGAAGGGCCGGCGCGCTCATTGCTGACCGGCGAGCGCTCGGCGCTGAATTTCCTGCAGTTGCTGTCGGGCGTGGCAACGCGGTGCCAACACTACGCCGACCTGGTGGAGGGCACGGGCGTTCGCCTCCTTGATACGCGCAAGACCCTGCCCGGGCTGCGCCTGGCGCAAAAGTACGCGGTGACCTGCGGCGGCTGCCATAACCACCGCATCGGTTTGTACGACGCCTTTCTGATCAAGGAAAACCACATCGCTGCATGTGGCGGTATCGCATCGGCGGTCGAGGCGGCGCGACGGATCGCTCCCGGCAAGCCAGTGGAAGTCGAGGTGGAAAACCTGGACGAGCTGGAACAGGCGCTTACCGCCGGTGCCGACATCGTCATGCTCGACGAGCTGACGCTCGAAGACATGCGCACTGCCGTCGCCATCAACCGAGGTAGGGCGAAGCTGGAAGCTTCCGGTGGCATCAGCGAAGGTGGTTTGCGGCGTGTGGCTGAAACCGGTGTCGACTACATCTCGATCGGCGGCTTGACCAAGCATGTGCAGGCGATCGACCTGTCGATGCGCTTGCAGCAATAAAAGAAGGGTAGGGACGGGGCAGGAACCCCGTCCGGCGGGATCAATGACGGCTCTTGAGGCCGAAGTTCTCGTTCAGCGTCCCGGGGGTGTCATCGCTCTTGGGCGCGTAGTCCTTCGGCGGTTCGGTGAACGCGGGGGAGTTCAGGCGCTCACGGCTGCCATGGTGTTCTTCGCTGTGCAACGCCGCGAGCAGGCGCTGGCGGGTCTGCTCGTCGAGCGCCAGGCGATTGGCGCCTTCGGAAAGATGGTCCTGAATGTCCTGGTAGCTGCTGGTCAGTTTGCGCAGCAGACTGGCCGTCGTGTTGAAGTGTGTGACCACTTCGCTCTGATAGGTATCGAAGCGCTCCTGCAGGTCGTCGACCTGACGCTGGGTGCGGTTTGGCGCGGCGTTGCGAGCCACCAGAAAACCAATGGCGATACCGACGATCAAGCCGGCGATCGGGAGCAACCAGGTCGCGAGGGTCTGTTCCACGAGTCCTTCCTTCTATAAAAACGGCTGTGCTTACGTTAACGTCTCGTACCTGCTCTGTATACCGCGAGGCGGTGGTCGGGGCAGCTGCTAAGCAAGACGAGTCGACTCGTCGCAAGGTCACGGAGTTCACCTTTGTTGAAACGCGAAACCCCCATTTCCATCGACGGCCCCTGCGGCGTGCTCGAAGGCCTGTACCAGGACGAAGCCGACGCCAGTGGGCTCGCACTGATCTGTCATCCCAACCCGGTCAAGGGCGGCACCATGCTGAACAAGGTGGTTTCGACTCTGCAGCGCACCGCGCGGGACGCCGGTTACAGCACGCTGCGCTTCAACTACCGCGGCGTGGGCCGCAGCGCCGGCAGCCACGACATGCAGCAGGGCGAGGTCGATGACGCCGAGGCCGCGGTGAACTGGTTGCTGGCGCAGCGGCCCGGGTTGCCACTGGTGCTGCTCGGCTTTTCCTTCGGCGGCTTCGTCGCGGCGAGCCTGTTCGCCCGGCTGCAGGCGCGCGGTGTCGAGGTGCGCAAGGTGTTTCTCGTGGCGCCAGCGGTGTCGCGTCTGGACAGTGCCAACCTGCCGGCGGCCGGCGCGGTCTCGATCATCCAACCGGAAGACGACGAGGTGATCGACCCGCAAACCGTCTACGCCTATTCGGCCGCGCTCAGTCGCCCCCACGAGCTGTTGAAAGTGGCAGAATGCGGCCACTTTTTTCACGGCAAGCTGGTCGAGCTCAAGGAGCTGGTCGCTCCGCGACTGCAGGCGTAACTTCCGACCTCGCCCAGGGGCGTGCTCGCGCGGCCCCAGGCTTTCCCGATCGAGATCGAAAAGCGATGAACACCCGAATCCTCACCGGCATCACCACCACCGGCACGCCGCACCTGGGCAACTACGCCGGCGCCATCCGCCCGGCCATCGTCGCCAGTCGCGATGCGGCGGCGGACTCGTTCTATTTCCTGGCCGATTACCACGCGCTGATCAAGTGTGACGACCCGCTGCGGATCCAGCGCTCGCGCCTGGAAATTGCCGCGACCTGGCTGGCCTGCGGGCTCGACGCCGAGCGGGTGACCTTCTATCGGCAATCCGACATTCCGGAGATTCCAGAGCTTACCTGGTTGCTGACCTGCGTCACCGCCAAGGGACTGCTCAACCGCGCGCATGCCTACAAGGCGTCGGTGGACAAGAACGTCGAGAGCGGCGAAGACCCGGATGCTGGCGTGACCATGGGCCTGTACAGCTACCCCGTGCTGATGGCGGCGGACATCCTGATGTTCAATGCGCACAAGGTGCCGGTGGGGCGCGACCAGATCCAGCACGTGGAAATGGCCCGTGACATCGCCCAGCGCTTCAACCACCTGTTCGGCCAGGGGCGCGAGCTGTTCACCTTGCCTGAGGCGGTGATCGAGGAAAGCGTTGCCACCTTGCCAGGGCTCGATGGACGCAAGATGTCCAAGAGTTACGACAACACCATCCCGCTGTTCGGCTCGGCCAAGCAGCTCAAGGACGCGGTGGCGCGTATCGTCACCGACTCGAGGCTGCCAGGCGAGGCCAAGGACCCGGACAGTTCTCACCTCTACACGCTCTATCAGGCCTTCGCCAGCGGAGAGCAGCTGGCTGCGTTCCGCGCCGAGCTGCTGGACGGCCTGGCCTGGGGTGAGGCCAAGCAGCGGCTGTTCCAGCTGCTCGACGCCGAGCTGGGCGAGGCCCGCGAGCGCTATGCGCAACTGATCGCCAAGCCGGCCGAGCTCGAAGACATTCTCCAGGCCGGCGCGGCCAAGGCGCGCCGCATCGCCACGCCGTTTCTCGGCGAACTGCGTGAGTCGGTCGGGCTGCGTAGCTTCCGCAGCCAGGCTCAGGTGGCCGCCCCGTCGAAGAAGAAGGCCAGCAAGACGGCCCGCTTCGCCAGTTTCCGCGAAGCCGACGGCAGCTTCCGTTTCCGCTTCTTTGGCGCCGACGGCGAGGAGCTGTTGCTCTCGCGCCCGCTGAGCAACCCGCAGGCGATCGGTGCCTTGACTCAGCGACTGATCGCCGGTGGCGCCGATGCGCTGGAACTGCGCGAAGACGAGGGTACGCAGTTCACCCTCTGGCTGGACGAGGAATGCGTCGCCGACAGTCCGAGCTACGCCGACCCCGATGCGCTGGACGCCGCGATGCTGCGAGTGCGCGAAGCCATCGCCACCCTCGCGCAGAGTTGAGCCTGGCGCAGGCGCCTGGCTCCTGACCGGGACCGGCTGCCTGCGTCGCGTGTCGGCGCACCGCCGGCATTCCCTGAGGTCGAACGCCTCGTCCAGATCCCCGGGAGGTCCAAGGTTTGAACGATCTGAGTAAATTGCCATCTGCCGAGGGCGCGGCTAAAGTGTCGGCCCCGTTTTCCAACCCCGGCTCCGCCATGACTCCTCTTGAGCGCTATCAGGCTGACCTGAAACGTCCCGATTTCTTCCACGATGCCGCGCAGGAAAATGCCGTGCGTCATCTGCAGCGGCTCTACGACGACCTGCTCGCCAGCGAACGCAACAATGGCGGGCTGTTCGGCAAGCTGTTCGGCAAGAAGTCCCAGGAGCCGGTCAAGGGCCTGTACTTCTGGGGTGGCGTCGGGCGCGGCAAGACCTATCTGGTCGACACCTTCTACGACGCGCTGCCGTTCA
The DNA here is from genome assembly GCF_000818015.1 of Stutzerimonas balearica DSM 6083. Classification (NCBI taxonomy): domain Bacteria; kingdom Pseudomonadati; phylum Pseudomonadota; class Gammaproteobacteria; order Pseudomonadales; family Pseudomonadaceae; genus Stutzerimonas; species Stutzerimonas balearica. The sequence goes on from NZ_CP007511.1 coordinate 785,535, forward strand.
AGCAGAAGATGCGTACGCACTTCCACCGCTTCATGAAGCGCGTGCATGAGGAAATGAAGACCCTCAAGGGCGAGAAGAATCCGCTGACGATCATCGGCAAGCGTTTCGCCGACGAGGCGCGGGTGATCTGTTTCGATGAGTTCTTCGTCTCTGACATCACTGACGCGATGATCCTCGCTACCCTGCTCGAGGAGCTGTTCAAGAACGGCGTCAGCCTGGTCGCAACCTCCAACATCGTGCCCGACGGCCTCTACAAGGACGGCCTGCAGCGGGCGCGCTTCCTGCCGGCCATCGAGCTGCTGAAAAAACACACCGAGGTGGTCAACGTCGACAGCGGCATCGACTACCGCCTGCGTGCGCTGGAGCAGGCCGAGCTCTACCACTTCCCGCTCGACGCCGAGGCCGAGCTGAGCCTGGAAAAGAGCTTCAAGAGCCTGCTCACCGAGAACTGCAAGGTGCTCGAGGACGAGGCGCTGATGATCGAGAACCGCGAGATCCGCGCGCGCAAGGTCGCCAACGATGTCGCCTGGTTCGAGTTCCGCGCGCTGTGCGACGGGCCGCGCAGCCAGAACGACTACATCGAACTGGGCAAGATCTTCGAGGCGGTGCTGGTCTCCAACATCGAGCAGATGAACGTCGCCAAGGACGATATGGCGCGGCGCTTCATCAACCTGGTCGACGAGTTCTACGACCGCAACGTCAAGCTGATCCTCTCGGCCGAGGTCGAGCTCAAGGACCTCTACGCCGGTGGCCGTCTGGAGTTCGAGTTCCAGCGCACCCTGAGCCGCCTGCTGGAAATGCAGTCGCACGAATACCTGTCGCGCCCGCACAAGCCCTGAGCCGGCGGCGATGGCAGCCGCAGCGCCAGGCCGACATGCGCGACCTGGTCAGTGACCGCCCGCTGCAACCGGCCTGCTCGGCGGGCGCTGCGCTTTAGGCCTCGGGCCGGTATTTCTGGCGGTAGTGGTTGGGCGACAGTTCGGTGTGCTGGCGGAACAGCCGCGCGAAGAAACTCGCATCGTCGTAGCCGACCTCGTAACTGATCGTCTTGATGCTCTTGCGCGTGGTCGAGAGCAGATTCTTCGCCGTTTCGATGCGCAGCCGCTGCAGATAATGCAGCGGCTTGTCGCCGGTAGCCGCCTGGAAACGCCGCATGAAGTTGCGGATGCTCATGCCGTGCTCCCGGGCGACGTCCTCGAAGCGGAACTTCTCTGCGAAATGTTCTTCCAGCCATTCCTGGATCTGCAGCACGCGAGTGTCCAGGTGCAACTTCTGTCCACCGAAGCCGAGGCGCCCGGGGCTGTAGTTGCGCTGGACCTCGAACAGCACGTCGCGCGCCATGCCCTGGGCGACGTTGGCGCCGCAGAAGCGTTCGATCAGGTACATATACAGATCGCAGGACGAGGTGGTGCCGCCGGCACAGAACAGGTTGTCGCTGTCGGTCAGGTGCTTGCCGGAGGCGAACTGCACGCGCGGAAAGCGCTCGACGAACTCGCGGGCGAAACGCCAGTGGGTCGTCGCCTCGCGGTTGTCCAATAGGCCCGCATGCGCCATCCAGAAGGCGCCGGTGGCCTCGCCGCAGATCGCACTGCCGGCGGCATGCTGCTGGCGGAGCCAGGGAGCGACCTGCGGGTAGCGGGCCGAGAGCGCGTCGAAGTCGGCCCAGAACGCCGGCAGGATGACCGCATCGGTGTCTTCCAGTGCGCCGTCGACCGCGATCTCGGTGCCGCTGAAGCTCGTGACCGGATTGCCGTCGGGGCTCACCAGCCGCGTTTCGAACGCCGGGGCGAGAGGGCCGCCCAGTTGCCGGGCCAGACGCAGACTGGCCATATGAAAGAAATCCTTGGCCTGCATGAGAGTCGAAGCGAATACGCCTTCGGTTGCCAGGATGCTGACGCGACGCAGGGAATGGGCGTTGGACATGGTCTTTTCTGATTGTTGTTTAGGCCATGGCAGGGTGAAACTGCCGTCTTGCGGCGGGAGCGTCCTATTTTTCCGCCGCGCTGTCCAGCTGCGACCGAAAGCGCACCCCTTCAGCAAGCTGCCCGACATCAGGAGATTCATCGCATGACCGCCACACGCTCGCCGTATCCTGCCAATCCGTTCGGTGACTGGGATGGCACACCAGGCGCCGCGCGCGAGCTCCAGAAGCGGCTCGCCGAGCAGGTGCGGCTGGAGGACGAATTGCCTGCACAGCTGCGCCTGATAGCTGGCGTCGATGTCGGCTTCGAGGAGGGGGGCGCGCTGACCCGCGCCGCCGTGGTCCTGCTCGATGCCGACAGTCTCGAGGTGGTGGCTCAGAGTCTGGCGCGCATTCCGACCACGATGCCCTACGTGCCGGGCCTGCTGTCGTTTCGTGAACTGCCTGCGGTGCTGCAGGCGCTCGCGGCGTTGCCGGCCATCCCAGACCTGATCTTCGCTGACGGTCACGGCATCGCCCACCCCCGCCGTCTGGGCATTGCCGCCCACCTCGGCGTGGTGACCGGCCTGCCGACCATCGGCGTAGCGAAGAAGATTCTCTGCGGCGACCATGAGCCGCTCGGTGAGCTGCGCGGTGAGCAGGTGCCGCTGCGCGACCGAGCCGGCGAGACCATCGGTACGCTGTTGCGCAGCAAGGATAGGGTGCGCCCGTTGATCGTCTCGCCGGGCAACCGCGTCAGTCTGACCAGCGCGCCACAGCTGGTAATGCGCTACGTGACGCGCTATCGCTTGCCCGAGCCGACGCGCCTGGCCGATCGCCTGGCGTCGCGTCGCGAAGAAAAGGCCGCCGCGCGCCGCGGGGGCTAAGCCTGCGCCGGGCTTGCAGGCGCAGCGGTGCTGCGGCTAGCCTGCGCGCTTGAGCAACCGAGGACCGCTCCATGCAGCTGGACCGCGCCACAGGCTGGTGCCAGGGCGTTCGCCATTGCCCGTCGCCGAACTTCAATCGGCGGCCGGACGGCGAAATCTCTCTGCTGGTGATTCACAACATCAGCCTGCCGCCGGGCTGCTTCGGTACCGGCAAGGTGCAGGAGTTCTTTGCCAATCGCCTGGATTGCCGCGAGCATCCGTTCTTCGAGGAAATCGCCGGGCTGCAGGTTTCCGCGCATTTTCTCATCGAGCGCGACGGCGCCATCACCCAGTTCGTCTCCTGTCTGGACCGGGCCTGGCACGCCGGGGTGTCGTGCTTCGGCGACCGCGAGGGCTGCAACGACTTCTCCTTGGGCATCGAGCTCGAAGGCACTGACGAGTGCACCTACAGCGACGCGCAGTACGGCGCGCTGATCGACCTGTGTCGCCTGCTGCAGCAGGCCTATCCGGCCATCACGCCCGAGCGCGTCTGCGGGCACAGCGATATCGCCCCAGGGCGCAAGACCGACCCGGGGCCGGCCTTTGACTGGCGGCGCCTGCGCGCTGCGGCGATCGTTTGTTGAGCCCAACCGAACAAGGACCTGGCCATGAGTTTTCTGGTGATGTTGCTGGCACTGCTGGTGGAGAAGTTCTCCGACTGGCGCGGGCGTATCCAGCACGATGCTCCCTGGCTGGCGCAGTTGCGTCGCCTGGAGAACAACCCCCGCCTGGCCGCTGCGCCCTGGTTGCTACTGGCGATCCTGGTGCTGCTGCCGGTACTGCTGCTCGGCCTGCTGCTGATGGCGCTGCAGCCGCTGGCCTATGGCTGGCTGTTGCTGCCGCTGCACCTGCTGGTGTTGCTCTATTCGCTCGGTCGCGGGCATGCCAAGCGCGAGCTGGGGCCGTTCCGCGATGCCTGGCGCCGCGGTGATCTGGAAGCCGCCGAACTCGTGGCCGAGCGGGATCTCGAACTGAGCGCCGACAGCCCCGACGAGCTGTCGCGGGTGGTCGAGCAACGGCAGCTCTGGCGCGGTTATCAGGACTTCTTCGCAGTGGTGTTCTGGTACCTGTTGCTGGGGCCGATGCTGGCGCTGGCCTACCGGCTGCTGGCGCTGACCGAGCGGCATGCGCGGGTCGAGGCGGTGCGCGAACAGGCCGCCCAGCTGCGCCACGGCCTGGACTGGCTGCCAGTGCGCGTGCTGGTGGCGAGCTTCGCGCTGGTCGGCAACTTCAGCGCGGCCAGCCGTGTGCTGCTGCATGAACTGCTCAACTGGGACATCCCGGCGTGCCGTCTGCTGGCCGAGGCCGGGCCGCTGGCCGCCGACCTGCCAGCAAGCTCATCGCACGACGCCGTTGCCCGGCTGGATATCCTCGCGGCACTGCTGGTGCGCTCGCGGGTGCTCTGGTACGCGGCCGTCGCGCTCTGGGTGATTCTCCTCTGAGGCACGAATGCCTCGCCATCGTTGCCGTCGATGAAGGCTCTGGCACGGGCCTTCCGACGCGGCCCTCTGCCTGGCGACGTTGCACTGTCATTTGGCCATTACCTTAAGGGCACCTCGAATAACGCGAGGTTTTCAGTGAATCCGACCGCCAAATGATGGCCATGATCGAATTCGGTTCGATTTCTGCGGCGAATCACCGCTTTCCTGGGCGGTGTCGCCCCGTTTTTCTTCCGAATCGCCCTCTGCAGCGGCGATTCGGCCCACTCCGGGCGTCAGAAGGCCTTGATTCCCGCCTTCTGGAAGTACACCAGCCGCTTCAAGTTGTAGCAGGCCGCCATCATCGTCATCGCAAAGTTCGCGCGCCCCTGTCCGATGGTACGGATCAACTTGCCGCCCATCTGCTCGATGCTCGCGAACACGTGCTCCACTCGGGCACGCGTCTTGGCGATGCGGTGGTTGCGCCGTTGCTGACACTCGGAAAGGGGCTTGTTGCGGTACCCCTTCCTCTGGATCTGATTACGATAGCCGTGATCCTTGAGCCAGCCCTCCCGGTCTGCGCTGGTGTAGCCTCGGTCCGCATAGACATCGCGGCTCGTGTTGCTCCGGTCGATGAGCGCATCGAAGTGCTTGCTGTCATGGACGCTGGCCGTATCAGTCTCAACTTTGCGGATGATCTTGTACTTCTTGTCCACGTTGATCGAGAGCTTGTAACCGAAGTGGTTCTTGCCGTGCTTCTGTGTCCAGGTGGCATCCGTATCCTTCTGGCGCCGTTTGGCTGGCTTCCAGTCAGCCGGCATCGCGCCTTCCCTGACCAGCTTGTTCTCCTCACGGCTGTTACGTTGCTTGGGAGCAGGCACCAGCGTGGCATCGACGATTTGGCCGCCGCGGGCGATGAATCCGTGCCGGAGCAGTTGGGCCGTGACACCGTCGAACAGGACCTTCGCGCCGGCGTCGCCGATGCGGTTCTCGAACGTCCACACGGTCGTTCGATCCGGAATATTGACCGCGCTGGCCAACCCGCAGAATCGCTTGTAGCTCATCCGGTCAAGCAACTGGTACTCCATCTGTTCATCCGACAGGTTGTACAGCCGCTTGAGCACCAGAATCCGCACCATCGTCTCCGTCGGATACGGCGGGCGACCGCCTTGCGGACTCACCGGACGCGGCGCTACCCGATCGACTTCCGCCGCAAGTGCCGCAAAATCGATGTACGACTCGATCTCGGCCAGCGGATCTCCAAGCGTGTCGATCTTCTTCCGATGATGTTCGTCAGCGAACAGGTCCGTCTTGATGGCAGTGCGCTTCTTCATGGCTGGTGTCAGAGAACGAAATCAGGACAACGCAATTTTACCAATCGCAGGGGGTCGAGGTTTTTCGAGGTGCCCTTAAGTTACACAGCGCCCAACCGATATCCCGTATAAGTCGGCTCGATCCTCCTGACGAACCCTGCTGTGGCCCCATGCCGCAAGCACATACCAATAAGACCTGGGAGACGTCGTGTGAAAAGCCTGTTGTATCCAGCAGTCGCATTCATGAATCGCCTGAGCTTCGGCATGAAGTTCAGCTTGGTCAGTCTTCTGTTCTTCGTTCCCATGGCGCTGACCAACTTCTATCTGGTCCGCGACTCCTATCGCGAATTCGTCGGGACCCGCAGCGAGCTGCAGAGCCTCGAGCTGCTCGGCGCCGCGCTTCGCCTGCGGCGCGACCTGGAGGACTGGCACGACCTGGTGCAGATCGAGGCGATCATTGGCCAGACCGGCAACGTGCAGACCCTCAACGCTCGCCTGCAGGATGTCGAAGGTCGGCTGGCCAGCGGCCTGCAGGCGTTGCAGCCGGTGAGCAGCGATCCGCAGCAGGTCACCGAATTCAATACCCGCCGCGATCAGATGCAACGCGCGCTCGGCGAGGCCCAGGCCGAGCAATCGCTGCAATCCAAGGCGGCGATGGCCGGCAGTCTGCTGGGCAGTTCGCAGGTCATCATCAAGCTGATCGCCAGCCAGTCGGGGCTCAGCCAGGATGCCGAGCGCGAAGTGCGCCTGCTCGCCGAGCTGCTGACCAGCGTCACGCCGACCATCACCTCGGTGCTGGGTGAAGGGCGTGCCGTGGGGGCCTACACCTTTGGTCAGGGTTATCTCAACTCCGAGGCCAGCAACATCCTTGATGGCCTGGTGCAGGAGCTGGAAAAGCTGCAGACGCAGTACCAGGCGCAGCTGCAGGACGCCGTCGACAGCTCGTCGGCCGCGCGCGCGCGTCTGGCCGAGCTGGCGGCGCTGAGCGGTGCCTCGCTGGGCGCGAGCAGCGAAATCATCCAGGACGAAGTGATCCTCGCCGATGCACTGGACCGCCCCTGGGATGCGTTCTATGAGCGCATCAGCAACGAGATGGCCAAGACCTACGAACTCAACGACGCGGTGCTCGATTTCCTCGATCAGCGCCTGCAGCAGCGCCTGGCCGACAAGCGACTGCTGATGGGGCTGCTGCTGGCGGCATTGGTGGTGGTGTTCCTGCTGGTTGCCTATCTGTATGGCGCCTTCTACGTCTCCACCCGGGCTTCGCTCAATGCGCTCGGCCGGATCATGGACAAGGTCGCCGATGGCGACATGACGGTGCGTTACCAAGTGGTCAGCCGCGACGAGCTGGGCGAACTCGGGCAGGTGTTCAATGCGACCGTGGCGCGCATCCGCGAGCTGCTCGAGCGTGTCGGCCATACCGTCGGCGAAGTCGAGCGCCAGGCGGGGCAGGTCGAGCAGGTTTCCGGGCAGAGCAACCAGACGGTCGGCGAACAGCGCGCGCAGATCGAGCAGGTCGCGACCGCGATGAACGAAATGGCCGCCACCGCGCAGGCCGTGGCGACCAGCGCCGAGGCTGCCGTCGGCAGTGCGCAAAGCGTCAACGAAGAAACCGCCAGTGGCCGTGCGCTGGTGGTCGCCCAGGTGGGCGGTATCGAGCGGCTGGCAGCGGAAATCCAGCAATCGGTGGAGGTCATCAACCGGCTGGCCGACGATAGCGCCGCGATCAGCAAGGTGCTCGACGTGATCAAGGGCATTGCCGAGCAGACCAACCTGCTGGCACTCAACGCCGCGATCGAGGCGGCCCGTGCCGGCGAGCAGGGCCGCGGATTTGCGGTCGTCGCCGACGAGGTGCGCAGCCTGGCAAGAAGGACCCAGCAGTCCACCGAGGAAATCGAGGAGATGATCGCCCGGCTGCAGTCGGGAGTCGGTGCGGCAGTCAGGACCATGCACGCCAGCCATGCACTGGCGGACGATACGGTCAGCCAGTCGGCGCAAGTCGAGCAGGCGCTGGAAAACATTCTTGGCGCGGTCGGCCTGATCGTCGATCAGAATCAGCAGATCGCCGCCGCTGCCGAGCAACAGACCGCGGTGACGCATGACATCGACCGCAATATCGTCTCGATCAACGAGGCCGGTCAGCGCACCGCCGAAGGCGCCGGCCAGACCGAGCAGGCCAGCCGCGAGATGAGCCAACTGGTCGGCCAGCTGCGCGAACTGATTGCGGCGTTTCGGGTGTAGAGGGGCTGCTGGGTCAGGCCCAGCCGAACAGCTCGCAACTGTTGCGATAGCTGGCCTCGGCCAGTTCGTCGGGGCTGAGGCCGCGCAGTTCGGCCAGGCGCTCGCAGATTGCCGGCAGGTGCTCCGGGCTGTTGCGTTCGCCGGGGTGGGTGCAGGGCGCTATATCGGGGGCGTCGGTTTCCAGCACGATGCTGTCGAGCGGCAATTGCCGCAGCACCCGGTGCATGCGGTGCGCCTGCGGCCAGGTGCCGGCACCGCCGAGGCCGAGCTTGAAACCGAGCTTGATGTACTCGCGGGCCTCCTCCCAGCTGCCGCTGAAGGCATGCACCACACCGGCCCGGCGTAGCTTGTAGCGTTTGAGTGTGGCGATCATCGGTGCGTGGGCGCGGCGCACGTGCAGCAGCACCGGCAGATCGAAGTCGGTCGCCAGCTGCAGTTGCCGTTCGAGCAGGGTCTGCTGGCGGGTATGGTCCGGGTCGTCGATGTAGAAATCCAGGCCGATCTCGCCGATGGCGCAGAGCTTCGCCTCGCCGTGCAAGCGCTGCAGCCAGTCGGCGAGCGCTGTCAGGTGCTCGTCGCGGTGTTGCTGCAGGAACACCGGATGCAGCCCCAGCGCGGCATAGACGGCGTCCTCGGTGCAGGCCAGGCGCCAGACGCGCTGCCAGTTGTCGGCATGCACGCCGAGCACGATGAGGCGTTCTACACCGGCGGCGCGGCTGCGTGCCAGCACCTGGCTGCGGTCGGCATCGAAGTCTTCGAAGTCCAGGTGTGTGTGGGTGTCGATCAGGCGCACGAGGGTCCCCGCTGTCTGGCTGTTGGGGCGATGCTAGGCGCTGTAGGGCAGCGTTGCGAGCCCGCTGAAACGCTAGCTGCGCTCCAGTTCGATCTGAATGTCGCTGACGCCCAGCTCCTGCATGCGCTCCTGTTCGCTGGGCAGCTCGGGTATTTCCCAGGGGGTGTCGGTCGCCGCCCGGGGTTCGCGCACATGATGCAGGAGAATCTCCAGTTCCACCTGTTCCAGGCTTGGCTCTTGAAAGGCGCTCATCTGCAGGGAGGCCGGCTGGCCGTTGATGCGGTAATGGATGCGGTAGCGCTTGAGTTCGGTCACGGGGGCTCCTGGCGTGGGGCTGTTGTAGATCGGACCACGCCGAAGCGCTCAGTCTCCCTCGGTTGTGCTCGAAGACTCGCTGGCGAGCAGGGCGGCCTTGCGCGCCAGGCCCCAGCGGTAGCCAGTCAGCGCCTGGCCGGCGCCGACCACCCGGTGGCAGGGCACCAGCAGCCCGACCGGGTTGCTGGCGCAGGCGCGTGCCACCGCGCGGGCATGGCTGCCGAGCGCGTCGGCCAGCTCGGCGTAGCGTCGCGTCTGCCCCGGCGGGATCGCCTGCAGCGCCTGCCAGACGCGGCGCTGAAAGGCGGTGCCGCGCAGGTCCAGCGGCAAATGGGCCGCGCGGGCGGGCTCCTCGAGTTGAGCGACCACGGCCTGCAGCCAGTCGCCCAAGCCTGGCTGGTCGCGCCGCAGTTCTGCGGCTGCGAAGCGCAGGCGCAGTTCCTGCTCGAGCGCCTCCTCGCTGTCGCCGAACAGCAGGGCGCAGATGCCCCTTTCACTCGCCGCGATGAGCAACAACCCCAGTGGGCAGGCTGCGATGGCATAGCGCAGCTGTTCACCGCTGGCGCCGCGCCGCCGCTGCGCCGGGCTCAGCCCCTGTCCATCGGCATAAGCGGCGCCAACACCTCCGTAGCCGGCGCTCAGCGCGGCATCCAGCACGCTGCTTGCGGTCGGCAGGGCGGCCTGCAGCCGCTCGCGGCGTCGCGCCTGCGCCCAGGCGCTTGGGGTCAGGCCGGTGCGTGCCTTGAACGCACGTGCCAGGTGCGACGGCGACAGGCCGATGCGCGCGGCCAGCTGCGCCAGAGGGATCGCGCGCTCGGCGGTGTCGAGCAGGCGGCAGGCGGCGGCGACCAGTTCATCCAGCTGCGCGGCCGTATCGATTCCCGTCGGGTGGCAGCGGCGGCAGGGGCGGAAGCCGGCGGCTTCGGCCTGCTCGGCGTTGACGTAGAAGGCCACGCGGTCGCGCCGCGGACGACGCGCCGGGCAGCTCGGCCGGCAAAAAATGCCGGTCGAGCGCACGGCAAAGACGAAGCGGCCGTCGTGCGTCGCATCGCGCGCGCAGACGGCTTGCCAGCAGCGTTCGGTGTCGAGCATGGCGGCGACCTCAGCAATCGGGGTGCTGCGATTGTCGATCCGCGCGCGGATGCTTGCCAATCCGTTTCAGGCTTTCAAACCCGGATGCGGGGCATGGCAGGCCGAAGGCGATTGCCGTAACCTGCGGCCGCCCATGCCTGCCAGAGGAGCCCGCCCTCGCGATGAAAACCCCCAAGCGACTCGAACCACTGATCGAGGACGGCCTGATCGATGAAGTCGTGCGGCCGCTGATGAGCGGCAAGGAGGCCTCGGTCTACGTGGTGCGCTGTGGCGAGGTGCTGCGCTGCGCCAAGGTCTACAAGGAGGCCGACAAGCGGGGCTTCCGGCAGGCCGCCAAATATCAGGAAGGGCGCAAGGTGCGTAACAGCCGCGACGCCCGGGCCATGGCCAAGGGCTCGAAGTACGGCAAGCGCGAGCGCGAGGAAACCTGGCAGAACGCCGAGGTCGCCGCGCTGTACCGGCTGGCCGCAGCCGGTGTGCGCGTGCCGCAGCCCTACGACTTCCTCGACGGCGTGCTGCTGATGGAGATGATCGTGGGCGACGACGGCGATGCCGCCCCGCGACTGAACGACGTGGACCTGCACCCGGACGATGCCCGCGAGTTCCATGCGTTCATGATCGGCGAGATCGTCAAGATGCTCTGCGCAGGGCTGGTGCACGGAGACCTTTCCGAGTTCAACGTGCTGCTCGACGGCCAGGGGCCGGTGATCATCGACCTGCCGCAGGCGGTGGATGCCGCAGGCAACAACCATGCGTTCGAGATGCTCGAGCGTGATGTCGGCAACATGGCCGCCTATTTCGGGCAGTTCGCTCCCGAGCTGCGCTTCACCCGCTACGCCAAGGAGATGTGGGCGCTCTACGAGGAGGGCCGGCTGACACCGCAGACCCCGCTCACCGGCGAGTTCGCCGAGCCCGAGGATGCCGCCGACCTGGACGCGGTGATGCGCGAGATCAAGGCCGCGCTCGCCGATCAGGCGCGCCGCGAAGCTCAGCGCGAGGAGCGCGACGACGAGCCGCCACCGCCGCCCTGGATGAGCTGAGCGGGCTCAACCCAGCCCGTAGCGCTGCCAGGCACGGGCGGCGCTGAAGTGCAGCTGGGCGTGGCGGCGGGCGAGCAGGGCGCGGTCCTTGTCGTAGCCTCCGCCGATCAGCCCGACCAGCGGAATGTCGCGCTCCAGGCAGTGCTCGATGACCCGCGAATCGCGCGCGGCCAACCCCGCGTCGCTGAGCGCGAGCAGGCCGAGGGCGTCGTCGCGGTGGACATCGACGCCGGCGTCGTAGAGCACCAGGTCCGGTTGGTAGAGCGGCAGCAGATAGCCGAGCGTATCGTCGACCACCTTCAGGTAGTCCGCGTCGCCAAGGCCCGGCGCCAACGGGATATCCCAGTCGCTTTCGGCCTTGCGCGCCGGAAAGTTCTTTTCGCAGTGCAGCGAGACGGTCACCGCGTCGGGCACGTTCGCCAGGATGCGTGCGGTGCCGTCGCCCTGATGCACATCGCAATCGAAGATCAGCACGCGGCCGACGCGCCCGCTCTCGAGCAGCGCCAGGGCGATCACCGCCAGGTCGTTGAAGATGCAGAAGCCCGAGGCATGGTCACGATGGGCGTGATGCGTGCCGCCGGCCAGGTGGCAGGCCAGGCCGTGCTGCAGCGCCTGCTCGGCGGCCAGCAGCGAACCGCCGACCGCCCGCACCGTGCGCCGGGCCAGCGCCGGGCTCCACGGCAGGCCGAGGCGGCGTAGCTCTTCACGGCTCATTTCGCCATCGCAGTAGCGGTCGACGTAGTCGCGGTCGTGGGCCAGCGCGAGCACCTCGCGCGGGCAGAGCTCGGGCCGCAGCAGCGCGTCGTCCCGGGTCAGGCCGCTGTCGACCAGGTGATCGCGCAACAGGCGGAATTTCTCCATGGGAAAGCGGTGGCCCGGGGGCAGCGGCGGACTGTAGTCGTCGTGATAGATCAGCGGCAGGGCCATGGCAGCATCCGGCAGGTTTGCCGACGAGTATGCCGGCCGCCGCGAGCCGGCCTCAAGCCGCGCGCAGGCGGCACGATCGGCGGCGTTCGCCGCCGCGCTGGAGCCGTGCCGCGCGAATCCGTACCATGGCGACCTGCCCCGTGCCCCTAGGAAAACGTCCATGACCCAGACCCTCGACCATCTGGTCAATCTGCTCTCGCTCGAGCGCATCGAAGAGAACCTGTTTCGCGGTGCCAGCCAGGATCTGGGCTTTCCGCAGCTGTTCGGCGGGCAGGTGCTCGGTCAGGTGATCTCGGCGGCGAGCCAGACCGTGGAAACCACGCGTCACGTGCATTCGCTGCACGGCTACTTCCTGCGTCCGGGTGACTCCCACGAGCCGGTCGTCTATGACGTCGACCGGGTGCGGGACGGGCGCAGCTTCACCACGCGTAGGGTCAGCGCCATCCAGAAGGGGCGGATCATCTTCACCGGCATCGCCTCGTTCCAGGCCGAGGAGAGCGGTTACGAACACCAGCTGCAGATGCCTGACGTGGTCGGCCCCGAAGACCTGGCCAGCGAGTGGGAGCTGTTGCACAAGCTCACGCCGCTGGTACCCGAGCGGGTGATGGAGAAGCTGCGTCGGCCCAAGCCGATCGAGATCCGTCCGGTGACCCTGCAGGACCCGACCAACCCGCAGCCGCTCGAGCCGATCCGCCACCTGTGGTTCCGCGCCGATGGCACGTTGCCGGCCAGCCCGGCGCTGCACAAGTACCTGTTGGCCTACGCCTCGGACTTCAGCTTCGTCGGCACCGCGCTGCAGCCGCACGGCGTGAGCTCCTGGAGCAAGTTCATCCAGCTGGCCAGCCTTGACCATGCGATCTGGTTCCACCGCGAGGTGAAACTCGACGACTGGCTGCTGTACTCGATCGACAGCCCCTGGGCGGGCAATGCACGCGGCTTCGTGCGCGGCAGCATCTTCAATCGTGCCGGCGAGCTGGTGGCCTCGGTGGCCCAGGAAGGGCTGATCCGTGCCCGAGAGGACTGGATGTGACGCTTGCCGCGCTGCGCCACTGGGTGTTCGACATGGACGGCACCCTGACCATCGCCGTGCATGACTTCGCGGCGATCCGCCGCGCGCTGGACATCCCCGCGGACGACGACATCCTGCATCACCTCGCCGCGCTGCCGGCCGAGCAGGCGGCGCCCAAGCGCGCCTGGCTGCTCGAACACGAGCGCGAGCTGGCCTACGCGGCGCGCCCGGCCCCCGGTGCGCTGGAGCTGGTGCATGCGCTGCGCGAGCGCGGCTGCCGGCTCGGCGTGCTGACCCGCAACGCCCACGAGCTCGCGCTGGTGACATTGCAGGCGCTCGGGCTGGGTGACTGCTTCGTGCCGGAGGACATTCTCGGCCGCGATGAGGCACCTCCCAAGCCGCATCCGGGCGGCCTGCTCAAGCTCGCCGAGCGCTGGGGCGTCGAGCCGGGGGCGCTGGTGATGGTCGGCGACTACCGCTTCGATCTCGAATGTGCCCGGGCCGCCGGGGCGCAGGGTGTGCTGGTCAACCTGCCGGACAACCCCTGGCCGGAACTGACCGAGTGGCATGCGCGCGATTGTGCGGCACTGCTGGCGCAGCTGGGTTGAACCCGCACTGGGTGCGCCACGCGCTTCGCCCGGAGCGGTGCAAGCGCATGGCGTTCGCCGGCGGCCGCTCGGCCTGAGCTTATAAGCGCGGAGCCTTGAACGTGTCGCAGCGCCCCGGCTCGCCGCTGTCGAAGCCGGTGCGGAACCAGCGGACCCGTTGCGCCGAGGTGCCATGGGTGAAGGCGTCGGGCACCACGCGCCCCTGGCTCTGCTGCTGCAGGCGGTCATCGCCGATGGCGCTGGCCGCGTTGAGTGCTTCCTCCAGATCGCCTTGCTCCAGCCAGTCGTGGCGTTGCTGGGCATGGTGCGCCCAGACGCCGGCCAGGCAGTCGGCCTGCAGCTCCTGGCGGACCAGCAGGCCGTTGTCGCCTTCGAGCCGCGCGCCGCGCGCGCGGGCCTGCTGAACCTGCTGCGAGACGCCGAGCAGGGTCTGCACGTGATGGCCGACTTCGTGAGCGATGACATAGGCCTGAGCGAAGTCGCCGGCGGCGGAAAAGCGCCGGGCCATCTCGTCGAAGAACTGCAGGTCCAGGTAGACCTGCTGGTCGCCGGGGCAGTAGAACGGGCCGACCGCCGAACTGGCGAAGCCGCAGGCCGAGTTCACCCCGCCGCGAAACAGCACCAGCCTGGGGTCGCGGTACTGCTCGCCGCTCTGCCGGAACAATGCCTGCCAGGTGTCTTCGGTATCGCCAAGAATGGCGCGCACGAAATCGACCTGCGGGTCGTCGCCTGTGGTGCTCGGGCGCTGCTGCTGAACGGTCGAGCCGTCCTGCCCGGTGAGCTGGCCGAGCAGTTGCAGCGGGTCCTGCCCGGTGAGCAGGCCGAGCACCACGACAATGACGATGCCGCCCAGGCCCAGCCCTCCGCCCAGGCGCATGCCGCTGCGCCCTCGGGCATCCACCACGTTGTCGCTGCGACGCGCACGTTTCCAGCGCATGGGCTCGGTTCTCCGCTGTGTCTGTCAGCCATCAGACCGGCGGGACAGCGCATCGTTGCCGTGGCCGGTCAGTGCCCAGGATAGTCGGCCAGGACCCGTTCGGACCCGTCCTTGGCCAGGCCGATGACCTGATAGGCGTCCTGGCGGTCGCCCATCTCCATGCCGGGCGAGCCGACCGGCATGCCGGGCACCGCTGCGCCAGCGAGGTCCGGCTGGGCACGCAGCTTGAGAATGTCGGCTGCCGGCACGTGGCCTTCGACGAACTGGCCGCCGATCACGGCGGTATGGCAGGAGCCGAGCCGAGGCGGCACGCCATTGGCGATTTTCACCGCGACCATGTCGGGCTCGACGTGGTCGGTCACGCTGAAGCCGTTGGCTTCGAGGTGCTCGATCCAGGCCTTGCAGCAACCGCAGTTGGCGTCGCGATGGACGTCGATGGCGATCGGCTCGGCGGCCTGCGCCAGGCCGGCAAAAAGAGTGGTGGCAAGCAATAGACGACGCATGGAAAACCTCCGGTGACGAAGCCGGCAGCATAGCCCCGCGCGCGTCGGGGCCAAAGCCGCAAAGTGTGGGCAAATGTGGCGATCCGCAGGGTGCCTCCGGATCGAACCAAGCCCCCGACGAGCGGTCGTATGGCGACCGGGGATCGAGTCATCAGGAGCGTTTTCGATGCGTTTTGCCCGTTTCGTACTGCTGGCCCAGGCCCTGTTCATGCTGGCCTTCAGCCTGGCCTACTGGGTACGCCCGTATGAGATGGCCAATCTCAACGGCATGCTGCTCATGGAGTCGGCATCGATCAGCCACATGCGCGTCTACTACGGTGGGCTGCAACTGGGACTGGCGCTGTTCCTGCTCTGGGCGGCGCGCGCACCGGAACGCATGCGCACCGCGCTGATGATGCTGGTGTTCCTGATGGCAGCGCTGGTGTTCGGGCGCCTGCTGTCGCTGTGGCTCGACGGCGGCAGCCTGATCGGTTTCGACCTTGCCTCGCTGATCTATCGCCTGCTGGCGGCGTTGCTCGCCGCGCTCGCCTACCGTCTGCTGCGCGAACCGGAGGAGGATGCCCAGCCCATACCACCGCCAACGCGCCGGCTCGACGATACACCGCCACAGCCCTTCCGCCTGGGCGACGGCCCGGCGCCGTTCGAGGCCGGGGCGGATGATGCCGCCGAGCGGGACGGTGCGTCCGATCAACCCGCTTCGCGCTGATAGGCCGCGAGGTTGAGCGGGTCGAGAATCTCGATGCGGCGGTTGTGCACGCGAATCAGCCCGGCGCTGATCAGCCGGTGCAGGATGCGTGAGAAGGTTTCCGGCTGGATGCCCAGCTTCGAGGCGATCAGCCGCTTCGGCACGTCGAGGTTGACGATGCCGCTATCGGACTCCTGCGCCTGGATGAGAAAGCGTGCGACCCGGTGATTGGCGTTGGACGTGGCCAGGTTGTCGATGTCGTCCAGCCGCCGGTTGAGGCGCTGGCTGAGTCGCGCAAGCATGGCCTGCGCGAGCGGCGGGTGCTGCTGCAGCAGGCGCTGGTAGCACGCGTTCTGGACCTGCAGCACCAGCGTTTCGCGCAGCGCAGTGGCGCTGAGCCGGTAATGCGGCTGCTCGTCGAACAGCGGTGTCTCGGCGAAGACATCGCCGGGGCGGACGATCTCCAGCACGCGCTCCTGCCCGTCGCCGCTGAGCCGGTGCAGCTTGATCTGCCCATGCACCAGAATGAAGAAATGCCGCGCCGGATCGCCCTCATGATGCAGCGTGGCGCCCTGCAGCAGGCGGCGGCTGCCGGCGCCGAGCGCCAGTTCCTGCAGCGCCGGTTGGGGTAATGCCTGAAACAGCGGGTGGCGGAACAGCGTCGCCAGCAGGGTGGAATGGGTAAGCATGCGGCCTCCTTGCTGCCTGCATCCTAGGAGGCTGGCCAGGCGCCAGTCGCCTCCCGGAAGCGATAAACCGGCTACCTCCAAAGAGGCAGCTGGTGCTCAACCGCGCATCCGCTCGTGCTCCAGCGCCCAGACGGCAGCTTCGACGCGCGAGCGCAAGCCGAGCTTGTGCAGCAGGTTCTTCACGTGCACCTTCACCGTGCCTTCGGTGATGCCCAGTTTGCGGCCGATCATCTTGTTGCTGTTGCCGCCGGCGATCATCTTCAGCACCTGCCGTTCGCGCTCGGTCAGCTCCGCTTCGGAGGTCACCGGCTGGCCGACCCGCAAGGCCTGGGCCATGACGCGCGCCAGCGCCGGGCTGACCACCAGGTCGCCCTGCAGCACTTCGCGGATCTGGTCGATGAGCTTTTCCGGCTCCATGTCCTTGAGCAGATAGCCGTCGGCGCCATGACGCAGGGCGTCACGCACGTCTTCCTCGGCGTCGGAGACGGTGAACAGCAGTACCTTGCCTTCGTAACCCTGCTGGCGCAGGCGCTTGAGCGTCTCGATGCCATTGAGCGCAGGCATGTTGTTGTCCAGCAGGATCAGGTCGGGGGCGAGGTCCGGCATCAGGCGCAGGGCTTCCTCGCCGTTGCTGGCCTCGCCGACCACGGCCAGGTCGTCTTCGAGCTCCAGCAGCTGGCGCATGCCGCGGCGCATCATCGGGTGGTCGTCGACCAGCAGGATGCTGTGACGTGTGTCGTTCATGCGATCTGTCCCTTGGGTTGGTTGCCGAGAAATCCCGGCTTGAATGTCAGGCGTACACGCGTGCCGCGTGGAGTGCGCGGCTCGAGGGTCAGCTGGCCGTGCAGCTGACGGCTGCGCTCCTGCATGATCGTGGTGCCGTGGTGCTGGCGCTGGTCGTAGTCGCCGGACAGGCCGCAGCCGTCGTCCTCGACCAGCAGCTCGAGCGCATCGCCGGCCGGGCGCAGCGTGACCCAGACCTGATCGGCGCCGGAATGGCGGGCGCAGTTGGACAGCGCCTCGCGGGCGATCTGCAGGAGGTGAATCTGCTCGTTGGCCAGCAGGTCGAAGGCCAGCGGCTGGATGTTCAGGTGCACCGGGAACTGACCCCGCTCGGAGAATTCGCGCACGGTGTCCTGCAGCGCCTTGTCCAGCCCGCCGTCCTGAATCTTCAGGCGGAAGGTGGTGAGCAGCTCGCGCAGTTGGCGATAGGCATTGTTCAGCCCTTCGCGGATCTCCTCGGCGACCTTTTCCAGCGTCTGTGGCGACTCGCCGCGATTGATCAGCGTCTGCAGCCGGGTCACCTGCAGCTTCATGTAGGACAGTGCCTGGGCCAGCGAGTCGTGCAGCTCGCGGGCAATGATCGCGCGCTCCTCGAACAGCAGCAGGCGGTGATCCTGCTCGCGTCGGCGTTCCAGCGACAGCGCGGTGCCGATCAGGTTGGCCAGTGCCTCGATCAGCTCCATCTCCCATTGCTCCGGCGCGCGGCCATCGGCGAACCCCGCACGCAGCTCGCCCAGCTCGCTGCCCAGATTGACCACCGGGCAGGCGATCAGACGGCTACCGTTGTGCATGCTGCAGCTCGCGCAGTCACCTGGCGCGCAGATCTGCCGCAGCTCGCTGCCGTGCAGGGCGATCAATTGGGTGGCCGGTTCACGCGGGTCGCCGTGCAGGCAAAGAGTCAGGTTCAGGCCGGGCAGTCGGTTGCGGAAGCTGTCGATCAGCTTGTCGAGCGAGTCGGCGGTAGCCGGGTCGGTGGCGATGCGCCGGCTGCTCTGGTAGAGCAACTGCAGCGCGGCGTTGGCCTGGGCGAGGTGCGCGGTCTTGCGCGCCACGTGCATCTCCAGCGTGTGGTGCGATTCTTCCAGGGCATCGGCCATGGCGTTGAAGCTCAGCGCCATGTGGCCGAACTCGTCATCGGCGCGGTAGCGCACGCGTGCGCTCAGATCGCCGGCGCGAAAGCGTTCGGTGGCGCTGACCAGTTCCTGCAGCGGGTTGAGCACACTGCTGTGCAGGCTGTACATGCCGACCATCAGCACGATCACGGTGACGAACAGCGCGGTGCCCTGAATGGCCTGCTGCCAGCTCTGCTTGCGCTCGCTCTGATGTTGCAGCAGCAGTACGAAACGATCGAGCTGGCTGACGAAGTCGTCGGCATTTTCCTGAAAACCGCTCGCATCGCCGCGTTCGAGCGCGGGCAGCAGCTGTGTACGCCAGCGCTCGCGCAGTTCGGCATAGGCATGGTTGAGTGGCGCCTCGGCCTCGCCCTGGAGAATGCGGGTCAGGCTGACGCTCTCCAGGCGATGCTGGAAATTGCGCCCCAGGGTCTGGATATCTTCTTCCGCGGCCTGGGCCTCGAGCTTCCAGGCCAGCCGGTAGGTCGCCATGCGCAGCGAGCCGGCGGTGTTGATGGCGGCGGCGTCGTCCTCGCTGAGCCAGGCGATCATGCCGGCGCTGACCGCGCTGCCGAGCGCCAGGGCGGCGATGAGCATGACGGCCAGGCCGGCGCGAACCGGCAGCGAGCCCCTTATCCATTGAACCAGCCGCACGCTACCTCCAAAGAGTTCCGAGATGCCCGGGTGCCGGTCCCTGCTGGGCGATCATTCCTTAAACCACTGATATTAAAGGCGTTTTGCGTGGAAATTCTGGCTACCTCCAAGGTGGTAGCTGGGCAAATCTTACCTTTTCACTCGGAAATCCGGTCTTGATCCAAATCAACGGATTCCGGTCGTTGCGTCTCTAGCTTGGCGCCAGGTCGATACTTCGGGGAGGGTTCGACATGGCGAAAATGAATGTTCAACAAGGGCTGATACTCGGCATGAGCACGGTGGCATTCACCATCTGCTTCATGGTCTGGATGATGTTTGCCGTGCTCGGCGTACCGATCAAGGAGATCTTCCAGCTCAACGAGACCCAGTTCGGCCTGCTGGCCGCAACACCCGTTCTAACCGGTTCCCTGGTGCGCCTGCCGCTGGGCATGCTCACCGACAAGTTCGGCGGCCGCATCGTCTTCTTCGTGCTGATGCTGGTCTGCGTGCTGCCGATCTACCTGATCAGCGAGGCCACCGCCTACTGGCACTTCCTGGTGCTGGGATTGTTCGTCGGCCTGGCCGGCGGTTCCTTCTCGGTGGGCATCGCCTATGTCGCCAAGTGGTTCGACAAGAGCACCCAGGGCCTGGCCATGGGCATCTTCGGCGCCGGCAACGCCGGTTCGGCGCTGACCAAGTTCATCGCCCCGGCGATCATCGCTGCCGGCAGCTGGCAGATGGTGCCCAAGGTCTACTCGGCGATCATGTTCATCACCGCGGTGCTGTTCTGGTTCCTCACCAGCGAGAACAAGGCGCACCGCGTGTCCACCAGCGTGACCTTCAAGAGCCAGCTGCAGGCGCTGAGGGACCCGGCCGTGTGGCGCTATTGCCAGTACTACTCGATCGTCTTCGGCGGCTACGTCGCGCTCGCCCTGTGGATGACCAAGTACTACGTGCAGGAATACGGCTTCAACCTGCAGACCGCCGCGCTGCTGGCCGCCTGCTTCTCACTGCCCGGCGGCGTGCTGCGCGCGGTGGGCGGCTGGATGTCCGACCGCTGGGGCGCGCAGAGCGTGACCTGGTGGGTGATGTGGGTGAGCTGGGTGTGCCTGTTCCTGCTGTCCTACCCGCAGACCAACTTCACCATCCAGACGGTCAACGGCCCGAGCACCTTCCACATCGGCCTCAACGCCTGGGTGTTCACCGCGCTGCTGTTCGTCGTCGGCATCGCCTTCGCCTTCGGCAAGGCCTCGGTCTTCAAGTACATCTCTGACGACTACCCCGAGAACATGGGCGTGATCTCCGGGATCGTCGGCCTGGCCGGCGGCCTTGGCGGCTTCATTCTGCCGATCATGTTCGGCGCCCTGGTCGACCTCACCGGCGTGCGTTCCTCGGCCTTCATGCTGCTCTACGGCGTCGTCTGGGTCTCCCTGATCTGGATGTACTTCAGCGAAATCCGCACAACCCCCGTGATGGGCAAGGCCGGCCAGGGCCGGTTGTCGTCCGCGCCCTGATTCTTCTGGAGAATGACCATGACTGTTCTCGTCAAACCTGCGGCAGGCAAGCCGTCCAAACAGGGGCCGGTGATCCACGACTGGCGGCCCGAAGACCCTCAGTTCTGGGCGTCGACCGGCAAGGCGATCGCCACCCGCAACCTGTGGATCTCGATCCCCGCGCTGCTCCTGGCCTTCGCCGTATGGATGGTCTGGAGCACGGTGATCGTGCGCCTGAACGCCATCGGTTTCAGCTTCACCACCGACCAGCTGTTCTGGCTGGCCGCGCTGCCGGGCCTGTCCGGCGCCACGCTGCGCATCTTCTACTCGTTCATGGTGCCGATCTTCGGTGGCCGCCGCTGGACCGCGATCAGCACCGCCTCGCTGGCCATCCCGGCGCTGTGGATGGGCTTTGCGGTGCAGAATCCGGAGACGCCCTACAGCGTGTTCGTGATCATCGCGCTGTTCTGCGGCTTCGGTGGCGGCAACTTCGCCTCCTCGATGTCCAACATCAGCTTCTTCTATCCCAAGGCGCAGCAGGGCACCGCGCTCGGCCTGAACGCGGGCCTGGGCAACCTCGGCGTGTCGGTGATGCAGTTCAGCGTGCCGCTGCTGATCGGTGTCGGTCTGTTCGGCGCCGCGGGCGGCCAGCCGCAGGAACTGGCCGATGGCAGCCAGCTGTGGCTGCAGAACGCCGGCTTCATCTGGGTGCCGTTCATCCTCGCGGTGACCGTCGCCGCCTGGTTCGGCATGAATGATCTGAGCTCGGCCAAGGCCTCGTTCAGCGAGCAGGCGGTGATCTTCAAGCGCAAGCACAACTGGCTGATGTGCTGGCTGTACCTGGCCACCTTCGGCTCGTTCATCGGCTTCGCCGCCGCCTTCCCGATGCTGATCAAGACCTCCTTCCCGGACGTCAACGCGCTGAGCTTCGCCTTTCTCGGCCCGCTGGTCGGCGCGCTGGTGCGCCCGGTCGGTGGCTGGGTGGCCGACAAGCTCGGCGGTGCGCGCGTCACCCTGTGGAACTTCGTGGTGATGATCGCCGCGGTGTTCGGGGTCCTGTACTTCCTGCCGCAGGCCGGGCAGGGCGGCAACTTCTACGGCTTCCTGGCGATGTTCATGCTGCTGTTCATCACCACCGGGATCGGCAACGGTTCGACCTTCCGCATGATCCCGGTGATCTTCCGCACCCTGCACGAACGTCGCGCCGGCAAGCACGGTGCCGCCAATGACGAGGTGCTGCGCGCCGCCGGCAAGGAGTCGGCTGCGGTGCTGGGCTTCAGCTCGGCGATCGGAGCCTTTGGCGCCTTCTTCATCCCCAAGTCGTTCGGCTCGTCCATCGCCCTGACCGGCGGCCCGGAGATGGCCCTTTACGGCTTCGTTGCCTACTACGTGACCTGCATCCTGGTGACCTGGTGGTGGTATTCGCGCAAAGGCGCCGAGACCCCCTGCTAGGCCGGACGACCGCATTAAAAGAAGAGCGCGGGCCCGGCCTGCGCTCAGCCTGAGAGGAAAGAAACGATGAGCCACCTACTCGACCAGCTGCGTTTTTTCAATCGCAAGCAAGGAGAGTTCGCTGACGGGCATGGCGAAACCCGCATCGAGTCCCGTGACTGGGAGAACGTCTACCGCTCCCGTTGGCAGTACGACAAGATCGTGCGTTCCACCCATGGGGTGAACTGCACCGGGTCATGCTCCTGGAAGATCTATGTCAAGAACGGCCTGATCACCTGGGAAACCCAGCAGACCGACTACCCGCGCACCCGCAACGACCTGCCCAACCACGAGCCGCGCGGCTGCCCGCGCGGGGCGAGCTACAGCTGGTACATCTACAGCGCCAACCGCCTGAAGTACCCGAAGGTGCGCAAGCCGCTGCTCAAGCTGTGGCGTGAGGCGCGCCGCAACATGGCGCCGGTCGAGGCCTGGGCCAGCATCGTCGAGGACAAGACCAAGGCCGAGTCCTACAAGAGCAAGCGCGGCATGGGCGGCTTCATCCGCTCGAGCTGGGACGAGGTCAACGAGATCATCGCCGCGGCCAACGTCTATACCGTCAAGCAGTACGGCCCGGACCGCGTGGTCGGCTTCTCGCCGATCCCGGCGATGTCGATGGTTTCGTATGCCGCCGGTAGCCGCTACCTGTCGCTGATCGGCGGCGTCTGCCTGTCGTTCTACGACTGGTACTGCGACCTGCCGCCGGCCTCGCCGCAGATCTGGGGCGAGCAGACCGACGTGCCGGAATCGGCCGACTGGTACAACTCCAACTACATCATTGCCTGGGGCTCCAACGTCCCGCAGACGCGCACGCCGGACGCGCACTTCTTCACCGAGGTTCGCTACAAGGGCACCAAGACCGTATCGATCACCCCGGACTATTCCGAGGTGGCCAAGCTCACCGACCTCTGGCTGAACCCCAAGCAGGGCACCGACGCGGCGCTGGCGCAGGCCTTCGCTCATGTCATCTTCAAGGAATTCCACCTCGAGCAGCCGAGCGCCTACTTCACCGACTACGCCAAGCGCTACACCGACCTGCCGATGCTGGTGCTGCTCGACGAGCGGAACGGCGGCTACGTCGCCGACCGCTTCCTGCGCGCCTCGGACCTGGCCGACAACCTCGGCCAGGACAACAACCCGGAATGGAAGACCATCGGCGTCGACGCCGACGGCGGGCTGGTTTCGCCGCAGGGCTCGATCGGCTATCGCTGGGGTGAGAAGGGCAAGTGGAACATCGAGGCCCGCGAGGGCGGCGAGGGCCGTGAAGTCGACCTCAAGCTGAGCCAGATCGGCGGCGAGAGCGCCGAAGTGGCCTTCCCCTATTTCGGCGGCCAGACCCACGAATACTTCACCGCCGTCGAAGGCGACGAGGTGCAGCTGCGCCGTGTGCCGGTCAGCAGCATCACCCTGGCCGACGGCCGCACCGCCAAGGTCGCCACCGTGTTCGACCTGATGGCCGCCAACCTCGGCATCGACCGTGGCCTGGGCGGCGCCAACGTCGCCTCCAGCTACGACGACGCCAGCGTCCCCGGCACTCCGGCCTGGCAGGAAAAGATCACCGGTGTCTCGCGCGAGAAGGCCATCCAGATCGCCCGGGAATTCGCCGACAACGCCGACAAGACCCATGGGCGTTCCATGATCATCGTCGGTGCGGCGATGAACCACTGGTACCACATGGACATGAACTACCGCGGCCTGATCAACATGCTGATGTTGTGCGGTTGCGTGGGCCAGACCGGTGGTGGCTGGGCCCACTACGTCGGCCAGGAGAAGCTGCGCCCGCAGTGTGGCTGGCTGCCGCTGGCCTTCGGCCTGGACTGGAGCCGCCCACCGCGGCAGATGAACGGCACCAGCTTCTTCTACAACCACAGCTCGCAGTGGCGCCACGAGAAGATGAGCATCCACGAAGTGCTCTCGCCGCTGGCCGACAAGTCGCAGTTCCCCGAGCACATGCTCGACTACAACATCCGCGCCGAGCGCGCCGGCTGGCTGCCGAGCGCCCCGCAGCTCAACCGCAACCCGCTGCAGATCTGCCGCGAGGCCGAAGCGGCCGGGCTGTCGCCGGTCGACTACGTGGTCAAGTCGCTCAAGGACGGCTCGCTGCGCTTCTCCTGCGAGCAGCCGGATAGCCCGGAAAACTTCCCGCGCAACATGTTCGTCTGGCGCTCCAACCTGCTCGGCTCCTCGGGCAAGGGCCACGAGTACATGCTCAAGTACCTGCTGGGTACCAAGAACGGCGTGATGAACGAAGACCTCGGCAAGCGCGGCGGTTTCAAGCCGACCGAGGCCGAATGGCAGGACGAGGGCGCCATCGGCAAGCTCGACCTGGTCACCACGCTCGACTTCCGCATGTCCTCGACTTGCGTGTACTCCGACATCGTCCTGCCGACCGCCACCTGGTACGAGAAGGACGACATGAACACCTCGGACATGCACCCCTTCATCCACCCGCTGTCGGCGGCGATCGACCCGGCCTGGGAAGCCCGTTCCGACTGGGAAATCTACAAGGGCATCGCCAAGGCCTTCTCCGAGATGGCCGTCGGCCACCTGGGCGTGGAAAAGGACCTGGTCACCGTGCCGCTGCTGCACGACACCCCCGGTGAGCTGGCCCAGCCGTTCGGCGGCAGCGACTGGAAGACCGAAGGCACGGACCCGATGCCGGGCAAGAACTGCCCGAACATGACGGTGGTCGAGCGCGACTACCCGAACACCTACAAGAAGTTCACCTCGCTCGGCCCGCTGCTCGACAAGCTCGGCAACGGCGGCAAGGGCATCAACTGGAACACCGAGCACGAAGTCGAGTTCCTCGGCGAGCTGAACTACAAGGTGCGCGAGGAGGGTGTCAGCCAGGGCCGACCAAAGATCGAATCGGCCATCGATGCCGCCGAGGTGATCCTGAGCCTGGCCCCGGAAACCAACGGCCACGTCGCGGTGAAGGCCTGGGCCGCGCTGTCGGAATTCACCGGCCGCGACCACACCCACCTGGCGCTGCCGAAGGAGCACGAGGCGATCCGCTTCCGCGACATCCAGGCACAGCCGCGCAAGATCATCTCCAGCCCGACCTGGTCCGGCCTGGAAGACGAGCACGTGTCGTACAACGCCGGCTACACCAACGTCCACGAGCTGATCCCGTGGCGCACCATCACCGGTCGCCAGCAGTTCTACCAGGACCACCCCTGGATGCTGGCCTTCGGTGAAGGGCTGCAGAGCTACCGGCCACCGATCAACACCCGCTCGACCGGCTACGTGCAGGGCAAGATGTCCAACGGCAACCCGGAGATCTGCCTGAACTGGATCACCCCGCACCAGAAGTGGGGCATCCACAGCACCTACACCGACAACCTGATCATGCTGACTCTGAGTCGTGGCGGCCCGATCGTCTGGATGAGCGAGATCGACGCCAAGAAGGTCGGCATCGAGGACAACGACTGGATCGAGTGCTTCAACGCCAACGGCGCGCTGACCGCCCGCGCGGTGGTCAGCCAGCGGGTCAAGGAAGGCATGGTGATGATGTACCACGCCCAGGAACGCATCGTGAACGTGCCCGGCGCCGAGAGCACCAAGACCCGCGGCGGTCACCACAACTCGGTGACCCGCGTGGTGCTCAAGCCCACCCACATGATCGGCGGCTACGCCCAGCTGGCGTACGGCTTCAACTACTACGGCACCGTGGGTTGCAACCGCGACGAGTTCGTCGTGGTGCGCAAGATGAACAAGGTCGACTGGCTCGATGGCCCCAATGGCAACGAGCTGCCGCAACCCCTGCCGCAAGATATCTGAGGATTGATGCCATGAAGATTCGTTCACAAGTTGGCATGGTGTTGAACCTGGACAAGTGCATCGGCTGCCACACCTGCTCGATCACCTGCAAGAACGTCTGGACCAGCCGCGAGGGCATGGAATACGCCTGGTTCAACAACGTCGAGACCAAGCCCGGCATCGGCTACCCGAAAGAGTGGGAAAACCAGGACAAGTGGAAGGGCGGCTGGGTGCGCAACGGCGACGGCACCATCAACCCGAAGATCGGCGGCAAGTTCCGCGTGCTGGCGAACATCTTCGCCAACCCGGACCTGCCCTCGATCGACGACTACTACGAGCCGTTCGACTTCGACTACCAGAACCTGCACACCGCGCCGATCTCCGACCACCAGCCGGTGGCCCGCCCGCGCTCGCTGATTTCCGGCCAGCGCATGCAGAAGATCGAGTGGGGCCCGAACTGGGAGGAAATCCTCGGCACCGAGTTCGCCAAGCGCCGCAAGGACAAGAACTTCGACAAGGTGCAAGCCGACATCTACGGCGAGTACGAGAACACCTTCATGATGTACCTGCCGCGCCTGTGCGAGCACTGCCTCAACCCGGCGTGCGCGGCCTCCTGCCCGAGCGGCGCGATCTACAAGCGCGAAGAGGACGGCATCGTCCTCATCGACCAGGAGAAGTGCCGCGGCTGGCGCATGTGCATCAGCGGCTGCCCGTACAAGAAGATCTACTTCAACTGGAAGAGCGGCAAATCCGAGAAGTGCATCTTCTGCTTCCCGCGCATCGAGGCCGGCATGCCGACCGTCTGCGCCGAGACCTGCGTGGGCCGCATCCGCTACCTCGGGGTGCTGCTGTATGACGCCGACCGCATCCATGAAGTGGCCAGCACCGTCAACGAGCAGGACCTGTACCAGAAGCAGCTGGAGATCTTCCTCGACCCGTTCGATCCGAAGGTCATCGAGCAGGCGCTCGACGACGGCGTGCCGATGTCGGTGATCGAGGCCGCGCAGAAGTCGCCGGTGTACAAGATGGCGGTGGACTGGAAGCTGGCGCTGCCGCTGCACCCTGAGTACCGCACCCTGCCGATGGTCTGGTACGTGCCGCCGCTGTCGCCGATCCAGAACGCCGCGGCCGCCGGCCACGTCAGCATGGACGGCGTGCTGCCGGACGTCGACAGCCTGCGCATTCCGCTGCGCTACCTGGCCAACCTGCTCACCGCCGGTGACGAGAAGCCGGTCAAGCTGGCGCTCAAGCGCATGCTCGCCATGCGTGCCTACAAGCGCGCCGAGCAGGTCGACGGCGTGCAGGACCTCAAGGTACTGGAGAGCGTCGGCCTGAGCGTCGACCAGGTCGAGGACATGTACCGCTACCTGGCCATCGCCAACTACGAGGACCGCTACGTGATCCCCTCGGCGCACCGCGAAGAAGCCGCCAGCGACGCCTTCGCCGAGCGCTCGGGCTGCGGCTTCAGCTTTGGCAGCGGCTGCTCCGGCGCCTCGGACACCAACATGTTTGGTGCGAAGAAGGCCAACCGCCGCGACATCATCAAGACCGTCCAGCTGTGGGAGGACTGAGCATGAAGATCCTCAAGGTGATCTCCCTGCTGCTCGACTACCCCGGCGAGCATCTGCTCGACGGGCGTCAGGAGCTGGCGCAGGCGATCGCCTCGGCCCGCGAGATCAGCCCGGAGCAGCGCGTCGCGCTGCGCCGGTTGCTCGACGCGCTGACCGAGGACGATCTGATGGACGTGCAGGAGCGCTACACCGAGCTGTTCGACCGCGGCCGCACGCTCTCGCTGCTGCTGTTCGAGCACGTGCATGGCGAGTCGCGTGACCGCGGCCAGGCCATGGTCGACCTGATGGCGCAGTACGAGGCCGCCGGGTTTACCATCGGCGTGCGCGAGCTGCCGGACTACATCCCGCTGTACCTCGAGTACCTCGCCACCCGCGAGGAGCTCGAGGCCCGCGAGGGGCTGGCCGACGTGGCGCACCTCCTGGCGCTGCTCGCCGCACGCCTGGAAGAGCGCGAGAGCCCGCACGCGGCGTGCTTCCACGCGCTGCTGCAGATCGCCGGGCAGACCGTCGAGCAGGCCGTGGGCGAGCTGCGCGAGCAGGTCGCCGGCGAGGTGCGCGACGACTCGCTCGAGGCGCTGGACAAGGTCTGGGAGGAAGAACAGGTGAACTTCCTCCAGGCCGAGCAGCAGGACCGCTGCCCGTCCATGCCGGGCGGCCCGGGCAAGGCCCGCGAAGAAACCCCGGTGCCGCTGCACTGGACCGATTTCAAGCAAGACGGGCAAGCCGCGCTGGCCCAGGAGGTGCGCAATGTCTAACTTCAATTTCCTGCTGTTCGGGGTCTACCCCTACATCGCCCTGGCGGTCTGCCTGATCGGCAGCTGGGCGCGCTTCGACCTGTCGCAATACAGCTGGAAGGCCGGCTCGAGCCAGATGCTCCAGCCCAAGGGCATGCGCCTGGCGAGCAACCTGTTCCACGTCGGGGTGATCTTCATCCTCGCCGGGCACTTCGTCGGCCTGCTGACTCCGGCCTCGGTCTATCACCACTTCATCAGCAGCGGTGCCAAGCAGGTGGTGGCGATGGTCTCCGGCGGCTTCTTCGGCGTGCTCTGCCTGATCGGCCTGGTCATGCTGATCCAGCGCCGGCTGAACGACCCGCGCGTGCGTGCCAGCTCGAACAAGAGCGACATCATGATCCTCTTCGTGCTGCTCGCTCAGCTGGTGCTTGGCCTGCTGACCATCTTTGCCTCGCTCGGCCATCTCGATGGCTCGGTGATGGTGTTGCTGGGCAACTGGGCGCAAAGCGTGGTGACGCTGCAGCCGGTCAAGGCCGCAGGCGCCATCGAATCGGTGGGCATCGTCTACAAGCTGCACGTGTTCCTCGGCCTGACCCTGTTCGTGCTGTTCCCCTTCACCCGCCTGGTGCACATCGTCAGTGCCCCGGTGTGGTACCTGGGGCGGCGCTACCAGATCGTCCGGCAGAAGGGCGTCAAGCCGATGGCCAAGCGGGTCAAGCGGCCGCTGGGCTACCAGGCCCCGGCGCGTGCCCAGGCCGGCAACACGCCGGCGCCGGGTTATGCCACGGCCAAGGCCCGCGACAGCGTGCACTGAACAGCTGTGGCCGGCGTGCGCGCCGGCCACAGCCGATACGCGTTTCCAGTTTTCGAGAGGTAGGCCGTCATGGGTTGTGGATGCGGTGGTAGTGGAAGTGGAGGTGGTTGCGGTGGCGGTGTGCGCCCCGAGCTGGAACGGCCGGTGGAGGCACCGCTGTTCGAGGAACTGCCCCACGAGGTGGCCGAGCAGGACGCCCCGGCCGAAAGCGAAGCGGAACAGGCCGCGCCGCTGCTGATCGCCAGCAGCGAGCAGGAGTGGCCGCGGGTACGCGTCAACGGCGTGGAGATCGCGCCGCAGGCGATCGCCCAGGAGCTGCAGTACCACCCGGCCGACAGCCGCGACGAGGCGGTCTACCTCGCCACCCAGGCGCTGGTGATTCGCGAGCTGCTGCAGCAGCGCATTGCCGAGCTGGGCCTGCTGGTCCGCGCGCAGGCCGGTGAAAGCGAGGAAGAAGCCGCCACCCGTGCCCTGATCGAGCAGGAAGTGCAGCTGCCGCTGGCCGACGACAGCGCCTGCCGGCAGTTCTACGAAGGCAATCGCCAGCGTTTCTTCAGCGCACCGCTGCTGGCGGCCCGGCACATCCTGCTGGCCTGCCCGCCGGACGACGCCGAGGAGCGCAGCCGGGTACGCGAGCGGGCCGAGGCGCTGCTGGTGCAGCTCAAGGCCGAGCCAGGCCGGTTTGCCGAACTGGCGTTGCGCCATTCGAACTGCCCGTCGAAGGCGCAGGGTGGCGCGCTGGGGCAGATTAGCAAAGGCCAGACGGTGCCCGAATTCGAGCGCCAGCTGTTCCGTCAGGGCGAAGGGCTCTGCGCGCATCCGCTGGAGAGCCGCTACGGCTACCACCTGGTGTACGTCGACCAGCGCATCGAAGGCCAGCAACTGCCCTACGAGATCGTCGCCGGGGCCATCCGCGCCGAGCTCAACGGGCGGGTCTGGCAGATCGGCGTCGGCCAGTACATCAAGAGCCTGATCGGCGCGGCCAACATCGAAGGGATTCTGATGCCGGGCGCCGACACACCGCTGATGAATTGACGGTGGCCTGGCTCCGCGCCCGATGGCGGTGCCTCGGCTACCATCGGGCGCGGCCTGGCGATAAACGAGCGTCATCCACCCTATGCAGTTCAGAGGTCCTCGATGACTCACCTACGCGATGCGCACAACCGCCAGATCGACTACCTGCGCATGTCGGTCACCGACCGCTGCGACTTCCGCTGCGTCTACTGCATGGCCGAGGACATGACCTTTCTGCCGCGCCAGCAGGTGCTCGGCCTGGAGGAGCTGGAGCGCATCGCGCGCATCTTCGTTGGCCTGGGTGTGAAGAAGATTCGGCTCACCGGCGGCGAGCCGCTGGTGCGCCAGGGCATCGTCGGACTCTGCGAGCGCATTGCCGCGCTGCCCGGTCTGCGTGAGCTGGTGATGACCACCAACGGCTCGCAGCTGGTCAAGCTGGCCGAGCCGCTGGCCCGCGCCGGGGTCAAGCGCCTGAACATCAGCCTCGATAGCCTGGATGCCGAGAAATTCCACGCCATCACCCGCACCGGTCACCTGCAGCAAGTGCTCGACGGCATCGACGCGGCGCGAGCCGCCGGCTTCGAACGGATCAAGCTCAACGCCGTGGTAATGAAGGGGCGCAACGCCGAGGAAGTCGCCGACCTGGTGGACTTCGCCATTCGCGGCGGGTTGGACATCAGCTTCATCGAGGAAATGCCGTTGGGCGACGTCGGCCGTTCGCGCGGCGAGAGCTTCTGCTCCAGCGACGAGGTCAAGGCGCTGATCGCCGAGCGCCATGCGCTGATCGACTCCGCCGAGCAGAGCGGTGGGCCGGCGCGCTATGTGCGCCTGCCGGAGCATCCGCAGACGCGCGTCGGTTTCATCTCGCCGCATTCACACAACTTCTGCGCCACCTGCAACCGCGTACGGCTGACGGTCGAAGGGCGTCTGCTGCTGTGCCTGGGCCATGAAAACTCCATCGATCTGCGCGGCCTGCTGCGTCGCCACCCGACGCGCGACCAGCCGGTGATCGAGGCCATCCATGGCGCATTGCAGCGCAAGCCGCTGCGTCACGAGTTCGCCAGCGGCGGCGAAGTGCAGGTGCTGCGCTTCATGAATGCCAGCGGTGGCTGAAGCCGTCGCGACGGGCTTCGAGCCGCCGCACGAATTCGCTACCATCGAGCGGTTTCGCCCGGTCCGGCCGAGCGCCTTGCCCGCCTGGGGCGTGGAACCGCTCGCCGCGTTGTCAGACCCGATTGCACCCATGCCGCGCGGGCATACCTCCAAGGGGGAATGGGTTCGCGCTGAGCGCCGGTGCAGCCTGCGCACACATCTTCAAGGGAGTTTCGAGCCATGGCTCACCTGTCGAACACCGAATTCCAGCCGCTGAGCATTGCCGTGCTCACGGTTAGCGACACCCGCAACCTGGACACCGACACCTCCGGCCAGGCCCTGATCGATGGCCTCACCAGCGCCGGCCACAGCCTTGCCGAGCGCGCCATCGTCAAGGACGACATCTGGCAGATCCGCGCCCGTGTCTGCAGCTGGATCGCCAGCGAGAACGTGCAGGTGGTGCTGATCACCGGCGGCACCGGCTTCACCGCGCGGGACAACACTCCGCAGGCGGTGCAGCCGCTGATGGATAAGGCCGTCGACGGCTTCGGCGAGTTGTTCCGCCATGTCTCGCTGGGCGAGATCGGCACCTCCACCGTGCAGTCCCGCGCGCTGGCCGGGATGAGCAACGGCACGCTGGTCTGCTGTCTGCCGGGCTCGACCAACGCCTGCCGCACCGCCTGGAACAAGATTCTCGTCGAGCAGCTGGACAGCCGCACCAAACCCTGCAATTTCGTGCCGCACCTCAAGGCGTCCGCGGTCGACTACTGCGGGCCTCGCTCGTGAGCGCCTGTGGCTGTGACGTTGGCGGCCTGAAGCCGGTCGACGAGGCGATTGCCGAGCTGCTGGCACGGGTGCCGGCGCCGCCTGCGCTGGAAGAGGTCGCCCTGCGCGATGCGCTTGGGCGCGTGCTCGCCGAGCCGCTGGAGGCGAGCTTTCCAGTGCCGGCCTGGGACAACAGCGCGATGGACGGCTACGCGCTTTGCGCCGCCGACCTGCCGGCTGAGGGCGGAGCCCTGCTGCTGGCCGGGCGCATCGCCGCCGGTGACGCCGCCGAGCAGCAATTGCCGGCCGGGCATGCGGTGCGCATCTTCACCGGCGCGCCGCTGCCGCCGGGTGCCGATGCCGTGGTCGCCCAGGAAAACTGCCGCGTCGAGGGCGAACGCATCTGGCTGCCGGCGGTGGCTGCCGGCGACAACGTGCGCCGCCGTGGCGAGGAAACCGCCGCCGGCGAGCGCCTGCTCGAGGCCGGCAAGCGTCTGCGCCCGCAGGAACTCGGCCTGCTGGCGACCTTTGGCGTGGCGCGGGTCAAGGTCTACCGGCGGCTGCGCGTGGCGCTGCTGTCCAGCGGCAACGAACTGCGTGAGCCGGGCGAGCCGCTCGAGTCCGGGCAGATCTACAACTCCAACCGCTACAGCCTGCTCGGTGTATTGCAGAGCCTTGGCTGCGAGGTGCACGACTATCCGATCCTGATCGACGATCTGGCGGCCAGCCGCGAAGCCCTGGCCGATGCGGCGAGTCGCTTCGACCTGATCATCACCTCGGGGGGCGTTTCGGTCGGCGAGGAGGATCATCTCAAGCAGGCGATCCGCGAACTGGGCGAGCTGCACTTGTGGCGCCTGGCGATCCAGCCGGGCAAGCCGCTGGCCTTTGGCGAGGTCGACGGCACGCCGTGGATCGGCCTGCCGGGCAACCCTGCCGCGGCGCTGGTCACTTCGCTGGTGGTGGCGCGGCCATTCCTGTTGCGAGCGCAAGGTTGCACGCAGGGGGACGTCCAGCCGCTGCGCCTGCCCGCCGGCTTCGCCTGGCGCAAGGCCAACGTGCGCCGGCAGTATCTGCGCGCGCGGCTGGAGGCGGTGGATGGTCAGCTGCAGGTCCGCCTGTTTCCACGCCAGGGCTCGGCCATGCTGACCTCGGCCACCTGGGCCGAAGGCCTGGCCATCGTCGACTGCCAGCGCACGCTGGAAGCCGGTGAGCAGATCGAGTACCTGCCGTTCAGCGAACTGCTGGCCTGAACGAAAAGACGCCCGGTGACTGCGGTCGCCGGGCGTCTTCGTCAGTTGCTGATCAGGCGTTATGGGCGCTGCGGCAGCATGCGCTTGAGCACATCGTCGCGCCGCACGTAATGGTGGAACAGTGCTGCCACCGCATGCAGGCCGATCAGCCAGTAGCCGGCGACCGCCAGGGTCTCGTGGATTTCCTTGATCTCCCCCGCTAGGGCCTTGTCGGCGCCTATCAGTGCCGGCAACTCGAGGCCGAAGAACGGAATCGGCTTGCCCGCGGCGCTCAGGGTCAGCCAGCCGAGCAGCGGCAGACCGATCATCAGGCCATACAGCGCCAGGTGGACCAGCTTGGCCAGGGCGGTTTCCCAGCCGGCTGCACCGGCAACCGCGCCCGGTGCCGGGTTCAGCAGGCGCGCGATCAGGCGCAGCCAGACCAGCCCGAAGATCGTCAGGCCGAGCATGAAATGCCACTGCTTGAGCAACTCGCGCGGTTCGCTGCCCTTGGGGAAATTGCCCTTGAGCTCGATGGTGGCGTAGACGCCGGCGATCAGCAGCACCATCAGCCAGTGCAGGGCGATACTCAGGCGGCCGTAGCGCGCCACGGGGTTCGAAGCGGACATTTCACGCACTCCATGTAGGGGAATGCCGACAGTCTAGAGCGGCCAGCTTAAGCGAAGCTTAGCGAGCGACCGACTGTACTGCGGCGAGCTGTCGCGGTAGCCGTACGCCCGCCTGCAGGCCGCCGAGTGGCGACTCGGTCAACTGGATGCTGGCGCCGTGCAGCTCGACGATGCGCGCGACGATGGCCAGCCCGAGCCCGGCGCCCTGGCCATCGCCCTGACGGTAGAAGCGTTCGAACAGCTTGTCGCGCTGCTCGACCGGGACGCCGGGGCCGCTGTCGTCCACCCGCAGCATGATGGCATCGTCCGTTGCCTGCAGGCCGACCTGGATCTGCCCGCCGGCCGGCGTGTACTGCAGCGCATTGCTGACCAGATTCTGCAGCAGGGTGCTCAGCGCGGCGGCGTCGCCGGTGAGCTGGTAATCGGCGCTTTCGTCCGCCTCGAGCGTGAGTTCCTGGCCGCGCGCCAGCGCCAAGGGCGTCAGTTCGGCGAGCGTTTCGCGGCACAGCGGGAGCAGGTCCAGTGCTTCGAGGCGCAGGCGTTGCGCGCTGGGCTCCAGGCGGGCCAGCGTGAGCAGCTGGGCGACCACACGGGTGGTGCGGTCGACCCCCGCCAGGAGCTGTTGCAGCGCCTGTTCGCGGTCCTCCGGCTGTTCGGCCTGCAACGCGTTCTGCGCATGAATGCGCAGCACCGCCAGCGGCGTGCGCAGCTCGTGGGCGGCATCGGCGATGAAGCGCTTCTCGCGCTCGAGCAGCTGGTGGACCTGCTGCAACAGCCGGTTGAGCGAGGCGGCGACCGGCTCCAGCTCGCGTGGCAACGGCGCCAGCAGCAGCGGCGCGAGGTGCTGCGGGTCGCGGTTGCGCAGCAGCTCGGCCATGCGCGCCAGCGGGCGCAGGCCCCAGCCCACGGCGAGCCAGAGCAGCAGGGCGAGCAGTGGCAGGCCGAGCAGATCGGGCATCAGGCTGCGGCGGGCGATCTTGCCAACCAGTTCGCCGCGCACGTCGCCGCGCTCGCCGACCAGAATCCACAGGTCGTCCTGCGCGTCGTGCAGCAGGAACAGCCGCCAGAGATGCGGGCCGAGGCGTACGTCGTGATAACCGGCGGCAAGCCCGGCGAAGGGCTCGCTCAGGTCGCTGTCGGCCGGCTGGCCGCTGGCATCGAGCAGCTGGCGCAACTCACCCTCCGGAGCGCCAGCCGACTGCAGCAACAGCTGCCCCTGGCGATCGAACACCTTGAAGCCCAGCTTGCTTTCGTAGGCGTGGCCGGGCAGCCCGCGACCGACACTGGCCGCCTCGTCGAGCGCCTGCTGCAGGCGGCGGCGCGCTTCGCTGTCGAGATCGCGTACCACCAGGCCCTGCACCAGCCGCGCGCTGTGCGCCAGCTGCGCATCGAACAGCTCCTCGGTCTCGTGGCGAGCGTCGCGGTAGCTCTGCCAGGAGATCAGCGACAGCGACAGCACCAGCGTGCCGACCACCAGCGCCAGGGTGCGGCTGCGGATCGAGCGCCGCAGCATCACTTGTCCACCAGATAACCGACGCCGCGCACGGTGCGGATCAGCTCGGGAAAGAATTTCTTGCGCAGGTGATGGATGTGCACTTCCAGCGCATTGCTCTCGACGTCCTCGTCCCAGCCATAGAGCACCTGCTGCAGCTTGTCGCGAGTCAGCACCCGGCCGGGCTGGGCCAGCAGTTCGTGGAGCAGGACGAATTCCTTGCGCGGCAGGTTGACCGGGTTGCCCTGGTAGCTGACCTGCTGGTTGACCGGATCGAGCAGGATGTCGCGGTAGGCCAGCACCGGCTCTGCCCGGTTGAAGCTGCGCCGCAGCAGCGCACGCAGGCGCGCCTTGAGTTCGGCGACATCGAAGGGTTTGACCAGGTAGTCATCGGCCCCGGCATCGAGCCCGGCGATGCGGTCGGCGGTGGCATCGCGTGCGGTGAGCACCAGCACCGGCACCGGATTGGCCTCGGCGCGCAGACGCCGGAGCACCTCGAGCCCGTCGAGTCGCGGCAGGCCGAGGTCGAGCACGGCGAGGTCGAAGCTCTCGTGGGTCAGCGCATGCAAGGCGCTGGCGCCATCCTGCAGCCAGTCGACGGTATAGCCTTCGGGCTTGAGCGCGGTGCGGATGCCTTCGCCGAGCGCCGGGTCGTCTTCCACCAGCAATAGGCGCATGTGATCTCCTGAAGGGTGAGCAGCCAGGCGGACGCGCCGGGCGCGCCCTTGTCTGGCGGAGTATGGCAGCGGCCGGGGCGGCCGGGGAGGGGGCGTGGCGGTCCGCCAGGGCAGCCGCCACGACGGCGATCAGCGCAGCTTGGTCTCGACCTCGTCGAGCAACCGCTGGGCCTCTTCACGGCGCCCGGCATCGGCCGTCTCGCGACCGGGCCGTGGCGGCGCGGCGAGCGCCTTGCGCAGCGCGACGCGGGCTTCGCCGTAGCGCTTCTGGCGCAGCAGGAAGTCGCCGTGGAAATAGTTCGGGTCGATGCCGTTCGGGTTCAGCGCCAGGGCCTGCTTGAACAGCGCTTCGGCCTTGTCGTCATCGCCGAAGCCGATCGGCCAGCCGGGCACCTGGTAGTAGAGGCTCGCCAGGCTGGTGTAGGCCGAGCCATCGAGCGCGTTCGGATCAAGCTCGATGGCCTGCTCGAACTCGGCCTTGGCCTGCTTGACCAGGCCCAGTGCGCCGAGGCCGCCCTTGGCGCCGGCCCAGGTGCTCAGCACGATGCCATGCCAGATGTGCAGTTCGGCGGCATTCGGCTCGGCGGCCACGGCCTGTTTCGCCTCGTCGGCGAGTTTGGCGAAGGCCGCCTCGCGCTTTGCCTCGGGGGTCTGGTAGTTGATCTCGGCCCAGCGCTGCTGGAGGGTGTGCAACGCCTGCGCACCGGCAGGCTCCAGAGCCAGCGCGGGCTGGCCGAGCGTCAGCAGCAGTGCGGCGATCAGTAACGGGTGGCGGGTCATCGGGAATCTCCGGGCAGGGTATCTGAAGGGGCCGGCGGGGTGCGCGGGCGGTCGGCGTCGGCGAAGCGCTTGACCACCGGCAGCTGCTTGCGCAGCGCCTGGTCGACCAGCCGCGGGAGGATGCCGTTGAGGCGCACGAAGAGCTTTTCCGGCCAGCCCAGGTACAGCTCCTCGCGCTCGCGGACGATGGCCCGCAGGATTTCCTCGGCGACCTGCTGCGGGTCGTCCATCTCGACTTTCAGCGCGTCGTTCATTGCCACCACCTGGGCACTGTTCATCGCCGTGCGCGTGGCCCGGGGCGCGATGTAGAGCACCTTGATCCGGCTGTCGGCGAGTTCACGGCGCAGCGCTTCGGAGAAGCCGCGCAGGGCGAACTTGCTGGCGCAGTAGGCGGTGAAGCCGGGAAAGCCGATCGAACCGAAGGTCGAGCCGAGGTTGACCAGCAGTGCCCGCGGCTGCTGGTGCAGCAGCGGCAGCAGCAGGTGGGTCAGCTGCAGCGTGGCCGTCACGTTGACTTCGATCAGCCGCGCGATGGCATCCTCGCTCTGCTGCTCGAGCAGGCTGAACTGGTTGATCCCGGCGGCATTGATCACGCAATCGACGCCGCCCTGGCGACGCACGGCATCGGCCACCTGCTGGCGGTCCTGGGCGCGCGTGAGGTCGGCGTAGACCAGGCTGACCTGGCCGGGGAAACGCTGCGCGAGGTACTCCAGCGCCTCGCCCGAGCGCCCCGCGAGCAGCAGCTTGGCGCCCGCGCCACAGAGCCGCTCCACCAGTATCTGGCCGATCCCGCCACTGGCGCCGGTGAGCAGGATGCGCGTGTCACGCAGCTGCATGGCCGTGCTCCGGTGCGGTCAGGCTGCGGAAGATGTCGCCATACAGGCGGTACACCACGCGTGCGGTATGTACCACCGCGGCCTTGTCGGCCTCGTCGTCGAGGCGGTTCATCAGCTTCTTGAAGAACTCGATGTGCTCCATGTCCAGGCTGCCGTGGGAGGTCAGGTAGCTGAACGCCTTGGCCGGCAGGCCGAGCTTGTCCTGCAGCACGCCGGCGGCCTGGGTCGCCAGCGCGATGCTGGTGCCTTCGAGCACATTGACCATGCCGAAGAAGCTCGCCGGGTTGTGTCGGGCGATGCGGTCGTAGACGTAGGCCACCATCAGTTCGGTGGGCAGCGCGGGCTGGCCGTTGCGCACCGCCTCGGCATCGCCGCCGCAGGCGCGGATGTCATTGAGGATCCACTCCTGGTGGCCGATCTCTTCCTCGATGTATTCGGCAATCGCCTCGCGCAGCCACTCGAGCCGCTCGGGCAGGCGCGCACCGCAGGCCATCAGCAGCGGCACGGTGTGCTTGACGTGGTGGTAGGCCTGGGTCAGGAAGGCAATGTACTGCTCGCGGGTGGCGGTGCCGGCCAGCGCGGCGTGAATGATCGGCGAGGCCAGCAGGTACTCGCGTTCGGCGCTGGTCTGGTGTTGCAACTGATCGAAGAAATCCATGAGAGACCTCACTGAAGGGAAGGCATAAGGGTGTCGAGCGTGGTGCGATAACGGCTCAGCAGCGCCGGGCGCCGCAGCCGGCCATTGGCCGTGGCGAGGCCGTTGTCGGCACGGAAGGGTTCGCTGGCACGCAGCCAGCGGTGCACCCGGGCGTAATCCGGCAGGCCGGCGTTGACCTGGCTCACCGCCGCCTGCAATTCGGCATCGCTGCAATCGGCGCGGCGGGGTACCAGCACCGCGACGTTCTGCGGCAGCGCCTCGCCATGCAGCCAGGCCTGGGCGATCGGCGCCTGCTGGATCAGCTCGGCCTCCACCCATTCGGGATTGACGTTGCGCCCGTAGGCGGTGACGAACTGGTGCTTCTTGCGCCCATGCAGGACCAGGAAACCGTCCTCGAAATGGCCGAGGTCACCGGTGGCCAGCCAGTCGTCGTGCAGCGGCGGCTCACCGAGATAACCGAGCATGTGCGGGCCCTTGACCAGCACCTCGCCATCTTCGGCCAGACGCAGCTCGACGTGCGGCAGCGGCCGGCCGACCGTGCCGATGCGCCGTGCCACGGGAGTGTTCAGGCAGACCACCGAGGCGCATTCGGACAAGCCGTAGCCCTCGAACACCGGCAGGCCGAGACGCTCGGCACGCTCGAGCAGTTGCGGCGCGACGCGGCCACCGCCGACCGCAATGAAGCGCAGCGCCGGTGGCAGCGGCAGGCCCTGCTCGGCAGCGCTGATCAGCGCCAGCAAGAGCTGCGGCAGCAGGATCAGGCTGTGCGGGCGGCTCTCGTTGAGCGTGCCGAGAAAACGCGGCAGATCGAAGCCCGCCGCACCGCTGAAGCCGACCTCGGCCAGCGGCCGCAGCTCGACGCGGGCGCCGGCCAGCAACGGTGCGTAGAGCCCGGCGATGTTTTCCAGCAGGGTCGCCAGCGGCAGCACGCACAGGTGATGCTCCACCGCGCAGGGCAGGCTGGCCTGCCACAGGCTCTCGGCCACCGCGAGCTGTGCGCGTGCATCCAGGCACACGCCCTTGGGCTGGCCGGTGGTGCCGGAGGTATAGGTGATTTTCAGGGTGCCGGGCGGCACCGCGGTGACGGCGCCCGGCTGACGCAGGTACAGGCCGGGCTCCTGGGCGGTGAAGCCGCTGCGCTCGATCGGTGCCGGGGTCGCCCCGATCAGGCAATCGATGCCCGCGTGCTCCAGCACGTGCGCCTGCTGCGCCGGCGAAAAAAAGCCCGGCAGCGGTACGCAGACCAGCCCGGCGCGCAGCAGGGCGAGGTCCCACAGCGCCCATTCCAGGCCGTTGTCCAGGGCCAGCGCGACGCGCGCGACGCCGAGCGCTTCGAGCCGGCTGGCACGGGCGGCGACCTCGTGGCGCAGTTCGGCATAGCTCAGCTGGCGCGTGCCCTCGCTCAGGGCCATGCCGCTGTGCTGTTCAAGGGCCGTCCAGAAGCGTTCAGCTGCAGGCTGCATGGGGCACCTCGCCGGTATCGAACAGCGGCTGATAGCCAAGCCGGGCGTACACGCCGAGCTGCAGCAGATGCTGGTGGCCGGGCAGGATCTCGCCGGCCATCACCTGCGGGCGGCTGGCGTAGTAGCTGCCCCAGTCCGGCAGCTCGTCGCCCATTCGTGCCGGATCGGCCAGGCCCAGGGGCAGCGGCGTCAGCGCCAGACGCTGGAAGCTGTTGAGCAGCGCCGGAGTACCGGTGAACACCACCCAGCGGAAGCCCTGGGCGACCAGCAGGTCGGTCAGCGCGACGATCAACAGGCGTGCCGAGGCATTGCCGAAGGCGGCCAGGTTGCCGACCTCGACGATCTCCTCGCGGGGGATCGCCCGGCCGCTGCGTAGGCTGACGGCCTCTTCGATCGGTGCGTCCAGATAACGCTCGAGAAACAGCGGCCGGCGCCGCGCGCTGCGCAGGCCGACGGCGCCCTGCACGGTGCCGTCTTCGTCGTGCAGGCCAAGCAGGCAAGGCATGAAGTGCTTCACGTGCGCCCCGTAGTGCTCGGCGAAGCGCTGGTGGATGAAGGCTTCCAGCGCCATGCGGCGCTCGCCTTGATCGGGTTGGGCCAGTTGCAGGGTCATCGGCCGCTCGCGGCCGATGCGTGCCAGTACGTCAGTGTGATCAACCCAGGGGAGTTCCATTCGGGGAACCTCGGTTCAGGAATCTGGGCTGGAGTCTGCGGCGGCAAACTTAAGGCAGTCTTAAGCGGCGAGCGCTGTTCTGGCGGCGCTCGACCGTTACGTTTTTTTCACAAGGCGCTGGTTATGGTCGGCCTTGCCCGAGCAGCCAGTAGCCGGCCAGCGCGGCGCCGAGCAGCCAGATCAGCACGACTGCCACGGCACCGGCGCGACTGGTCGGGCGGGCCGCACGCCGTGCCTCCCAGGCCAGCGCCTGCTCTCGGCTTTCGGCCAGCACCTGCGGCGGCGTCAGGCGCAGTACCAGCCAGATGCCCAGCGGCAGAAGCAGCAGGTCGTCGAGGTAGCCGAGCAGCGGAATGAAGTCGGGGATCAGGTCGATCGGGCTCAGGGCGTAGGCGACGATGGCCAGGGTCAGCAGGCGCAGCCACCAGGGCAGCGCCGGGTGGCGGGCGCAGAACCAGAGCGCCATGACGTCGCGCTTGAGGGCACGGGCCCAGCCTTGGAGGCGGGCCATGAAACGGGACAGCACGGGCACTGGACGCTCCTTACCGAACAGAACTGGCGGCGCCAGGACGAGGAAGTACCACGATGATGCAGATCTCCCTTTACCCCGGGCAACGCCTGAAGCTGCGGTTCGGCCGGCGTCGGCTGTTCGGCCTGCTGGCGCTGCTGGTCGGCCTGGGCGTCGGTGTGGCGTTGCACTGGGACGAGCGGCTGTACTTCTACCTGACCCGGCAGATGAACGTCACCGATCAGGGCGTCGCCAATC
Source organism: Stutzerimonas balearica DSM 6083 (assembly GCF_000818015.1). Classification (NCBI taxonomy): domain Bacteria; kingdom Pseudomonadati; phylum Pseudomonadota; class Gammaproteobacteria; order Pseudomonadales; family Pseudomonadaceae; genus Stutzerimonas; species Stutzerimonas balearica. The sequence goes on from NZ_CP007511.1 coordinate 826,392, forward strand.
GCTGGCTGCCCGCCTACCGGGTGCAGATCGACGCCAAGCCGATCGAGGGCATCGCACGCAACCTGTCGGCCATCACCTATGACACCGACCTTGACCGCCTGTTGGGCGTGGTCAACGGTGGGCCGACCGAAATCGTCGCGCTGAGCAAGACCGGCGAGCTGCTCGAGCGCTATCCGCTGCAGGGTTTTGGCGACATTGAAGGGCTCACCTACATGGGCGGCGGGCGCGTGGCGGTGTCCGACGAACGGGCCCAGCAGGTGAGCATCTTCCAGTTGCCGGCCGTGCCGCGCACCATCGACAGCGCCGAGGCCAGGTTCTTTTCCCTGGGCATCAACCTCAACGGCAACAAGGGTTTCGAAGGGGTGACCTACGATGCCGCGGGCGACCGCATGTTCATCGTCAAGGAGCGCGACCCGCGCCAGCTCTACGAGGTCGATGGCGTGGCGGCAAGCCTCGACGGGGGGCTGCAGCTGAAGGTGCGCGACCACAGCGACTGGATCACGGGCCAGGTGTTCGCCACCGACCTTTCGGACATCCACTTCGATGCCGCCACCGGCCACCTGATTCTGCTCAGCGACGAGTCGCATCTGGTGATGGAGCTCAGCGGCGACGGGCGGATGCTCAGCTACCGCAGCCTCAACGGCCTGTTCAGCGATCTGAAACGCTCGGCACCGCAGCCCGAAGGCGTGACGATCGACAATGACGGCACGCTTTACGTGGTCAGCGAGCCGAACCTGTTCTACAGCTTTCGCCGCGAGGGCTGAAGCCAGCGGCCTCGCCGCTGGTCGAGTGGCAGGCCGGCGCCCGCGGCTTCACGTTTCATTCACGCCGGTTTGACGGAACCCTGACGGCGCCCCGCGCAGACTGCCTCGGATGCCGCGCGCTGCCTGCGTGCGGTCGCCTCCTGCAGGGTGATTCGATGTTCATGCGCCGTTTGCCTGATTGCTCTTCGACCCGGCCTCGCGCGGGGCGGCCTGCCGCTGCGCCGCGGGCGCTGTTGTTCGCCGCACTGGTGCTGGTGGGCTGTCAGGGTGACCCCGCTCAGCTCGCCGGCGACGGCTATCCGCCGGCCTACCTCGAGGGCTATGGTGCCGGTTGCAGCAGCGGCCGCCAGGCCGCCGGCGCCATGGCCGCATTTCGCAAGGACGTGTCGCGCTACCTCAGCCAGCCGCTCTATGCGCAGGGCTGGGATGACGGCTATCGCCAGTGCGAGGCGCTGCCGCTGGGCAGCGGTGGCCTGCCGTCGCGGCGTGGCGATGCCTGGCAGCGCCAGCGTGACCGCGAGTGGCGTCATCAGGTCGACCAAGACCGGGCCGAGGCCTTCCATCGCTGAGCCAGCGGCTGAGGTCCAGACGAAAAAAAGGCGCAGGGGCAACTGCACCCTGCGCCTTTGTCGTTTCCGGCGGCTGACTAGAGCGCGGGCTCGACGGCGACGGCACCTTGCAGAGCCGGCGCCGGCCGATAGAGCACCAGGCGGTAGCAGGCCAGGCAGATCGTCCAGTCGAACAGCAGCGTCCACAGGTTGTGCGAGAGGAAGTGCGCGCCCTGCATGACCCGGCCCAGCGACATCACCGTGCCCAGGCCCAGTGCCAGCCCCAGCGCGTAGCGCGCCAGGCGCGGGCGGCGGTCGCGCAACACGAAGAACAGCGCCAGCAGCGAGAAGCCCGCCGAGGCGTGCCCGCCGGGCCAGCAGCGACCGGGCTTGAGCGTAGGTGCGCGTTCGGCCAGCAGCGGCGTGAAGGTCTCCTGGCCGCCAAAGTCGGTCAGGCTCCAGGGGCAATGCACGCCGGTCAGGGCCTTGAGCGGGGTGACGATGCTGGTCGACACGCCGAGTGCCAGCACCAGGTAACCCAGCGAGCGGCGCCAGCGCGCCAGGCGCGTCGGCAGCAGGCTGACCAGAAAGCCGGCGATGGCCAGCACGCCGATGACGATCACCGCCTGCTTGACGCGGTCGTGCAGGAAGTCCTCGAGCAGCCAGCTGTGTCGGCCGACGAAACCGACGCCCGGCTCGTAGAACAGCCGGGAGAAGGCGAAGTCGAGTTCGCTGGGGTCGCCGATCAGCAGTGCCAGCATCAGCGCGGCGGGCACGCCGAAACCAAGGACGAAATTGTACGGGCGGCTGCTTTCGCAGCGGTCGGGTAGGCGGGGCATCGGAACTCCAGAGGCGCCCTGGTCGGGCGCCGGGTCGGTCTAGCGTTGGCTGAGCTGATCGGCGTGCGGTGCTGGCGCCCGCCAGCTCAGCAGGCCCTGGCGGTAGTCGTGGCTCGCGCCCTGGTAGTAGGCGATGTCGCGCTGCACCAGCGGGTCGCTCAGCGGCGCCTCGGATTCGCGGCTCGAGCGCAGCGCCTCGTCATGCCGACGTACCTGCAGGCGCGGGCTGAGGATCGCCAGGTCGCGGCCGTCGAACAGGCCCAGGTGCTGGTAGTTGCCGATCAGTGCGCGTCCCGGCGCGGCATCCTCGCGCAACAGGTTGCGGCCGAAGAAGGTCGACACGTAATCCATGTTCAGCAGGCCGAGCAGAGTCGGGGCCAGGTCGATCTGGCTGGCCAGCCCGGTGAACTCGCGCGGCTCGATCAGGCCCGGCGCGTAGACGAACAGCGGAATGTGGTAGTTGGCCACCGGCAGGTCCTGCGAGCCGGCGCTGCCGGCGGTATGGTCGGCGACGAAGACGAACAGCGTGTCCTTGAACCAGGGCTTGCGCCGCGCCTTGTCGAGGAACTGGCCGATGGCGTAGTCGGTGTACTTCACCGCACCTTCGCGGCCCTCGCCGGAGGGGATGTCGATGCGGCCGTCCGGGTAGGTGTAGGGGCGGTGGTTGGAGGTGGTCAGCAGCTGCAGCAGGAACGGCTTGCCGGCGGCGTGGTCGGCATCGGCCTCGCGCATGGCCAGGGCATAGAGGTCCTCGTCGGCCATGCCCCAGGCATTCTTGAAGTGGATGTCCGCTTCGTCGGCGCTGCTCTGGTCGACCACGCGGTAGCCGTTGCCGCCGAAGAAGGCGCTCATGTTGTCGAAATAGCCGCGCCCACCGTAGAGGAACACGCTGTCGTAACCCTGGGCGCCGAGTTGCTGGCCGAGGCTGGCGAAGCCGCTCTCGCGACCGATGCGCTTGACGATCGAGCGCCCCGGAGTCGGCGGCACGGACAGGGTGATCGCCTCCAGGCCACGGGTGGTGCGCGTGCCGGTGGCGTAGAAGTTGGTGAAGGTCAGGCTGTGCTTGCGCAGCTCGTCGAGGTTGGGGGTCAGCCCGCGCGCGTCGCCGAAGCTGCCCAGGTACTTGGCGCTGAGGCTCTCGATGGTCACCAGCACGACGTTCAGATGACGCGGCTGGCCGGGGTTGTCGATCGCCCGGCGGATGTCCAGCGGGTCTTTGCCGAGGAAGCGCGCATTCGGCTCGGCGACTTCCCGGCGCAGGCGGCTGCCGATCTCGGCGTCGGGCAGCGTGGCGTAGAACTGCGGATAGTCCAGCTCGTTGTTGCGAAAGGCGGCGAAGAACTGGAACGGGCCGTTGCTCGCCAGCTCGCGCTGGTAGGCGTTGCCGCCGCTGCCGCGCGGAAAGTCCTGGCCAACCACCAGTGCCGCGGCCAGTGCCAGGCCCGCTACGCCGGCCAGCGTCGCCAGGCTCCCGCGCCAGGGCAGGCTCGGTGCGGCAAGGGCGCGGCTGACCGGCCGCTGCAGGGCCAGGCCGAGTGCCAGGGCCAGGGCGGCGAGCAGGCCGAGCAGGGTGAAGAGCGGGTAGGACTCCATGATGTTGTGGATGACCTCGTCGGAGTAGACCAGGTAATCCACCGCGATGAAGTTGAAGCGCACGCCGAACTCGTCCCAGAACAGCCACTCGGCCACCGCGGTGAACAGCATCGCGTAGAGGCTCAGCACCAGCAGCAGGCGCAGGCCGAGCCGGTGCCAGCGGCTGGCCCAGACCTTTCGCGGGCAGAGCGCGAGATACAGCGCCAGCGGCACGGCGGCAAAGGCCAGGTAGGCCAGGTCGTAGATCGCGCCTTCGGCATAGATGCGCAGGATGTCGAGCGGGCCGGCGGTCGCCTCCTGCCAGTGCGCGACGAGCAACGCCGAGCGGGTCAGCACGAAGGTGCCGAGCCAGAGGCCCAGAAGCAGGGCGAGATAACGAAGCTGAGCATGTCGGGGAAAAGGCATCGTATGATCCACGGCTAAGGACGAACGCGGCGAAGTCTGCGAGTGCGTCCGTGAGCCCTTCGTAAAGAAGCCGTGAAAAAATCGTCATAGCCGCGAACCGATATGCGAATCCTCGTCATCGAAGACAACCGCGACATCCTCGCCAACGTGCTCGACTACCTCGAGCTCAAGGGCTACCTCGTCGATTGCGCCCAGGACGGCCTGAGCGGCCTGCATCTGGCGGCCACCCAGGACTACGACCTGATCGTGCTGGACATCATGCTGCCCGGTATCGACGGCTATCAGGTGTGCCAGCGCCTGCGCGACGATGCGCGGCGCGACACGCCGATCATCATGCTCACCGCCCGCGATGCGCTGCCCGATCGCATCAAGGGGCTCGAGGCCGGCGCCGACGACTACCTGGTCAAGCCCTTCGCCCTGTCCGAGCTGGTCGCCCGCATCGAAGCGGTGCTGCGCCGCAGCCAGGGTTCCCGGCGCCGGCAGCTGCAGGTCGGCGACCTCGTCTATGACCTCGACACCCTGGCGGTGAGCCGCGGCGGTGTGCCGATCCGGCTCAACCCCATCGGCCACAAGCTGCTCGCCATCCTCATGCAGCGCAGCCCGGCGGTGGTGCGGCGCGAGGCGCTCGAGGAAGCCCTGTGGGGCGACAACGTGCCCGACAGCGACAGCCTGCGCAGCCACATCCACCAGCTGCGCCAGGCGCTGGACAAACCCTTCGAGCGGCCGCTGCTGCACACGGTGCATGGCGTCGGCTTCCGCCTGGCGGAGCAGAGCGATGCTCGCTAAGCAGCCTTTCGCCCGCCGCATCGTCATTGCCTTCACGCTGATGACGCTGCTGGTCAGCGGCATGTTCTCGCTTGGGATCGTCGCGGTGGTCTATTCCATCGAGTCGCAGCTGGTGACCGAGGAAATGGGCCGCGAGATGGACACCGTCCTGCATGAGGACCTGCCCAGCGGCCAGCCGCCGCGGCTGGATGCGCGCACCCTGTTCTTCAGCACCGCGCTACCGGAGCACCCGCTGCCCGACGGCTTCGCCGCGCTGGCCGAAGGTTTCACCGAGGTGGTGCGCGGCAACGAGGCGTACTACGTCTACGTGCGCGACCTGGATGGCGAGCGCTATGTGCTGATGGAGGAGCAGAACGAGTTCGAGGAGCGCGAGAACGCCCTGTTCAACACCGTGCTCGCCGGCTTCGTGCTCAGCGTGCTCGGCGCCTGGCTGCTCGGCCGGCTGATGGCGGACAAGGTGATGGCGCCGGTGAGCCGCCTGGCGCTGCAGGTACGTCATCGCGACCAGTTGCATCCACTGGCGCCGCCGCTGGCCCTGCAGTACGCCGACGACGAGGTCGGCCATCTGGCCGCGGCCTTCGACAGCACGCTCGGCCAGCTGCGCCAGACGCTCGAGCGCGAACGGCTGTTCACCGCCGACGTCAGCCATGAGCTGCGCACCCCGCTGATGGTGGTGCTCGGGGCCTGCGAACTGCTGCTGGCCGGCGAGCTGCCCGAGCGCTCGCGGCGCCAGGCCGAGCGTATCCAGCGCGCCGCCGAAGAAATGCAGGCGCTGGTCGAGACCTTTCTTCTGCTGGCACGCTCGCGCCCCGATCAGCAGCTCGCCTTTGGCGGCAGCGCCAGCCTGGACGAGGTGGCGCGTGAGCAGAGCGAGCGCTGGGCGCCGCCGATGCGCGAGAAGGGGCTGGCCTTCGAGGTGGTTCGCGAAGGCGACGACGAGAGGCTGTACAACCACACGCTGCTCGGCACGGTGATGTCCAACCTGTTGCGCAACGCACTGCACTACACCGACAGCGGCGGCATCCGCCTGGTGCTCGAACGCGGCGGCTTTCGTGTCGAGGACAGCGGCGTCGGCATTCCGCCGGAGCAGCAGGAACGCATGTTCCAGCCGTTCGTGCGCGGTGCCGAGAATCGCGGCGAGGGCCTCGGCCTCGGGCTTTCGCTGGTGCGCAGGATCTGCGCGCACCAGGGCTGGCAGGTGCGCGTGCAGGCGCAGCAACCGTGCGGCAGCTGTTTCAGCGTGGCGCTCGGTTCTTGACGTTTTTTTCACAGTCTTTTGACGGGGCCTTGATGGCGGTCAGGCTAGGTTGGGGCGTGACCTTCATAGAGCGGTGCCCGTCATGCCTCGATCCAACCCCATCGAACTGGACTTTTCCCGCAAGTACGACCGCGACCACGCCTACCAGTACCTGCACAAGCACCAGGACGGCATCGCGCGGCGCCTGTCGCACTGGCGCGACGAACAGCTCGCCCGCTGGGCGCTGACCCGCGCCGGCGAACCGGACCTGGTGCTCGATCTGCCCTGCGGCGCCGGGCGCTTCTGGCCGCTGCTGGCCGAGCACCCCAGCCGGATGATCTTTGCCGCCGACAACTCGGCCGACATGCTGGCCGTCGCCCAGAGCGAGCAGCCGCCTGAAGTGGTCGCGCGGGTCGAGACCTTTCAGACCTCGGCGTTCGACATCGACATGCACGACAGTGCGGTGGACTCGATCTTCTGCATGCGTCTGCTGCATCACGTGGCCGACCCGCAGCACCGGCTGGCGATGCTGCGCGAATTCCACCGCGTCACCCGCGACACCCTGATCCTCTCGCTGTGGGTCGACGGCAACTACAAGGCGTGGAAGCGCAAGCGCCTGGAGCGCCGGCGCCCGGCCAAGGAAAACCAGAACCGCTTCGTGGTACCGCGCGGGCTGGTCGAGGCGGAATTCGCCGAGGCCGGCTTCGATATCCTCGGCCACCGCGACTTCCTGCCCGGCTACGCGATGTGGCGGGTCTACGTACTGCGCAAGCGGAGCTGACCATGGGCATGCCATTGGTGATACCCGGAGCGCAGGCGCAGGCCAGCACCTTTCAGCGCTGGTGGGAGGCGCAGGGCGAGTGGGTCGAGGAGCCCAACCGGCGGCGTGACGGCGAGAGTGGCGTCAAGCGCCTGCGCCTGGCCGATCCGCAACGGCCGCTGCTGTATTGCAAGCGCCAGACCGGCCACCTGTACCGCTCGCTGGCGCACCCGTTCGGCCGCCCCACGGCGCTGCGCGAATACCAGGCGCTGCGCGCCCTGGAGCGGCTCGGCATCCGGGTACCGCGGGTGGTCTACTGCGCGGCGCAGCGTCCGGCCGGGCAATGGCAGGCGTTGCTGGTCACCGAGGAGCTGAGCGGCTTCGTCAGCCTCGAGCAGTGGTATCAGGACGCGCGTCACCTGCGTGATGCCGCGGTGCAGGCCCGGCTGCTGCAGCGCCTGGGTGAAATGCTCGCGCGCCTGCATCGGGCCGGCTGGCAGCACGGCTGCCTCTACCCCAAGCACATCTTCCTGCGCGTGGACGGCGAAGGTGCGGACGCACAGGTCGAGGTGGCGCTGCTCGATCTGGAGAAATGCCGCCGGCGCCTGTGGCCTCGGCAGGCCTCGCGACGCGACATGGACCAGCTGCGCCGGCGTGCCCCGGCGATCTCGACCGGCGACTGGGCCGCGCTGCAGGCGCACTACCAGGCGGCCCTGCTCGGCGCCCAAGAGGTCGACGATGGACACTGAACCGTTAGCCGAGTCGCTCGATGCGGCCACGCTCAAGGGGCGCCAGGGCTTGCGGCGTATCGTCCAGGCCGGCGGCTATTCGCTGGCCGGGCTGCGCGCGGCCTATGTGGGCGAGGCGGCCTTCCGCCAGGTGGTGTTGCTCAACCTGCTGCTGATCCCGCTGGCGTTTCTGCTCGATGTCAGCCGCGTCGAGCGCGCCGTGCTGATCGCTGTGGTGCTCCTGGCGCCGATCGTCGAGCTGCTCAACTCGGCGATCGAGGCCACCGTCGACCGCATCTCGCTGGAACTGCACCCGCTGTCCAAGCGCGCCAAGGACATGGGCAGCGCCGCCCAGCTGCTGACCATGACGCTTATCGCCGTGGTCTGGGCGGTGATCCTGCTTTGAGTCCTCTTCCGATCTGCCCAGGAACCCTTTCATGACCGATGGAATCGCTCGCGCCTCGGCCGGCCAGCCAGGCCTGCGCCACCACCTGCTGTTCATGACCGGCAGCGCGCTTGCGCTGCTGGTGTTGTTCTCCCTGCTGCGCCTGGCGCTCTTGCTGTTCAACCGCGAGCTGCTCGGTGATGCCAGCCTGGGAACCCTGCTCGAAGGCTTCGGCAACGGCCTGCGCTTCGACCTGCGCCTGCTTGTCTACATCCTCCTGCCGCTTTCGCTGGCGGTGCTCAGCCGCCGGGCGATGGCCGCGCGCAGGCTGCAGCGCGTCTGGCTGGACGTTTGCGCCAGCCTGGTGATCCTGCTCGGGATGATCGAGCTGAACTTCTACCAGGAGTTTCACCAGCGCCTGAACAGCCTGGTCTTCCAGTACCTGTCCGAAGATCCGGCGACCGTCCTCAGCATGCTCTGGCACGGCTTTCCGGTACTGAAGCTGCTCGGCGTCTGGGGTGGGCTGACGCTGCTCTGGTCGCTGCTGTTCGGCTGGCTCGACCGCCGTTGCCGGCCGCAGGTCGGCGCGCTGGCCAGCAGGCCGCGCAGCCCGGCGCCGCTGGGCTGGCACTGGCGCGGTGCGACGCTGGTCGCGCTGGTGCTGGTCAGCGTGGTCGCCGCCCGTGGCACCCTGCGCCAGGGCCCACCGCTGCGCTGGGGCGATGCCTTCACCACCGACTCGGTGTTCGTCAACCAGCTCGGCCTGAACCCGGCGCTGTCGCTCTACGAGGCGGCGAAGAACCGCTATTCCGATCACCGTGACAACGCCTGGAAAGCCGTACTGCCCGAAGGCGAGGCCCTGGCGCGCACCCGCGTGCTGTTGCTGACCGGCAACGATCGGCTGGTTGACGGCGAGCTGGCCGCGGTGCGCCGCGACTACCAGGCGCCCGAGGCCGGCCGGCTACCGGTGCGCAACGTGGTGGTGATCCTGATGGAGAGCTTTGCCGGGCGGTATGTCGGCGCGCTGGGCAGCCGCGACGGCATCACCCCGAACTTCGACCGGCTGGCCGGCGAGGGCCTGCTGTTCGAGCGCTTCTTCGCCAACGGCACCCACACCCACCAGGGCATGTTCGCCAGCATGGCCTGCTTTCCCAACCTGCCGGGCTTCGAATACCTGATGCAGTCGCCCGAGGGCAGCCACCGCTTCTCCGGCCTGCCGCAACTGCTCAGCGCGCGTGCGTTCAACGATGTCTACGTCTACAACGGCGATTTCGCCTGGGACAACCAGCTGGGCTTTTTCGGCAACCAGGGCATGACCCGTTTCGTCGGCCGCAACGACTATGTCGACCCGGTGGTCTCCGACCCGACCTGGGGCGTTTCCGACCAGGACATGTTCGACCGCGCGGTGCAGGAGCTCGACGCGCTGGGCCAGGACAAACCGTTCTACGCACTGCTGCAGACGCTGTCGAACCACACGCCCTATGCGCTGCCCGATCCGTTGCCGGTGCAGGCGGTCAGCGGGCATGGCTCGCTCGACGAGCACCTGACCGCGATGCGCTACGCCGACTGGGCGCTGGGCCGCTTCTTCGAGCAGGCCCGGCAGAAACCCTGGTTCAACGACACCCTGTTCGTGGTGGTCGGCGACCATGGCTTCGGCGCGCCGGAGCAGCTCACCGAAATGGACCTGTTCCGCTTCCATGTACCGCTGCTGCTGATCGCCCCGGGCGTGACCGAAACCTTTGGTGCGCGGCGCCAGATAGTCGGCACCCAGGTCGACGTGGTGCCGACCATCATGGGCCGTCTCGGGGGCGAAGTGCGCCACCAGTGCTGGGGCCGCGATCTGCTGGCGCTGGACGAGCGCGATCCGGGCTTCGGCATCATCAAACCCTCGGGCAGCGACCAGACCGTGGCGATACTGCGCGGCGACCAGGTACTGGTGCAGCCCAAGGACCTCGAGCCGCGCTTGTACCGCTACCGGCTCGGCACCGATGCCGCGGCCGAGCGCATCGAGGATGCCGCCCGTGCGGCGCCGATGCTGCGTGATTTGCAGGCGTACCTGCAGGTGGCGACCGGCAGTTTGCTGGGCAATACCACGGCCGATCGGGAGCGCGACGAGCAGCCCGCCGCACGCCGGTTGGCGCGTGCCGGTGGGGGGCAGCCGGCAGCGACAGCGGCGCCGGGGAGCCGCCCGCCACGGGAGGGCTGAGTGGTGGGGCTGCAGGTTTAAACGCTACCGCTGCCCCGCAGGTACGTGGCCATTCTTCCTTTATTGAGTTATCGGGGTGTGGCCTGGATCGGCAAGCCTGCAGTTTCAGGCGTTTGATTTCGTTCGAGGGTAGGAGCGGTTGCCGCGTGTGCTGCTGCCTCGGGTTTCGGCCCCCGGCCGAGTCACTTGACTCGCATCGCTCGCCCTTCGGGCCAGCCTGCGGCTGTTGCTCCGCTTCGCTTCGTGTTGCGTTGCTCGCAGGGAAAGCAGCCAAAGAGACAGCGCGCCCGACATCCGGGGCCGCCCGCTTGGCGGCCAGACTTCCTTCGCACTGGTGGCCGGGCTCGGCGCCCTCTCACGACGGGGTGCCTCGGCCCCTTCGTTGCTCGCCAGGCGTCCATGCCTCGCGTCCCCTGCGCAACACCTCCGCTCGGCCTCCTGACGGGATCGAGGTCCGAGTCGCCTGCACAAGAACGAGAAGTGGCTTTGGCGTTGCATTCTGTGCACGACCTGTCATGCCCCTTCAGGAGGGTGAGCGCAGTCGTTGTGTCAGGGCGAGCGGTATGGGCGCGGCGAGAGGACCAGGCGTGCTCTTGTACGCCGTTTCCGGAGCGCGGGTGGAATGCGGGATCCGATGGAGAGACAAGCGTTTTTGCTTGCTTTTTGGGGGCCGGCCATCCGGCGAGTGAAGAAAGTGAATCGCCCCGCAGGGCGAAACGAAGGGTGCAGCCAGCAGCCCCGAAGCGCTTCTGCGAAGGGCTGACGCGTGAAAGTCGGCAGCGCCGAGCCAGCCGCAAAGAGCCCGGCCCGGCGCCCGTGCCGAAGCTATCGCCCCACGGCAACCGCCCCCACGGCATCCTGCGCAGCCAGATAGCCCACCAGCCGATCTCGCTGCCGCGCATCGAGCAACTCGCGCTCAGCCAGCAACTGCTCGACCAGCAACTGCTGGCGCGCCTCGCGCAATTCGGCCAGGCGCGCCTGTTCGCCGGCGATGCGCTGCGGGTCTGCGCGCTCGCCAAGCAGCGCGTCGAGCAGCCGCTGGTGCTGCTCGGCCAGCGCCGTCTCGGCGGCCCGCAGGCGAGCCAGGTAGGGTGCGCGCAGGTCATGCCAGCGGCCGAGCTGTTCGGCGCTCAGCTGCAACTCACGTGACAGCGCGGTCGGCGCGCCGGAAGGCATCGGCAGGCCGTCGGTGGCCAGCTTCTGCCAGGCCAGCGTGCCGAGCACGCCGAGGTTCAGCAGCAGCGACAGTGCCAGGGCGCCGCGCAGGGTAGGGGTCGTCATCGGTTTCTCTCCATGGAATGAACAGGGCGCACAGGCCATCGCCTCAGCGCGGGATCTTCACGTGGTCCTCGTCGAAGTCGCCGCGCTCGGCGTCGCGGTGGCAGGCCACGCAGTTGAAGCGGCCACCGACTGCCTCGCGGGCGAACTTGGCCTCGCTGACCTCGTGGTGCTTGCGCTCGAACCAGCGGGTCTGGCTGATGCGCGGCGGCTCGCCGGCGGTCGGCGACGGCTCGACCGGCAAGCGGTTGGTGGCCGAGGCGCGGACCAGGAAATCGAGGATTTCCTTTTCCTGCACTGGGTCCAGCGAGGCGTTGCTGCCGTAGTGGTCGCCGAGGGTGCGCATCTGCTCGCGCCAGGCATCGGCCGGCAGCAGGCCGGGCGAATAGAGCATGTGGCAGGCGGCGCATTCCTCCTTCCATACCAGCGGTGCGTCGCTGGGCACGGCCAGGCGCTTGGGTCTCTTGTAGTCCTTGCGTTCGTGATGTTCGTCGTCGCCGGCTAGGCTGAAGCCGCCGAGGGTCAGCGCGAGGGCCAGCCCGGTGAGGGTGGCAAGCGCAACGATGCGTTTCATGGGCGTGCTCCTACTTCAGGCCAGTGATCCAGCTGATGAAGTCGCCTTTTTCCTGTGCCGTGCATTCGCGGGCGAAGACATCGTCGCAGTTGCGGCGGAACCACTTCTCGACCTTCTTCAGGTCGGTGAAGCGCTCGGGGTTGGCCACCGGTGCCAGCGGGTCGACCTTGCGGTGCGCGGGGGTCTTGCCGGCCTGGCGCGGGTCGGCGGTATGGCAGGTGGTGCAGCTCATGATCTTGCCGTCGCGCTGCTCCTCGGCGAAGTACAGCGCCTTGCCGCGCTCGGCGGAGAAGCCGGCGAAGGCCGGATCGGCCTGGCGTGCCTGGGTGGCGTAGCCGGGCAAGAGCGGGTGTTCGGTTTCGGCCAGGGCGGGCAGGCTGAGGCAGCAGGCCAGGGCGATCCAGTGGGCTTTCATAAAGCGCTCTCCAGGTGGGTTGAGCGCAGCCTAGCCGGCGCTTCTTACGCGAAGCTGAACGCCGCGCGGCGATGGCGTTCAGCTTCGCTTCAGCTCGGCGGCCTACAAGTGCGGCATCCATCAGAGAGGATCGCCGTCGTGGCCGTTTTCAACCGTTTTCGTCTGTTCCACTGGCTGTTGGCCGGTTTCTTCGTCGCGGTCTACCTGACCGGCGACGATGCCGAGCTACTGCATGTCTGGCTGGGCTACGGCCTGGTCGGGCTGCTGCTCGCGCGGCTGGTGATTGCCCTGCTGCGCCCGCGTGGCTTCCCGCGGTTACTGCCGGCGCAACCACGCAAGCCGAGCCTCGGCGCGTTCGGCAGCTGGCTGACCTTTGCCACCCTGGTCAGCCTGGCGCTGGCCAGCCTGATCGGCCTGGGCATGGTCGATAACGGCGACGTGCTGGCCGACCTGCCGGGCGTCAGCCCGGAGCTGTTCGGTGCCGCCAGTGACATCGATTTCGTCGGCTGGCTGGGCGACCCCGAGGAAGTGCACGAGTTCTTCGCCAACCTGGCGCTGACCCTGGTGGGCCTGCATATCGGCTACGTGCTGCTGCTGCGCCGCAAGCTGGCCTGGTCGATGCTGCGTGGCCCGCGCCAGACGGCGCCGGCGAGTGGCTCGGCGCCTGCCGCAGTGGTCGCGGCGCCGGCTTTCGCTACGCTCGAGGTCAGCGCGCGCCAGGCCGAGACGGCCGATAGCGCTTCGTTCAGCCTGCGTGTGCCGCCGGCGCTCAGGGAACGCTTCGCTGCGCAACCGGGGCAGTTCGTCACCCTGCGTGTGCCCTGCGCCGAGCCACCGCTGCTGCGCTGCTATTCGCTGTCGCAGCCGGTCGGCAACGACGGCACGCTGCGCATCACGGTCAAGCGCGTGCCCGACGGGCGCGCCTCGAACTGGCTGCTCGACCAGCTTCGGCCGGGCGCACGCGTCGAGCTGCTGCCGCCGGCCGGTGTCTTCGTTTCCAGGGATCTGGATGGCGATCACCTGCTGCTCGGCGCCGGCAGCGGTATCACGCCGCTGCGCGCGATCCTCGAGGCGGTGCTCGAGCAGGGGCGCGGTCGGGTGTTCCTGTTCTACGCCAGCCGCGATGCCGAATCGCTGATCTTCGCCGACGAGCTGGCCGCGCTCGCCGCACGCCACCCCGAACGGCTGCAGCTGTGCATCTGGCTCGACGCCGAGCAGGGCGTGCCGAGCAGCCGGGCGATCGCCGAGAAGATCGCCGGCTGGCCGCGCGTCGAAGCCTTTGTCTGTGGCCCGCAGGCCTTCATGGACGGCGCCGTGCAGGCCCTGGCCGAGCACGGCGTGGAGCCGGCGCGCATCCATCTGGAGCGTTTCGCCAGCGCCGCGCCTGCCCCCGCGCGAGGCAACCAAGCGCGCGCCAGCCGCCTGCAGGTGACCCTCGACGGCCGCCGCCGCGAGCTTGACGTACAGCCGGGCGAGGCGCTGCTCGAAGCCATGGAAGCGGTCGGCCTGCAACCGCCGCAGGCCTGCCGCTCCGGCGTATGCGGCGCCTGCCGCTGCCGGGTGGTGGAGGGCGAGGCGCGCATGCGCAGCAACCTGGTGCTCGATAGCGCGCAGCTGCGCCAGGGCTGGGTGCTGGCCTGCCAGGCCGAGCCGGCCAGCGCCCGCCTGGCGGTGGAGTACTAGTGGCCTGTGCGGCTAGTTGGTTAACTCAAGTTCGGATGCACGAGGTTCCGAGACAAGGCGCCGCGACGAGTCATAGCAGGGCTATGGCGAGGAGTGGCAACGCAGTAGCGGGGCCTCGCGCGCCGAAATTGACTAACTGAACTAGCCAAACAGGCCACTAGAGTGGCTCAGCCGGCCTGCTGCACCGGCAGGTCGTGCTTCTGCCAGGCGGTCCAGGAACCGGGCACGTTGACCACGTCGCGGAAGCCATGGCGCTTGAGGATGCTCGCCGCGATCGAGGCGCGGTAGCCGCTGCCGCAATAGGCCGCCACGGTCTTGTCGCGATCCAGCCGGTCGAGCTGCTCGGGCAGGTGGGCGACAAAGGCGTGCTGCGCGCCCGGCACGCGGCCCTGGCGTACCTCGTTGGGGCTGCGCACGTCGAGCACCTGGACCTGCGGGTCGCCGCGGCGGCTGTCGAGTTCTTCCACCGTCCACTCGCGCACCCGTTCCAGCGGCAGGCCGGCGTTCTGCCAGTCGGTCATGCCGTTGCGCAGGTAGCCTTCGACGCGGTCCAGGCCGATGCGATAGAGCTGCAGGGTGGCCTGCTGCACCTCGGCGCTGTCCTCGCCGACCAGGTAGATCGGCCGCTGGTCGTCGAGCATCCAGCCGGCCCAGTTCACGAACTCGTTGCGCAGCGCGATGTTCAGCGCGCCGGGCACGTGGCCGCCACCAAAGGCGAGGATCGAGCGCACGTCGACCAGTTGCACGGCCTCGTGGTCGAGGGTGCGCTGGCGGAACTCCTCCGGCGACAGCGGTGCCGGCAGCGCGGGGCCGGCGCTGAGCGGCGCCGGGCGCGCGTTGAGCTGCTTCAGCCGGGCATAGTGGCGCGGCGGTTCGGGCATCTCGGCCAGCAGCCAGTCGACGAACTCGGCTTCGCTGCGCGGCTTGAGCGCCGGGTTGAACAGCAGCTCGTTGCCCAGGGTCGAGTGGCGACGGTCACCGATCGACTTGCCGCAGGCCGAGCCGGCGCCGTGGCAGGGGTAGACCTCCATGCGCTCGCCCAGCGGCAGGTAGCGCTCGAACAGGGTGTGGTGCAGCTGTGCGGCGAGTGCGCGCTCGCTGCCGGCGCCGAGCAGGTCGGGGCGGCCGACGTCGAGGTTGAACAGGGTGTCGCCGGTGAACAGGGCGAAGGGCTGTTCGCCCTGCTGGTTGTCGCGCAGCAGCAGCGAGATGTGCTCGGGGGTGTGCCCAGGCGAATGCAGCACTTGCAGGCTGACCTTGCCGAGGGCGAAGGTTTCGCCGTCCTCGGCCTGGTGCAGGGCGAAGCCGTAGTCGTCACTGCGCCCGCCGACCAGCCGGGCGCCGCAGCGCGCCGCCAGGGCCTGGGCACCGGAGGCGAAGTCGGCGTGGATGTGGGTCTCGAACACGTACGCGATGCGCAGGCCGCGCTCGCGGGCCATGTCGAGGTAGACGTCGATGTCGCGGCGCGGGTCGATCACCGCGGCGATGGCGGCCTTGCTGTCGCCGACCAGGTAGGACAGTTGCGCAAGGCCCGGGGTGTAAAGGGGTTCGAAGACCAGCATTGGAAACCTCCCGATTCGGCTTGTACCGATGTGGAGACCCATACCCCCACCCGTGTTCCCGGCAGGGGACGGCCGGTCGGCGTCGGCCGGGCCGCAGCCCGGCCGGCGTGCATTACCAGAGCGGCAGGCTGTAGCTGATGATCAAACGGTTCTCGTCCAGGTCGCTGGCGTAGTTGCTGCGTGTCGTCGCGTTGCGCCAGCGCAGGCCGAGGTTCTTCAGCGGCCCGCTCTGGATGACGTAGGCGATGTCGGTGTTGCGCTCCCAGGTCTTGCCTTCGCCGAGCCCGGTGCCCCGCTCGACGTTGTCGCCGGACAGGTAGCGGGTCATCAGGCTCAGGCCGGGAATGCCGAAGCCGGCGAAGTCCAGGTCGTAGCGCAGCTGCCAGGAGCGCTCGTCCTGATTGCCGAAGTCGTTGATCTGCACCAGGTGCATCAGCGAATTGTCGGCGCCGGAGAGGTAGGCGAAGCCGGTATCGCCATCGAGGCGCTGGTAGCTGGCGCTGAAGGTGTGTTGCGCGTGCTTGTAGCTGAACAGCAGGCCGAAGGCGTCGGCGTCGACGTTGCTGCCGCCGTCATCGGTCTGATGCACGTAGCGCAGGTCGGTCTTGAAGCTGCGCCCCTCGCCGAGCGGCAGTACGTGAACCAGACCCAGGTTGTGCTCCCGGTAGATGTCCTCGAGGCCGCCGTAGTAGTAGCTGGTGCTCAGCTCGGGCGACCAGGCGTAGCGGCCGCCGGCAAACAGGAACTGGTCGCTGCTTGTCTGGCGGCCGAAGACGATGTTGCGCTCGCCGCCGTTGAAGGCGGTCATCTGCTCGTTGTCCGAAGAGTTGCGCTGGTTGACCCGGTCGAGCTTGCCGGCATCGAGGGTCAGGCCGTCGATCTCCTTGCTCTGCAGCCAGGCGCCGCGAAAGGTCTGCGGCAGCAGGCGACTGTCGTTGCGCATCACCACCGGCAGCAGCGGCTGCAGGGTGCCGAGGTGCAGAGTGGTGGCCGACAGCCGCGCCTTGGCCGTCAGCCCGGCCGAGCCGTAGTCGTCCTGGGCACGGTTGGGCGCCTCGCGGTCGCTCTGCAGAAGGCCGGTGCCGACGCGGTCGGGGCTGGAGTCGAGCTTCACCCCGAGCAGGCCGATGGCGTCGAGCCCGAAGCCGAGCGGGCCTTCGGTGTAGCCCGATTCCATTTTCAGCATGAAGCCCTGCGCCCATTCCTCGGCCTTGGACTGGCCGTCGCCGGAGCGAAAATCGCGGTTCATGTAGAAGTTGCGCAGATCGATGCTGGCCTTGCTGTCCTCGACGAAGGCGGCGCTGGCCGGGCCGGCGACGGCCAGGGCGAGGGCGCTGGCGAGCAGCGGGCAGACGGATCGATGGTGCAGTCGCATGGTGTGTCCTCTTGTTGTTGTTCTGTACCGGCACTGGCCGGGGCCGTGTGCGCACGGCCGCAACAGGCGGAGCGAAAGGCGTGCCAGCCGTGCGGTATCGTCGGTAGCGGTCGCCAGCCGGCCCGTGGCGAGGCCTGCAGGCGGTCAGGGCGAGGGATGGACATGTCCAGTTGGCTGGACATGTCCATCAGGGCTGACGCCTGGTCGGCTCGGGGTGTCCAGCTGGCTGGACCCCGCCTGTCAGCGGTGCGCACCCCGGGCGGGGCTGCAGACAAAGCTCTCGGCGCGGTTGACGTCGCCCTTGCCGACATAGCGTGGCCAGCTCGGGTACTCGCATAGCGGCCGCGTGCGGCCCGGCACCCCGACCGTATCGGTGACGGTCTGGCGGCGTGGCGCACGGCCGTGCTCGACCCAGGCCTCGAGGGCGCTCAAGGAATCCCAGGCGGCGTTGAATTGGGTACTGGCGGCGTGGCCATAGCCGGGGATCTCGTAATAGCGCAGGAACTGGCGTGTCTTGCCGGGGCCCATATCGCGGCGGATGCGCCGGTAGTACTCGGCGCTGGCGCGGCTGCTGACCAGCTGGTCGGCGGTGCCATGGGCGATGAGCAGCTTGCCGCCGGCCCTGGCGAAGGCCGAAAGGTCGGTGCGGTTGACGTCCTGGCGCAGCGACAGCTGATCGATGCGCGCCTGCCAGGGACCGGGCCGCTGCGGGTCGAAGGTCAGCGAGTCGAAGGCCGGGTTGCGTGTCACGAAGTGGCGAATCCACTCGTCCCAGAAACCGGCGTGGTAGGGCGCGCCCTCCTCGAAGCCGGTGCCATGCGGCGGCATCGGGTAGACCGGTGGCAGGGTGTTGAGGCCCAGCCGGTTGACCACCTGCTGCAGGCCACCGCCGGGGCGGCCGAAGTCGGTGCCCCAGGCGTTGAAGCCCGGGTAGCCGCGTTCGCCGCTGGCCAGCGGCCTGGCGAAGCGGATCGGCGTGTCGATTACGCGCAGGGCGGTGATCTGAGCATCCGACAGGCAGCGCTCGCCGCCCGCGGCCCCGCCTCGGCAACGCAGCGGGCGGCCATCGAGCCGGGCCCGCGCGGGGTCGAAGCGAGCATTGCAGGCGGCCTGGTGGCTGATCACGCGGTCGCGCACGCCGTCCAGCTGATCGCAGGCCTGCAGCGCCGCCTCGAGCAGGGCGGCGCGCTGCTCCAGGCTGGGAAAGGCACCGGGTGCGGCCAGGGTGCGGCTGATGCGGCCGAACTGCAGGTTCAGCGCGGCGGCGTTGTAGGCGGGGTAGAGGGCGATCGCACCCTGGAAGTCGGTCGGCCATTGCTGCACCACCGCCAGCGCCTCGCGCCCGCCGGTGGAACCGCCGGCGAAGTAGCTGCGTTCGGGCGCAGCGCCGTAGCGCAGGCGGATCAGCTCGATCGCGGTGTCGCGGGTCTTTTTCAGCGCGTCGTGCGCGTAGTTGGCCAGCGCTTCTTCGTTCCAGGCGAAGGCGCCGGGGTGCAGCGGGTCGGCGACATGCCCCGAGTCGCTGCCGAACACCGCATAGCCCCGGCCCAGCGGTGTGGGCCGGTCCAGCGGGCCGGCCGGAACGTTGCCGGCGACGTTCGGCACGCTGCCGTTGTAGCCGCCACCGCCGAGCATCAGGGCCTTGCGGTTCCAGCGCTCGGGCAGCGCCAGACGCATGCGGATCGCCGGTGCGGCGGGGTCGACCGGGCGAATCTCGGCGCTCAGGTCGCAGTAGGCTGGAGTCGTGCCGTCGGCTGGCCTGGCCACGGCGGCGGTGACCTGCGCACCACGGGTCGGCAGGGCGATGGCCTCGGCCGGTATGCCGGTGCCGATCAGCTCGGTGCAGCCGGCGGCCGCAGCCGTTTCGCTGGCCAGGGCAAGGCAAAGCGAAGCCAGCGGCAGGCCGACGCGAGCCAGTGCAAGAGGGGGTATCGAAGGCATGGATGGGTCCTTTTTCTTGTTATCGATCGGTTGCGTCAAGGCGACGCAAGGACCGCTCAAGCCAATGCCATGCCAGTGAAACGAAGGGTGCGCGCGAAGGCGATGATCGGTCGCCCGGCGCGGCGGCACCGGGCGCCAGGCGCGGCTAGTTGAAGCGGGCGTTCGCCCCGCCGAGGCTGAAGCGCCCGGCACCAAGCAGCAGGATCGCCAGCGAGCCGAACAGGAACAGCGCCTGCAGTTCGATCGCCCAGCCGCCCATCGGCCCCAGCGAGGCCAGCTCGGCGCGGTGCGCCAGGGCCAGGGCGACCAGCATGTTGCCCAGCATCAGCAGGGCGCCGAGACGCGTGTACAGGCCGAGAATCACCAGCAGCGGGCCGACCACCTCGCCGAGGTAGACGCCATAGGCGAGCACGCTCGGCAGCCCATGGCCGGCGAGCATGCCGGCGATGCCGTCGACGCCATGCAGCAGCTTGTGAATCCCGTGCAGCAGAATCAGCACGCCCACGGCCAGTCTCAAAACCAGTTTGCCTGCATCGTCGGTCATCGCATCCTACCCCTGACGGCGCCGGAAATCGGCGGCCCTGCCATGAAGGTAGAACAGCCGGCCCGATCCTGCCGCGGTTCAGCGCCCGCCGATGCCGTGCAGCTGGAGCTTGCTGTAGAGGCTTGCACGCGAGATCCCGAGCACCCCCGCGGCCCGCCGGCGATTGCCCGCGCAGGCCTGCAGGGCATGCTGCAGGGCCTGGCGCTCGGCTTCGGCCAGGGTCATGGCCAGCGGTGGCACGGGGGCGCCCGGTGGCGGCGAGGAGGCGACGGCAGCCGGCGCCGCGACGGCGACTGCCGGCTCGCCCTCGGTGACGGGCTCGGCGAGCAGCGGCAGCAGGTCGGTGGCGGTCAGCTGCGGGCCTTCGGCACACAACTGTGCGCGTTCTAGCAGGTTGCCCAGCTCCCGCACGTTGCCGCGCCAGGGTTGCGCGCAGAGCAGGGCCAGCGCCTCCTGACTCAGCTCCATCGGCGCCTGCCCGGAGCGGTTGGCGATGTCGTCGAGCAGATGTTCGACCAGCGCCGGGATGTCCGTCGGGCGCTCGCGCAGCGGCGGCACGCGCAGCGCCAGGACGTTGAGCCGATAGTAGAGGTCGTCACGGAATTCGCCGGCGGCCACCCTGGCCTCGAGGTCGATGTGCGTGGCGGCGATCACCCGCACGTTCAGCGGCTTGACCTGGTTGGAGCCCAGCGGCTCGACCTCCTGCTCCTGCAGCACGCGCAGCAGCTTGGCCTGCAGCGCCAGCGGCAGGTCGCCGATCTCATCGAGGAACAGGGTGCCGCCATTGGCGACCTCGAACTTGCCGATGCGCGCCTTGCGGTCGGCCCCGGTGAAGGCGCCGGGCGCGGTGCCGAACAGCTCGGCTTCCACCAGGCTTTCCGGGATCGCCGCGACGTTCACCGCGACGAAGGGGCCGCGCGCCCGTGGCGAGAGGTTGTGGATGCCCTGGGCGAGCAGTTCCTTGCCGGTGCCGGTCTCGCCGCGCAGCAGCACCGTGGCGTCGAGCTGCGCGGCCCGGCGGGCCTGGCGCTTGATCTCGCCGGCCGCGGCACTGGTGCCGATGAAGCCGGCGATGGTGTAGCGCGCACGGCGGGCCTTGGCCAGTTCGTTCTGGGTGGCCAGCAGCTGGGTCTGCAGGTGGCTGTACTTGGCCATCAGCGGCTTGAGGTGGCGGGCGCGGTCGAACAGCACGAAGCCCAGCGCGCCGACCAGCGTGCCGTCCTCGTCGCGCAGCGGGATGCGGGTGACCACGAAGTGCTCGCTGCCAAAGGCCATCAAATCGAGCATGCTCGGTTGGCCGCTCTGTACCACTTCGCGCAGGCGGCTGGCCGGCAGTACCTGCTCGACTTCCTTGCCCAGCGCGCTGGCCGGCTCGCGGATGCCGATCTTCTCGGCGTACTTGTCGTTCATCCAGACGATGCGCGCTTCGCGGTTGACCGCGATGGTCCCCTCGCACTGCGCATTCAGGTGATCGAACAGCAGCGGCATGGCCATGGCGCGAAAGCGCTCGGGCGATACGCCGATGATCAGGCCGTGTTGGTCCAGGTATTCGCGCGCGATGGCCATGGCAGCTCGGTCTCGTTCTTGTGCGACCGATTATGGAAGTGCGCCGCCGCCAGGGGCAAGGCGGCGCATGGCTCAGCGGCGGACCAGCAGCACCCCGGCTTCCATGTGGTGGGTATAGGGGAACTGGTCGAACAGCGCACAACGCTCGATGCGATGGGTGTCGTGCAGCTGGGCGATGTTGGCGGCCAGCGTCTCGGGGTTGCAGGAGATGTAGAGGATGCGCTCGAAGCGGCGGGCCAGCTCGCAGGTGTCCGGGTCCATGCCGGCGCGCGGCGGGTCGACGAAAATGCTGCCGAACTGGTAGCTCTTCAGGTCGATGTGGGCCAGCCGGCGGAACGGGCGCACCTCGTTCAGGGCCTGGGTCAGCTCCTCGGCGGAGAGGCGCACCAGTTCGATGTTGCCTGCGCCGTTATCCGCGATGTTGGCCAGCGCGGCGTTGACCGAGGCCTTGCTGATCTCGGTGGCCAGCACCCGGCGCACGCGGGTGGCCAGCGGCAGGGTGAAATTGCCGTTGCCGCAGTAGAGCTCGAGCAGGTCGTCGTCGCGCTCGCCGAGCGCCTCGTACGCCCAGCCCAGCATCTTCTGGCAGACCTCGCCGTTGGGCTGGGTGAAGGCGCCTTCCGGCTGGCGGTAGCGGAAGGTCCGCCCGGCGACCACCAGCTCCTCTTCCACGTAATCGCGGCCGATGACGATGCGCTTGCCCTTCGAACGGCCGACCAGGCTCACGCCCAGCCGGGCGGCGAGCTGTTCGGCTTCGGCCTGCCAGGCCTCGTCCAGCGGGCGGTGATAGGCGAGGGTGATCAGCGCGTCGCCGGCCAGCGTGGTGAGGAATTCGACCTGGAACAGCTTGAAACCGAGGACTTCCGAAGCCTGCCAGGCGGCCTTCAGCTGTGGCATCAGCTCGTTGATGCGGCGGCTGGCGATGGGGAAGTCGTCGATCAGGATCGCCTTGTGCTTGTCGCCGGGCTCGAACATCGCGTAGTGGCGCTGGCCATCCTCGCGCCACAGGCGGAACTCGGCACGCAGGCGGTAATGCTCGCGCGGCGAGTCGAAGATCTCCGCTGCCGGTGCGGCGAAGGGCGCCAGCAGCTCCGCCAGCCGGGCGGCTTTCTCGGCGAGTTGGGCGGCGTAGGTGGCGGGGGCGAATTGCGGAGCGCTCATGATGGCTCTTGAAATGGTAGGTAGATCGTAGGTGGAAGGCGGTTTTTTCATCCACCGTTCGCGTGACAAAGGTGGATGGAAAAACCTCATCCACCAGCGCAACAGCAAGGGCGCGGATTGTACGGCGCGCCGGCGCGGGTTGTCAGGGCTGGTCCGGTCCCGCACGGGGCTTTGGTGGGCTGAAGCCCACCCGACGCTTGAACGCTGTGCGGGGACGGTAGGGTGGGCTTCAGCCCAGCGCTACCAGGCGCCATCAGCCGTTGAAGAAGCCCAGCTTGATCACGAACAGCGCCGAGAGGATCCACATCGCCGGGCTCAGCTCGCGCCAGCGGCCGGCCAGCAGCTTGATGGCGGTCCAGGCGATGAAGCCGAAGGCGATGCCGTTGGCGATGGAGAAGGTCAGCGGCATGGCCAGCGCGGCGATGGCCACCGGCGCGGCGACGGTGAGGTCGTCCCAGTCGATGCCGGCCAGGCTGCTCATCATCAGCACGGCGACGAACAGCAGCGCCGGGGCGGTGGCGTAGGCCGGCACGGCGCCAGCCAGCGGGGCGAAGAACAGGCTGAGCAGGAACAGCAGGGCGACCACGCAGGCGGTCAGGCCCGTGCGCCCGCCGGAGCTGATGCCGGCGGCCGACTCGATGTAGCTGGTGGTGGTCGAGGTGCCCAGCGCGGCACCGGCCATGGTCGCGGTGCTGTCGGCCAGCAGGGCGCGGCCCAGGCGCGGCATGCGGCCGTCCTTGTCCAGCAGGTCGGCCTTTTGTGCGACACCGATCAGGGTGCCGGAGGTGTCGAACAGATCGACGAAGAGAAAGGCGAAGATCACCGAGAGCAGGCCGATGTCCAGTGCGCCGGCGATGTCCAGTTGCAGCAGGGTCGGCGCCAGCGACGGCGGCATCGAGACCACCGAGCCCAGTTCGGAGAGGCCGAGCACGATCGACAGCCCGGTGACCAGCAGGATGCCGATCATCACCGCGCCGGTGACCTTGCGGTAGGCCAGTGCGGCGATCACGAAGAAGCCCAGGCAGGCCAGCAGCGGCCCGCCGCTGGTGAGGTCGCCGAGGCCGACCAGGGTGGCCGGGTTGTCGACCACGATGCCGGCGTTCTTCAGCGCGATGATCGCCAGGAACAGGCCGATGCCCGCGGCGATGCCGGCGCGCAGGGCCAGCGGAATGCTGTGGATGATCCACTCGCGGATCTTGAAGATCGACAGCGCGAAGAAGATCGCACCGGAGAGGAACACGGCGCCCAGCGCGGTCTGCCAGGTGTAGCCCATGGTCAGCACCACGGTGTAGGTGAAGAAGGCGTTCAGCCCCATGCCCGGCGCCAGCGCGATCGGGTAGTTGGCCAGCAGGCCCATCACCGCCGAGCCGATGGCCGCGGCCAGGCAGGTAGCGACGAACACCGCGCCGTGGTCCATCCCGGCCTCGGCAAGGATGCTCGGGTTGACGAACAGGATGTAGGCCATCGTCAGAAAGGTCGTGAGACCGGCGAGGATCTCGGTGCGCACCGTGGTGTGGTGAGCCTTGAGTTGGAACAGCTTTTCCAGCATGGGATTTCCCTTGTTTACCGGTCTTGATCGGAGACGTTCGCGCGCTCTTTAGCAAAGCCCAAGGTCGCGCCAGTGGCAAAAGCCGCGGATATTACACCGCCAGCCGGTAGCGGTGCAGCGCCGCGAGCGTCGCAGCCGATCAGTCGTCTCCGGCGTGCGCGGGGCCCTCGCTCGCGCCCGTCCAACCGCCCCCCAGCGCGACGAACAGGGCGACCTGGGCGGTGGCCAGCGCCGAGCGCCCGGCGACCGCGCGCTGGCGCGCCTGGAGCGCGCCGCGCTGGGCGTCGAGCACTTCGCTGAGGTTCACCTCGCCGACCCGGTAGCTGCGCTGGGCCAGGGCATAGGTGCGCTGGCGATACGCCAGGGTGCGTTCGAGCGCGGCGTGCCGCCGGGTCTGCCCGTCGATCCGCGCCAGCGCGCGCTCGACCTCTTCCAGCGCCTCGGCCAGGGCCTGCTCGAAACCGATGTAGGCGCTGCGGTTCTCGACATCGGCCAGGTCGATGGCCGCGCCGCGTCGGCGGTAGTCGAGAAACGGCAGGCCAAAGGTCGCGCCGACCCGGGCGAAGTTCGACGCGCTGGAAATCGCGTCCCCCAGGGCCAGCCCCGAACGGCCGACCGCGGCCTGTACGGCCAGGGTCGGGAACAGGTCGCGGCGTGCCGCCAGCGCCTCCAGTTCGCTGCCGCGCAGGCGTGCCGCCTCGGCGATCAGGTCCGGCCGTCGGCGCAGCAGGTCGATCGGTTGGCCGGCCGGGATGGGGTCCTGCGCCAGCGGGATCGGCGCCGGCTCGGCCAGGCGTGCGGCATGGCTGCCCGGTGGCTCGGCCAGCAGCGTGTCGAGTGCGAGCCCGGCTTCGGCCAGGTCGATCTCCAGCGCGCCGAGCTCGGCTTCAAGCCCGGCGCGCTCCGCCGCGGTGGCCTCGACGTCCAGGCGGGTCACTTCGCCGGCATGGAACAGCAGCCCGGCGATGCGCTCGAGTTCGCGGGCAATGGCGATGGCCTCGACCAGCAAGGCGCGCTGCGCCGCCAGCGCCCGCAACTGCAGGTAGCCCTGCGCGGCGTTGGCGGCCACCGCCAGGCGGGCGGCGACCGCCTGCGCCTGGGCCGAGCGCAACGCCTGGCCGGCGGCCTCGCTGCGGGCTCGGGTGGCGCCGAACAGGTCGAGCTCCCAGGTGGCCTGCAGGGCCAGCTCCCAGCTGTCGAAGCTGATCCAGTCGTCGTCCGGCACGATCTCGGCGAGCGGGCCTTCGGCCGGCGCCTGCTGATCGTTCTCGATCCATTGCCGGCTGGCCGAGCCGGGCAGGTCGAAGGTCGGGAACAGCCCGGCGCGCGACTGGCGCAGCTGCGCGCGTGCCGCCTCGACCCGCTGCATGGCCAGGCGCACGTCATGGTTGCGCTGCATGGCGCGCTGCACCACGGCGCTCAGCTGCGGGTCGTCGAAGCGCTGCCACCAGTCGGCCAGCGCCTGCTCATCGAGCGGAGCGGCCGAGGCCGGGCCGAACCACTCGGGTGGAAGCTCGGGCGGCGGTTGCGGCGGGACGCTCGAGCAGGCAGCAAGCGCCAGCGTGGCCGCCAGCACGGCGGATAGGGCAGTGCGAGCCATCATGCGGTTTCCTCCGCGCGCACGCGCATGAACAGCAGGTACAGGCAGGGCACGGCGAGCAGGGTCAGCAGCGTCGCGAAGCTCAGGCCACCCATGATGGTGACGGCCATGTTGGCGAAGAACGGGTCGAACAGCAGCGGGATCATGCCCGCCACCGTGGTGCCGGCAGCCATTACCACCGGGCGCAGGCGCGAGGCGGAGGCTTCGACGATGGCGGTCAGGCGCGGCACCTGGTCGTCGATCTGCCGATCGATCTCGTCGACCAGCACCACCGCATTCTTGATCAGCATGCCGGTCAGGCTGAGCAGGCCGAGCAGGGCCATGAAGCCGAACGACTGACCGGTGACCAGCAGGCCGAAGGTCACCCCGCAGATGGCCATCGGCACCACCAGCCAGATCATCAGCGGCTGGCGCACGCGGGCGAACAGCAACACGGTGACCAGCACCATGGCCAGGTACGGCGTGGCCAGCGTGCTGGCCAGCGCCTGCTGCGCCTCGCTGGACTGCTCGTAGTCGCCACCCCATTCCAGGCGGTAGTCCGGCGGCAGGTCGAGGCTCTCGATCAGCGGACGAATACGCTGATGGGCGGCGTTGGTGTTTTCGCCGTCCAGCGGCTCGGCGCGGATGGCAATGGTGCGCACCCGGTCGTAGCGGCCGATGAGGGTGTTCTCGGTGACCGGCTCGACGCCGTCGGCGACCTGGGCCAGTGGCACGTAGCGCGCGCTCGCCGGGCTCCAGATCAGGCGTTGCAAGAGGTCGTCGTCGCTGGCGCGGTCTTCCGGCGCCGCGCGCAGCAGGATCGGCACCAGCTCGTCGCGCTCGCGCAGCTGGCTTACCTGCTGGCCCTCGCTGGCCACCGACAGCGAGCGCGCGACCGCCTGGCGCGTCAGGCCGGCATCGGCCAGCCGGTCGAGGGCCAGGCGGGGCTGCAGGACCGGCACCGGCTGGCGCCAGTTGTCGCGGATGTTGAACACCCGGCCCTGCTCCTCGAGCCGGCGCTGGCCCTCGTTCGACAGGGCGCGCAGGGTGGCGATGTCCGGCCCGCTGATGCGGGCCTCCAGCTTGGATTCGGCGTTGGGGCCGAACATGAGCTGCATGGCCGCGACGTCCGCCGAGGGGTAGCGACGCGGCAGGCGATCGTTGATCTCGCGCACCAGGCCCTCGATGCGTTCGGCGTCGCGGGTGCGCACCAGAAAGTGCATCAACGCCGAGTTCGGCTGCTCGGGCATGTAGGTGAGCATGAAGCGCGAGGCGCCGGCGCCGACGAAAGTGGAAACGTCGGTGACGCCGTCGAGCCCGGCCAGGTACTGGCCGACCTCCTCGGCGGTGCGGCTGGTCTCGCGGATATGGGTGCCCTGGGGGAGGAACAGGTTGACGTAGAAGATCGGTGTGCTCGACGGCGGAAAGAAGCTCTGCGGCAGGCGGGTGAAGCCGAACAGGCTGAGCGCGGTCAGGCCGACCAGCACCGCGACCGTCAGCCAGGCGTGCCGCAGCACGCCCCGCACCAGCCGGCGGAAGCGGTCGTAGAGCGGGCCGTGGTAGGGCTCGTCGGGTTCCTTGCTGCTGTCTGGCTGGCGCGACTCGAGCAGGTAGTGACCGAACAGCGGGACCGCCAGCAGCGCCAGCAGCCAGCTCAGCAGCAGCGAGACGGCGATGACGAAGAACAGCGAGAAGAGAAACTCGCCGGTGGTGTCCTGCGACAGGCCGATGCCGGCAAAGGCCAGGATGCCGATGATGGTCGAGCCGAGCAGCGCCCACTGGGTCTGGCGCAGCGTCTGCTGTGCGGCCTGCAGAATGCTCTGCCCGCGTCGCTGCTGGATCAGCATGCCATCGCAGACCACCACCGCGTTGTCCACCAGCATGCCCATGGCGATGATCAGCGCGCCCAGCGAGATGCGTTCGAGCTCGATGCCGGCTAGCCACATGACGAACAGCGTGCCGAGCACCGTGAGAAACAGCACCGCACCGATGATCGCGCCGGCGCGCAGGCCCATCGCCAGGCACAGCACGCCGACCACGATGGCCACCGAGAGGAAGACGTTCAGCGCGAAGCTGTTGACCGATTCATCGACGATGCGGTGCTGCTGATACAGCGGGTGCAGTTCGGCGCCGACCGGCATGCGGTAGTGGATGGCTTCCAGCGTGGCCTCGACGCGTTCGCCGACCTTGACGATGTTGCTCCCGGAAATGCCGCTGATGCCCAGCGTCAGCGCCGGCTCGCCGTTGTGCCGGATGATCTGCCGCGGGCGCTCGGCATAATCGCGGCGAATGCTGGCGATGCTGCCCAGATCGACCCGCCCGTCGCCCTGGCCGACCGGCAGCGCGCGCAGCTCGTCGAGCGAGTCGAAGGCGCCGCTGGGGCGCAGGCGCAGGAAGAACTGCCCGCTCTTCACGCCGCCGGCTTCGACCGCAGCGTCGGCATCGGCCAGGGCCGCGGCGATCTCGTCGGGGCCGATGCGCAGCGCGGCGAGCTGCGCCTGGTTGACCTGGACGACGATCTGCTCTTCCTGCACGCCGGCGATCTCGACCTTGCCCACGCCGTCGGTGGCCAGCAGGCTGCGGCGCAGTTCCTTGGCCAGTTCGTGCAGCTCGTGCGGTGTCATGCCTTCGCCGGTCAGTGCATAGAAGATGCCGTAGACATCGCCGAAGTCGTCGTTGACCTGTGGTGGGCGCGCGCCGGAGGGCAGGTCGCCCTGGGCGTCGCCGACCTTGTTGCGCAGCTCGTCCCAGATCTGCGGCAGGGCATCGCCGGCATAGCGATCCTGGATTTCCACGCGGATTTCGGAGAGTTCCGGCATCGACCGCGAGCGGATCTCCTTGACCTGCGACATCTGCTGGATGGCGCTCTCAAGCGTCTCGGTGACCTGTTGCTCGACCTCCAGCGCGCTGGCGCCGGGGTACTGGGTGTTGATCACCGCTTCCTTGATGGTGAACTCGGGGTCTTCCAGGCGGCCGATCTCGAAGAACGCCACCACGCCGCCGACCAGGCAGGTGAGCACCAGTATCCAGACGTTGACCGCGCGAGTGATCGCGTAACGGGCGAAATCCATCGGCTCAGTTCCGCTGCCGCGCTTCGATGGCCTGGCCCTCATGCAGCTTGCTGGCGCCGGCGACGACCAGTGGGCGCCCACCCTCGAGCCCGTCGCCGGCGACCAGCGCATCGCCCTGCTCGATCGCCTGCAGCTGTACGCGATGCCGGCGGGCGCGGCCGTCGGCGGCGAACCATAGGTAGTGGCTGCCGTCGCTGGCGGTCTGCAGCGCCGCCAGTGGTACGCGGAAATGCTCCGGCAGCGGTGCCTGCAGCGCCACCGGGCGGACCAGCTCGACGCGCATGGCCATGCCGGGCAACACGTTGACCTCCTCAGGCGAGTCGCCCTGCAGGATCAGGCGGTAGGTGCGTGCGCCCTCCTGCGGTTGCGTGCTGTGTTCCTTGTAGCGCAGCGGCAGGCTGAGATCGGCGATCACCAGTTGGCCCTCGGCCTCCAGCTCGGGGCCGAGCGGCAGGCTCAGCGCGGCATTTTCCGGGAGGTCGACGGCGACCTCGACGTGGCCGTTGTCCTGCATGGCGAACACCGGGGTGCCAACCGCGACGACCATGTCCGGCTCGACGAGGCGGCGGGCGATGACGCCGTCGAACGGTGCCTTCAGGCGCGTGCGAGCCAGGTCGCGCAAGGCACTGTCGCGCGCCACGCGCGCCGCCACGGTGTTGGCCTGCAGCGGCTCGACGGCCGCCGGGGCGAGGATGCCCTCGGCGAGCAGCTCGCGCTTGCGCGCCAGGTCCGCCTCCAGCTGGGCCAGGCGTGCCTTCGCCTCGCGCAGCTGCAGCTGGTAGTCGGTGCGGTCGAGTTCGGCCAGCAGCTGGCCGCGCTTGACGTGCGTGCCTTCGTCGACGGCGATGCGCTCGATGCGGCCGGGCACCTCGAACGACAGCTGGGTGCTGGTCACGCTCTGCACCACGCCGGCGAAACGCAACGGTTCGGGCGCCGGGCGGGCGGGCTGCAGCGGCTCGACGATCGCCACCCGCGGGGGCTGCGCGGCCGGCTCGCTGTCATCGGCACAGCCGCCGAGCACCAGCAGGCAGGGCAGCAGCGCAAGCCAGCGGTGCAGCGGTCGGACGGAGGAAGAGGAGGGCATCCGGGCTCCTGGACGTCGAATCGTGGCGGGGACGGCGGGCGCGGCCGTCCGGGACCTTCTGTAGAACACCGCTCGTCGGCAGGAGTTCGTCACGCCAGCACACCCCGGCCCGGCTACGGCGAACCAACCCGCCTGGCGTCCAGTCAGTCAAGACAGGCCGACAACCGCCGGCCATGATCGAGACAGGAGTGGGAATGGACAGCGTGGATCTCGCCGTCCTGCGCCGCGCCCGGCAGTGGCTGGGCGACGGTCGGCAGGTATGGCTCTACACCGTGGTCGAGACCTGGGGCAGCGCGCCGCGGCCGGTCGGCTCCCTGCTGGCGCTGCGCGAGGACGGCCGGGTGGAAGGCTCGGTATCCGGCGGCTGCGTCGAGGACGATCTGCTGGCACGTATCGGCGACGCGCCCGAACGACAGCGCTGCGAGCTCATCACCTACGGCGTCAGCAAGGAGGAATCGGCGCGCTTCGGCCTGCCCTGTGGCGGCACCCTGCGCCTGGTGCAGGAGCCGCTACGCACGGTCGCCTGGCTCGACGAGCTGCTTGCGCGCTGTTCGGCGCACCAGCGCGTGCTGCGGCGGCTGGACCTGCAGAGCGGCCGGGTCGAGCTGCTGCCGGCCGATGTCCAGACGCAACTGCGCTTCGACGGCCAGACCCTGCAGGCTCCGTTCGGCCCGGCCTGGCGGCTGCTGCTGATCGGTGCCGGGCAACTGTCGCGCTACACCGCCGAGCTCGCCCTGGGGCTCGGCTTCGAGGTGCTGATCTGCGACCCGCGGCCCGGTTACCGGCATGACTGGCCGGCGGCGGTACGCTTCGTTTCGGGCATGCCGGACGACGCGGTGGCGGCGATCGAGCCGGACGCCCACACCGCCATCGTCGCACTGACCCACGACCCGCGGCTGGACGACATGGCGCTGCTCACCGCGCTCGACTCGGCGGCGTTCTACGTCGGCGCCCTGGGCTCGCGGCGCAACAGCGAGGCCCGCAAGGAGCGCTTGCTCGCGCTGGGCCTGCAGGCGAGCGCCGTGGCGCGGCTGCATGGGCCGATCGGCCTGGCCATCGGCAGCCGCACGCCGGCGGAGATCGCGCTGTCGCTGATGGCGCAGGTCGTGGCCATTCGCAACGGGGCCGGCGAGACGCTTGCGCAGCGCTGTGCCTGAGCGGTCGACGAAGCCGCTGAACGATGGATGCGCGCGGCCGGTCGTAACCCCAGATGCACGGATGCCGCCCTTGAGCCACCTGACCGTGAGGCTGCCATGAGCCAGAACCTCCCCGAGGCAGGCGCACCCGCCGCCTGCCACATCACGCTCGAGCTGAACGGCGAACGCCGCGAGCTCGATGTCCAGCCCTGGACCACCCTGCTCGACCTGCTCCGCGACCACCTGGGCCTGACCGGCACGAAGAAGGGCTGCGACCACGGCCAGTGCGGCGCCTGCACCGTGCTTGTCGACGGCCACCGCATCAATAGCTGCCTGAGCCTGGCGGTGATGCAGGACGGCGCGCAGGTGACCACCATCGAAGGCCTGGCCGACGAAGACGCGCTGCACCCGATGCAGGCCGCCTTCGTTCGCCACGATGCCTTTCAGTGCGGCTATTGCACGCCCGGGCAGATCTGCTCGGCGGTAGGCTTGGCCAACGAGAACCGGGCCCGGACCCGCGACGAGCTGCGCGAGCAGATGAGCGGCAACCTGTGCCGCTGCGGCGCCTATCCAAACATCCTCGCCGCCATCGAGGACGCACTGCCGACCCTGCGCGGCCAGGGAGGCGACACATGACGCCGTTCAGCTATCACCGCCCCGAGGCGATCGACGAGGCGCTCGCGCTGATCGGCCCGGACAGCCGCTTCATCGCCGGCGGCACCAACCTGCTCGACCTGATGAAGGAAAACGTGCTGCACCCGCGCCGGCTGATCGACATCAACCGCCTGCCGTTGCGCGAGATCACGCCGACGCCCGAAGGCGGCCTGCTGATCGGCGCGCTGGTCGGCAATGCCGAGCTGGCCTGGGACCCGCGCATCGAGGCGCGCTACCCGCTGGTGGCCAAGGCGATCCTCGCCGGCGCCTCGCCGCAGCTGCGCAACATGGCCAGCACCGGCGGCAACCTGCTGCAGCGCACCCGCTGCTACTACTTCTACGACGCGCAGACACCCTGCAACAAACGCGAACCGGGCAGCGGCTGCCCGGCGCGCGACGGCCTCAACCGCATGCACGCGATCCTCGGCGCCAGCGAGGCCTGCGTGGCGGTGCATCCGTCCGACCTCTGCGTGGCGCTGGCGGCGCTGGGCGCGCAGGTTCATACCCAGGGCCCGCAGGGCAAGCGGCGCATCGATTTCGCCGACTTCCACCGCCTGCCGGGCGACGAACCCTGGCGCGACAACAACCTCGATGAGCGCGAGCTGATCACGGCCGTCGAGCTGCCCGCGCAGGGCTACGCCAACCACAGCGCCTACCTCAAGCTGCGCGACCGCGCGTCCTATGCGTTCGCGCTGGTCTCGGTGGCCGCCGCGCTGGATCTCGACGGCGAGCAGATCCGCGGCGCGCACATCGCCCTGGGCGGTGTGGCGCACAAGCCATGGCGCGTGATCGAGGCCGAGCAACTGCTCTGCGGTCGCCGGGCCGAACCGGCGGCCTTTGCCGAGGCCGCCGAGCGCCTGCTGCAGGGCGCACAGCCCCTGGCCGGCAACGCCTTCAAGATCGAACTGGCCCGGCGCGCGATCGTTCGCGCGCTCGGCGAAGCCGCAGGAGGAACCCCGCGATGAATACCCTCGCCGCACCCGTCGGTCAGCCCCTGGCCCGGGTCGATGGACCGCTGAAGGTAACCGGCCAGGCGCGCTACGCCGCCGAATTCGATACGCCGGGCCTGCTGCATGGCGTGGTGGTCTGCAGCAGCATCGCCCGCGGCCAGGTGCTGCGCATCGATACCCGCGAGGCCGAGGCGCTCGATGGCGTCGTGCTGGTGCTGACGCACGAGAACCGCCCGCCGGTCGCCAGCTACGACAAGCCCTACCAGGACGACGATGCCGCCGATGGTTCGCCGTTTCGCCCGCTGTTCAACGACCGCGTGCTGTACAACGGCCAGCCGCTCGCGCTGGTCGTCGCCGAAACGCGCGAACTGGCGCGACATGCGGCGTCGCAGGTGCGCATCGAGTACCGCCAGGAGCCGCATCAGACCGACCTGCTGGCCGTCAGCGAGCAGGCGCACGAGGCCCCCGAGCCGCCGCCGGAGCCGCGCGGCGATTTCGCCGGTGCCTTTGCCGTCGCGCCGGTGCGCGTCGAGTGCGAGTACCAGACCCCGGTCGAACATCACAACCCGATGGAAACCCACGCGTCCACGGTGTTCTACCAGCCCGACGGCGAGCTGCTGGTGCACGACAAGACCCAGGGCGTGCAGAACTGCCAGCGCTACTTGGAAAAGGTGTTCGGCATGCAGGGGCGGATCCGCGTGCTCGCGCCTTTCGTCGGGGGTGCCTTCGGCTCGGGCCTGCGCCCGCAGTACCAGCTGCCGCTGGCCGTGATGGCGGCGCTCAAGCTGCATCGCTCGGTGCGCGTGGAGCTGACCCGCCAGCAGATGTTCACCTTTGGCTATCGGCCACGCACGCTGCAGCGCCTGAGCCTTGGCGCCGATCGCGATGGCCGTCTGCAGGCGCTGGCGCACCAGGCCATCGGCCAGACCTCGAGCTTCGAGGACTTCACCGAGCACGAGGTGGACTGGTCGGGCATGCTCTACGCCTGCGACAACGTGCAGCTGGGCTACCGGCTCGCTTCGCTGGACGTCTACACGCCGCTGGATATGCGCGCCCCCGGCGCGGCGATCGGCGTCTTCGCCCTCGAGTGCGCGATGGACGAGCTGGCCTATGCGGCGGGCGTCGACCCGCTGGAACTGCGCCTGCGCAACTACAGCGAGCTCAACGGCAACCAGGGCAAGCGCTATTCGAGCAAGGAGCTGCGTGCCTGCTATTCGCAGGGTGCCGAGCGCTTCGGTTGGTCGCGCCGGCCGGCGGCCCCGCGCAGCCTGCGCGACGGCGACCAGCTGATCGGCATGGGCATGGCCACCGGCGTCTGGGAGGCGCTGCAGATGCCCGCCAGCGCACGGGCCTGCATCGATGCCGATGGCCGCCTGCAGGTCAGCAGCGCCACGGCGGATATCGGTACCGGCACCTACACGGCGATGACCCAGATCGCCGCGGCCGCGCTCGGCCTGCCGATGGAGCGGGTCGACTTCCGCCTGGGGGACTCGAGCCTGCCGCAGGCACCGCTCGAAGGTGGCTCGGCGACCGTTTCCTCGGTGGGCAGCGCGGTGCACCAGGCCTGCCTGGCGCTGCGGCAGAAGCTGCTCGATGCCGCCCAGCAGTCACCGGCCTCGCCGTTCACCGGCGCCGGCATCGACGATGTCGCCTTCAGCAACGGCAGCATGCGCCTCAAGCGCCCGCCGTATTCGGCGGTCGAACTCGAGCGCATCGTCGAGGTCAGCGGGGCGCTGGACGCCGAGGTGCGCGTCGAGCCCGGCGAGCAGCGCAAGAACTGGGCGACCGGCACGCACTCGGCGGTGTTCGTCGAGGTGCGGGTGGATGAAGCGCTGGGCACGGTGAAGGTCAGCCGGGTGGTCAGCGCGGTGGCCGCCGGGCGTGTGGTCAATCCGAAGACCGCGGGCAACCAGATCGTTGGCGGGGTGGTCTGGGGCATCGGCCAGGCGCTGCACGAGGAAACGCTGATCGACCATCGCCTGGGGCGCTACATGAATCACAACCTGGCCGAGTATCACCTGCCGGTGAACGCCGATATTCCGGAGATCGACGTGATCTTCGTCGAGGAGCACGACAGCGTGGTCAACGACCTGGGCTCCAAGGGCGTCGGCGAGATCGGCATCGTCGGGGTCGCCGCAGCGGTGGCCAATGCCATCTACCATGCCACCGGCAAGCGCGTGCGCGAACTGCCGATCACCCTCGACAAGCTGCTTTAGCGGAGCGCGCACGGGCGTTGCCCGCGCCGCTCAGTCGGGCTCGCGGTGCAGCCGGTCGCGGTTGGCCAGCGTCGGGAACAGCTTCATCCAGGCGCCGGTGACCAGCAGCGTGCCGGCGCCGCCGATCACCACCGCCGGCACGGTGCCGAACAGGTGTGCGGTCAGGCCGGACTCGAATTCGCCGAGCTGGTTGGAGGCGCCGATGAACAGCCCGTTGACCGCGCTGACCCGGCCGCGCATGGCGTCGGGCGTCTCCAGCTGCACGAAGGCGCCGCGAATCACCATGCTGATCATGTCCGCCGCGCCGAGCACCACCAGCACCCCCAGCGACAGCCAGAACGAGGTCGACAGGCCAAAGGCGATGGTCGCCAGGCCGAACACCCCGACCGCGGCGAACATCACCCGGCCGACCTGGCGGTTGATCGG
This sequence comes from Stutzerimonas balearica DSM 6083, assembly GCF_000818015.1. Lineage (NCBI taxonomy): Bacteria > Pseudomonadati > Pseudomonadota > Gammaproteobacteria > Pseudomonadales > Pseudomonadaceae > Stutzerimonas > Stutzerimonas balearica. Next base: position 861,407 of record NZ_CP007511.1, read on the forward strand.
GTGGCGCGCCAGCCACAGCGACATCAGCAGCGCACCGGCGGCCGGAGCCGCGCGCAACAGGCCGAGGCCGGACGGGCCGGTCAGCAGGATGTCCTTGGCGAATACCGGCAGCAGCGCGGTGGCACCGCCCAGCAGCACGGCGAACATGTCCAGCGAGATGGCGCCGAAGATGTCCGGGCGGCTGCGGATGAAGCGCATGCCGGCCAGCAGGTTGTCCATCGCCGGGCCGCTCTGCTTCGCTGGCGCCGGGCGCCCCGGCAGGCTCAGCATCAGGCTGCAGGCCAGGGTGAAGAGTACGGCTACCGGCGCATAGACCCACAGCGGGCCAATGGCGAACAGCAGCCCGCCAAGCGCCGGCGCGACGATGGTCGCGGTCTGCATGGCCGATGACGAGGCGGCGACGGCCGGCGGGAACAGCGCCGCCGGTACCAGGCTCGGCAGCAGCGCCTGGGTCGCCGGCCCCTCGAAGGCGCGCGCCGTGCCGAGCAGGAAGGCGAGCACGAAGATCATCTCGCGGGTCACGCCCAGCCCGCCGGCGCCAAGCACCAGGGTCACTGCGATCAGCCCCTGCAGGCCCTGGCACAGCGCGGCGACCCGGCGGCGATCGAAGCGGTCGGCTACATGCCCGGTCCAGAGAACGAACAGCAGCCGCGGGGCGAACTCGGCCAGGCCGACGAGGCCGAGGTCGAGCACGCTGCCGGTCAGTTCGTACAGGTGCCAGCCGATAGCCACGGCCAGCATCTGGAAGCCGCTGGCGGTGAACACCCGGGCGAACCAGTAGCGAATGAAGGGGCGCTGCTGACGCAGCAGTGGTTTGACGGACGTGGACATCGGGCGGGCGCCGGCAGGGCAGGGCAGGGCCGGCCAGCCTAGCATGCCGGCCGCATTTGGTCGTTCAGCCGGAGGCGGCGCTGTCGGCGAGCAGGCCGCGCTCGGCAAACACCGCCCTGGCGGTGCTCATACCATTGAGCGCAGCGGGAAAACCGGCATAGACGGCCATCTGGATGATCACTTCGATGATCTGCTCGGGGGTGCAGCCGACATTCAGCGCACCATGCAGATGCACGGCCAGCTGAGGCTGGCAGTGGCCGAGCGCGGTCAGTGCCGCGACTGTGGCCAGCTCGCGCTGCGCCAGGTCGAGGCCGGGCCGCTGGTAGATGTCGCCGAAGGGAAATTCGATGACGTAGCGGGCCAGGTCCGGGGCGATCGCCTGGAGGCTGTCGATGACCTTGCGGCCGGCTTCGCCGTCGATGCGTTCAAGTGTGGCCAGGCCTTCGCGGTAGCGGGTGGATGCGGGCATGTTTTCGTCCTCTGCGGGGTAGATGACGAAAAGCCTGCGCCCTGGAGTGAACTCCAGGTCAAGCGTCGGTGGGGTGGCGGTACAGCTCGATCTTCGCCTGCAGGGCGGCGAGGTGCTCGCGGTCACGCGCCAGGCGCGCCTGCAAGCGTTGCGCATGGGCCTCGAGCAGCGCCTGGCGGGCGGCGCGCGTGGCGTCGCCCTGCTCGCGCAGGTCGGCGTAGCGAAGGATGTCGCCGAGCGCCATGCCGGTGTCCTTCAGGCGCAGGATGAAGCCGACCCATTCGACATCGCGCGCGCCGTAGACGCGGCGGCCACTGGCGTCTCGCACGGTGTGGCGCAGCAGGCCGATCTTCTCGTAGTAGCGCAGCGTGTCGGCCGACAGCCCGGTGCGTGCGGCGAACTGGCCGATGCTCAGCCGTGGTGCCGCCTCGCTCATCCCTTGATGGCCCGCAGGATGACGAACTTGGGCGTCGCGGCGACCTGCTCGACCTTGCCGAACAAGCGCTTGAGCTTGTGGTGGTACCCCAGGTGGCGGTTGCCGACGATCCACAGCTCGCCGCCCTTGGCCAGCGCCGCCCGCGCCTGGGTGAACATGCGCCAGGCGAGGAAATCGCCGACCACCTGCTGCTGGTGGAACGGCGGGTTGCACAGGACCAGATCCAGCGAGGCCGCGGGCTGTTCGGCCAGGCCGTCGCCGGCGCGGATGTCGGCCGGGCGTTCGCTGTGGACTGCCTGCCAGTTCTCGCGCGCCGACTGCACCGCCATGTAGCTCTCGTCCACCAGGGTCAGCTCGGCCTGCGGATTGCTCAGCGCGTAGACGATGCCGAGCACACCGTTGCCGCAGCCGAGGTCGGCCACGCGCAGGTTGCCCAAGGCCCGTGGCAGGTGCGGGAGGAACGCGCGGGTGCCGATGTCCAGGCCCTCGCGACAGAACAGGTTGGCCTGATTGGACAGCTCGATGGGCGGCCGCTCCAGGCGGTAGCGCGTCGGATAAGGCGAGACCGGCGCCGGCTGGTCGACTGGCGTGGCGCTGAGCAGACGGGCCTTCTTCACCGCGAGCGAGGCCTGTACCGGGCCGATGTAGCGCTCCAGCAGGTCACCGGCGGCGCGCGGCAGGTGCTTGATCATGGCGCCGGCGATCACCTGGGCGCCGGGGGCGAGCTGGCCGTGCAGACGGATCAGCTGTTCCTCGAGCAGCGCCAGGGTCTTCGGCACGCGGATCAGTACGCGATCGAAGGGGCCCCGGGGGGTCTCGCTGGCCGGTACGAAGCGCACTGCGTCGGTCGCCAGGGCATTGCGCTCAAGGTTTTTCTGCAGTGCCAGCCAGCCCAGATGCGAGTCGCCACAGCTGGTGACCTGCGCATGCCCGGCGAGCGAACAGGCCAGCGCACCGAAGGCATCGTTGAGCACCAGTACCCGGGTCTCGCCCGGCAGATGCTGTTCGGCCAGCTGCGTCAGCAGGTATTCGTCGGCCGCGTCGAAGGCCTGCAGCGGCTCGTTGGGCTGCTCCGGTTGGCGGATCAGGTCGAGGCTGGCGAGGGGCGTTTGCAGAATAGGCATGAGAACTGGCGGTGTTTGTCGACGTCGGAAAGAGGTATCAAGACGCTATACGGGCGAGGCCCGAAGACGCTCGGAGGGAGCGAAGTATGACCGCCAGCGAAGAGAAGTTCACCCGCCAGCGGCTGCTCGAAGTGCAGACGCTGACGCCCAACCTGTTCACCCTGCGCACTACGCGCGACCCCGGCTTTCGCTTCACCGCCGGGCAGTTCGCCCGGCTCGGTGTGCGCAAGCCCAGTGGTTGCATCGTCTGGCGCGCCTACTCGATGGTGTCCGCGCCGCACGACGAGTTTCTCGATTTCTTTTCCATCGTGGTGCCGGACGGCGAGTTCACCAGCGAGTTGAGCCGGCTCTCGGTCGGCGACGAGCTGCTGGTCGAGAAGCAGGCCTTCGGCTTTCTCACCCTGGATCGTTTCCCGGACGGGCGCGATCTCTGGCTGCTGGCCACCGGCACCGGCATCGCGCCGTTCCTGTCGATCCTGCAGGACTTCGAGGCCTGGCAGCGCTTCGAGCGCATCGTGCTGGTCTACAGCGTGCGCCAGCAGCGCGAGCTGGCCTACCAGCAGCTGATCGCCGACCTGCCGCGGCGTGAGTACCTCGAAGGCCTCGGCGACAAGCTGACCTACCTGCCGGTGGTGACCCGCGAGCAGGTGCCCGGTGCGCTGCACGGGCGCATCACGCAGCTGATCGAGACCGGCGAACTGGAACGCGCCGCGGGCCTGGCGCTGAGCCCCGAGCATTCGCGGATCATGCTCTGCGGCAATCCACAGATGATCGAGGATACCCGTGCGGTCCTGAAGACGCGGGACCTGCAGCTGGCGCTGACGCGACGGCCGGGACAGGTGGCGGTGGAGAATTACTGGTAGGGCGGCTTGTTCATCTGCGCCGCGTGGAAAATCGCTGCGCGCGTTTTCCACCCTACGTTGGCCGGGTACGTGCCGCGCTCCTAGCGAGTAGGGTGGATGGCCGAAGCCATCCACGCGGGCGGTGGTCGGTGTTCGAGGCCCAGTCGCTGCCCGCATGGCGTGCTCAAAACGACAGAGCCCCGCCGGGTGACCGGCGGGGCTCTTGCCTTATCGCTAGCGGCTTGCTCGCTGCTTCAGACCACGCCCTGGGCCAGCATGGCGTCGGCGACCTTGACGAAGCCGGCGATGTTGGCGCCTTTCACGTAGTTGATCCGGCCATTTTCCTCACCGTGCGCGACGCAGGCGTGGTGGATCGACTGCATGATGCCGTGCAGCTTGGTATCCACTTCGCCGGCGGTCCAGTGCAGGCGCATGGCGTTCTGGCTCATCTCCAGGCCGCTACAGGCCACGCCTCCGGCATTCGACGCCTTGCCCGGCGCGTAGAGGATGCCGGCCTCGAGGAACAGGTCCACGGCTTCCAAAGTCGACGGCATGTTCGCGCCTTCGGCCACGCAGATGCAGCCGTTGTTCAGCAGCGCGCGGGCGTCATCTTCGTCCAGCTCGTTCTGCGTGGCGCAGGGCAGGGCGATGTCGCAGGGCAGGTTCCACGGGCGCTGGCCGGGCAGGTAGGTCGCGCCGAAGTGGGCGCCCATTTCCTCGAGGCGGCCGCGACGGACGTTCTTCAGGTCCATCAGGTAGGCCCACTGCTCGGCTGTCAGGCCATCGGGGAAGTGCAGGGTGCCGCCCGAGTCGGACAGCGAGACGACGCGGCCGCCCAGTTCCATGACCTTCTGCGCGGCATATTGCGCGACGTTGCCGGAACCGGAGATCGCCACGCGCTTGCCGTCGAAGCTGCTGTGACGGCTCTTGAGCATTTCCTCGGCGAAGTACACGCAGCCGTAGCCGGTGGCTTCCGGGCGGATCAGGCTGCCGCCGTAGGCCAGGCCCTTGCCGGTCAGCACCGAGGTGAACTGGTTGGCCAGGCGCTTGTACTGGCCGAAGAGGAAGCCGATCTCGCGCCCGCCGACGCCGATGTCACCGGCCGGCACGTCGAGGTCGGCGCCAACGTGGCGATACAGCTCGCTCATGAACGACTGGCAGAAGCGCATCACTTCGTTGTCGCTCTTGCCCTTGGGATTGAAGTCCGAGCCGCCCTTGCCGCCGCCCATGGGCAGCGACGTCAGGGAGTTCTTGAAGACCTGTTCGAAGGCGAGGAACTTGAGGACGCCGAGGTTGACCGAGGGATGGAAGCGCAGGCCGCCCTTGTACGGGCCGATGGCGCTGTTCATCTGGATGCGATAGCCGCGGTTGACCTGGACCCGGCCCTGATCGTCGACCCACGGCACGCGGAAGATGATCGCGCGCTCCGGCTCCACCATGCGCTCGAGGATGCCGGCCTGCAGGTAGCGCGGGTTGGCTTCGAGGAAGGGCCAGAGGCTGCGTACCACCTCCTCGACTGCCTGATGGAACTCCGGCTGGTGCGGATCGCGTTGCTTCAGGCGAGCGAGAAAGGAATCAACGGTCTCGAACATGGAAAGGCCTCTCACGTGACCGCGCGTGGCAGTCGATCGAAAAATGGGGGTCGGCGACTGTAACAAAGCGTCTTTGCACCGTGAAAGTGCGTTTGCAGGTTGCCTGTTCGTTCATGGTGCGTTCGCATGCACCAAAAAATGACACTGCTGCGTCACTGGTGGAGGACGCCAGGCGGCCGGGCGCGCGCACGCTCTCGCCTGCGTCTCGCGCAACGTTGTGCTGGAACGGCTTGCCGCGGTTTGCGGTGGGGGCTCAGCGCCGGCAAGGCACTTTGCTACCAGATGTGTCGGAGGCGAGTGCCTGGTGGCTCGGTGGCGAGCCGGGGGACAGCTAGGGGAGGGGCCGCCGAGTGCGCTCAGTCGGCGCGCTCGCAGCGATTGCGGCCACTGCGCTTGGCTTTCAGCAGGGCGACATCGGCGCGATTGATCGCCTTGGAGTAGTTCTCTTCGCGCTGCAGTTCAGCCAGGCCTATGCTCACCGTGACCGACAGCGGCTCGTCATTGGCGCGCACGACCAGGGCTTCGAGCGCGCGCCGCAAGCGCTCGGTCACCAGGGCGGCACGCTCCGCGTCGGTCTCGGGCATGAGCACGAGGAATTCCTCGCCGCCCCAACGCCCGCAGAGATCGTGATCGCGCAGCTCGGCTTCCATGACCCGGGCGATCTCGATCAGCACCTGGTCGCCGACCTCATGGCCGTAGTCGTCGTTGATGCGTTTGAAGTGATCGATGTCCAGCAATGCCAGGCACAGCGGCCGTGTATAGCGCCGGGCCCGCTCGCTTTCCTCGCGCAGCCTTTCGGTGAGCAGGCGACGGTTGGCGATGCCGGTCAGGGCATCGTGCGTCGAGGCTTCCTTCAGCGCGACGTTCAGGTCGCGCATCATGCTCTGGTAGCGATCGGAAATGCGTGCCACCTTTTCCAGCCGGTGCAGCTGCTTCTCGAAGCGCGCAGTCATGCTCAGCTCGCGCTCGCGGGCAATGCTCTGATAGCCGTCGGACAGCCGCGCGATACGCTCGATACGCTCGAGCAGGTCGCGGTGCGCACCCCACAGGCGAGCCAGGGCATCGTGCAGTCGATGCGCCTCGTGCCCCGGTTCGGCCAGCAGTTCGGCGATTTCCTGCTCAAGGGGTTGCGGCCCGCGCATCAGAAAGCCCTCAGTCTTGGCTCAGAATCGAGAAGGGAAAGGTGCAGTCTTCCTTGAATTCTTCGGCCAGCTCCATGACCCGCTCGTTGCGCGTGTCGTAGTACCAGTTCACGCCGACGCTGCGGCCCTGCTGGTGTGCGGCCTCGAGCAGGTCGAAGATGTCCATCATGGCCTTGATGCTGCTGGTGTTCAGGTACAGCAGGCGCAGTTCGAGGCTCAGCGGGCGTTCGGCTTCGGCGAGAAAGCGTTCGATCCAGGCAAACACCTGATGAAACAGCTCGTAGGAGTTCTCGGGGTAGGAGTCGCCCTGCATCGAGACGGTGCCGGCGGCCCAATCGGACTGGATGGCAGGAGTGGACTGGCTGCCGGGAATGGAAAAATCGTTCATATCGTGCGTGCTCTGAAAATCAAATGACCGCGCTCAGGCTGATGAAGTGAAGGCCGTCGGTGGCCGGCTGCATGGCTGCACGCAGGGGCTCGCTGGACTTGCGGGCGATGTCGATCAGGCCTAGGCCGGCGCCGGACACGACGTGCTCGTCGCGCGGCTTGCGCAGCTGCTCCTTGTACATGGCCTTGAGCGCCGGCTTGTCCAGCTGCGCCAGGCTGGCCACGGCGGCCAGCAGCATCTCGCCGTCGGCCTGCTCGATCAGGTTGCCGGCCGAAACCACATAGCGGCCCTGCTCATCGCGCGAGACGACCACGGTCGCGCCGGCCTGCTGGTCGCTCCAGTTCTTCCCGCGGGTGTAGTGGCGGATGTTCTGCGTCATCTCGACGTAGACGGCGAACACGTCCATGGCCGAGGACGGGTGCGCGTGCTCGGCCTGCATGTAGTTGCGCAGGGCGTTGCCGATCTCCTCGATCAGGCTGCGCGAGATCGGGCCGTTGAAGCACAGCAGGATCTGCTGCCGGTTGTAGTGTTCGCGCATGGCGAACAGGTCGATGGGTTCCATGGGGACTCCTGGTGGAACTCGTTCAATCGAAGCGAAAGCACAGCATGGTGATGTCGTCGCGCTGCGGATAGTCGCCTTGGTAACGCTCTAGCGCTGCGCTGAATGCCTCGCCCTGCTCGTCGAGCGGCAGGCGCGCGTGCTGACGGATCAACTCCTCGAACCGGCTGTTGCCAAAACCGAAGCCGTCGTCGCCACCGGCCTGATCGAGGAAGCCATCGGTGGTCATGTAAAAGGTCCGCCCGGGTCGCAACTCGACTCGGCTGTTGTGGTACTCACCGGCCCGCTTGTCGGCGATGGCCCGGCGTGCGGCTCGGATCTCCCGGACGTCTTCGCCGTCGCAATAGTAGAGCGCAATCTTCGCCCCGGCATAGACCACCTCGCGCTGCTGCAGATCAACGAAAGCGAGGCCCAGGTCCATGTTTGTCGCCAGCCCGCGTGGCATGCCCTCTTCACGAAGCATCCCGCGCACGATCATGTCGGTGCGGCTCAGCGCGGCGGCGGGGTCTTCGATGCCGATGGCATCGATCGCCTGGTCGATCGCCGCATGCGCGAGCATGGTCATCAGCGCGCCGGGCACGCCGTGGCCGGCACAATCGACGACCCCGAACAGGCAGCCCCTTTCGCTCGCCCGGAACACATAGAAATCGCCGCCCACGACGTCGCGCGGTCGCCAGAGTACGGCATGCCGCTCGCCGAGCGTACTGACCATCTGTCGATTGGGCAGAATGGCGCGCTGGATGATGCTGGCGTAGTCGATCGAGTCGTCGATCTTCTTGTGCGCGGCGGCCATTTCGCGGTTGGCCTGTTCCAGCTCACGGGTACGCTCGCGGACGCGATCCTCGAGCTCGTGAGTATGCCGACGGACCTGCTGGGCCATCGCGCCGAACGCCGCGCTGAGCTCGCCGATCTCGTCGTCGCGATCGGTCGGCAAGGGCGCTCCGTACTCGCCCGCTGCCAGTGCCTGGGCGCTGCGGCGCAACTGGCGCAGGGGCTTGAGCACGCGCTTTTCCACCAGCCAGGCGCCGCCGCCGATGAGCGCGACGATCAGCAGCACGAACAGGGCGATGGCCGGTAGCAGCGGGCGCAGCTCGATGACCTGTGCGGTACTCAGGTCGACCACGCTGGCGACGAACCATTGCAGCTCGGGGATCCAGCTCAGCGCGAGCAGGCGCGGCGCGCCGTTGATCGCCACCTTGAGCATCATCACCTCGCCGGGTGCTTGCCGGGCGTCGCTCATCACGCCCCGCACCTCGGTAGCATCCTCGGGAGCGGTCAACATTCCCAGCAGGCTGGTCGACAAAGAGCGACCCTGCGCGGCATTGAGGGTGACCAGGTCCTGGTCGGGGTGGATCAGGATCGAGCCATAGACATCGAGCACCATCGACTCGACGCCGCTCTTGTCCGCTGCGGTGAACTGTTTGACGAAGTGACTCAGGTCCAGGCCGGAACCGACCAGGCCGAGCGCCTGGCCGTCGCTGCCGTGGACCAGTACGTTGAACCAGACCTTCAGCTCGCCGGTGACGACGGAGCGGTCGACATTGATCTGGTAGGGCGTGGTTTCGCGTAACGCCTGGAAGAACCAGGCATCACGGGGGTTGCCCTGTTCGAGTCGATAGCGAGGCTGCTGGCTCGGCTCCTGCCCCGGGCCGTTGGCGTAATAGCCTTGACCGCGGGCGGACGCCGCGAAATAGAGGTGATCGCTGAGGGTTTGCTGAAAGGCTGCGGCCTCCCGAAAGAACAGCTCGCGCCAGGCGGGATCCTGCTCGTTCTGCAGCCAGGCGAGGGTGATCTGCGAGCCAGCCAGGCGCTGGGCGAGTGCCAGCTCGCGCGACACCGGGGCGAACACCCGCTCGCGATTGAGCTGGACGAGGTTTTTCGCATAGGCCTCGCCAAAGCGACTCTGCACCCCTTCGAGTGCCTGGTAGCCAATGAATCCGGCAAAAGCGAACGCCAGCAGGCAGCTGAGCAGCAGAGCCAGCAACGATTTACCACGCAAGCCTAGAGCCGCCATGCGGGGGTCCCTTCGTCCGTCACGAGTTTTCAGACGCGGCGGTGGCACCGCGAGCTGGGCGAGTCGGCCGCCGATTATCCAGCTATTGCAGCAAAACGCCATCACCTGCGGCGATGGCGTTCGAACAAGGGAAGCCCCGGCAGGCTTCCCTCATGGCTCACTGCGCCAGCTTGCGGTACTTGACCCGGTGCGGCTGGGCGGCGGCGTCACCGAGGCGCTTCTTGCGATCGGCCTCGAACTCGGTGTAGTTGCCTTCGAAGAAGTACACCTTGGCGTCGTCCTCGTAGGAGAGGATGTGCGTGGCGATACGGTCGAGGAACCAGCGGTCGTGGGAGATCACGATGGCCGAGCCGGGGAAGTCCAGCAGCGCCTCTTCCAGCGCACGCAGGGTTTCCACGTCGAGGTCGTTGGACGGTTCGTCGAGCAGCAGCACGTTGCCGCCCTGCTTGAGCGTCAGCGCCAGATGCAGGCGGCCGCGCTCACCGCCGGACAGGTCCTTGACGAACTTCTGCTGGTCGGCGCCCTTGAAGTTGAAGCGGCCGACATAGCCGCGCGAGGGCACCTCGTAGTTGCCGACGCGGATCATGTCCAGGCCATCGGAGACCTGCTCCCAGACGGTCTTGTTGCCATCGAGGTTCTCGCGGCTCTGCTCGACGCTGGCGATCTGCACGGTATCGCCCAGTTCGATGCTGCCGCTGTCGGGCTGCTCCTTGCCGGTGATCATGCGGAACAGCGTCGACTTGCCCGCGCCGTTGCCACCGATGACGCCGACGATGGCACCTTTGGGGATGCTGAAGGAGAGGTCGTCGATGAGCACGCGGTCGCCGTAGCTCTTGGTCAGGTGGTTGACCTCGATGACCTTGTCGCCCAGGCGCGGGCCGGCCGGGATATAGATCTCGTTCGTTTCGCTGCGCTTCTGGAATTCCTGCGACTGCATTTCCTCGAAGCGCTGCAGGCGGGCCTTGGACTTGGCCTGGCGCGCCTTGGCGCCCTGGCGTACCCATTCCAGCTCGGCCTTCATCGCCTTGGCGTGGGCCGCCTCCTGCTTGGCTTCCTGCTCCAGGCGCGCGGACTTCGATTCCAGCCACTGCGAGTAATTGCCCTCGAAGGGGATGCCATGGCCGCGGTCGAGTTCGAGGATCCAGCCGGCGACGTTGTCGAGGAAGTAGCGGTCGTGGGTGATCGCCACCACGGTGCCGGGGAAGTCGTGGAGGAAACGCTCCAGCCAGGCCACCGAGTCGGCGTCCAGGTGGTTGGTCGGTTCGTCCAGCAGCAGCATGTCCGGCGCCGAGAGCAGCAGGCGGCACAGTGCCACGCGGCGCTTCTCGCCGCCGGAGAGGTGCTCGATCCTGGCGTCCCAGGCCGGCAGGCGCAGCGCGTCGGCAGCGACTTCCAGCTGGCGCTCGAGGTTGTGGCCGTCGGCGGCCTGCAGGATGGCCTCGAGCTTGGCCTGCTCGGCGGCCAGGGCGTCGAAGTCGGCATCCGGCTCGGCGTAGGCGGCATAGACCTCGTCGAGGCGGGCCTGGGCCTGCTTGATCTCGCCCACGGCCTCTTCGACGATTTCGCGTACGGTCTTGGCCGGATCGAGCTGCGGCTCCTGCGGCAGGTAGCCGACCTTGATGCCCGGCATGGCCCGCGCCTCGCCGTCGAACTCGGTGTCGACGCCGGCCATGATGCGCAGCAGCGTGGACTTGCCCGCGCCGTTCAGGCCGAGCACGCCGATCTTGGCGCCCGGGAAGAACGACAGGGAGATGTTCTTGAGGATCTCACGCTTCGGGGGCACGACCTTGCTGACCCGATGCATGGTGTAGACGTATTGAGCCATGGAAACAGATGCCCGTGACAGTGGTGAAAAAGCATGGAAACCCGGCTCGGCAGGGCCGTCCAGGTCAAACGCGCAAAGCTACTCCATTGCTCGGGACAGGGCAAACCGCGCCCGGTTCCAGCTGGCGTCGCCGGCATGAGCGTGGCTCGTGGCCGCTTGACTGGCTTTCATACCGCAGCCTGCACGGATGCGTTAGAATCCGCGCCTTCTTCCCAACTGCCAGCTGATCTCAGAGGACGCCCAATGTTCAGCCGTGACTTGACCATCGAACGCTTCGACGCCGAACTCTTCGCTGCCATGCAGCAGGAAGCCCAGCGTCAGGAAGACCACATCGAGCTGATCGCCTCGGAGAACTACACCAGCCCGGCGGTGATGGAAGCCCAGGGCAGCGTGCTGACCAACAAGTACGCCGAAGGTTACCCGGGCAAGCGCTACTACGGCGGTTGCGAGTACGTCGACGTGGTCGAGCAGCTGGCCATCGACCGTGCCAAGGAGCTGTTTGGCGCCGACTATGCCAACGTCCAGCCGCACGCCGGTTCGCAGGCCAACGCCGCGGTTTACCTGGCTCTGCTCAGCGCTGGCGACACCATCCTCGGCATGAGCCTGGCCCACGGCGGTCACCTGACCCACGGTGCCTCGGTATCCTCCTCCGGCAAGCTCTACAACGCCGTGCAGTACGGCATCAACGACCAGGGTCTGATCGACTACGACGAAGTCGAGCGCCTGGCTGTCGAGCACAAGCCGAAGATGATCGTCGCCGGCTTCTCGGCTTACTCGCAGAAGCTCGACTTCCCGCGTTTCCGCGAGATCGCCGACAAGGTCGGTGCGTATCTCTTCGTCGACATGGCGCACGTCGCCGGTCTGGTTGCCGCTGGCGTTTACCCGAACCCGGTACCGTTCGCCGACGTCGTTACCACCACCACCCACAAGACTCTGCGCGGCCCGCGCGGCGGCCTGATCCTGGCCAAGAAGAACGAAGAGATCGAGAAGAAGCTGAACTCCGCCGTCTTCCCGGGTGCCCAGGGCGGCCCGCTGGAGCACGTCATCGCCGCCAAGGCGATCTGCTTCAAGGAAGCGCTGCAGCCCGAGTTCAAGGCTTATCAGCAGCAGGTCGTGAAGAATGCCCAGGCCATGGCCCAGGTGTTCATCGAGCGTGGCTTCGACGTGGTCTCCGGCGGTACGCAGAACCACCTGTTCCTGCTCAGCCTGATCAAGCAGGACATCACTGGCAAGGATGCGGACGCCGCACTCGGCCGTGCCCACATCACGGTGAACAAGAACAGCGTGCCGAACGACCCGCGTTCGCCCTTCGTCACCTCCGGCCTGCGTATCGGTACGCCAGCCGTCACTACCCGTGGTTTCGGTGAAGCCGAGTGCCGCGAGCTGGCCGGCTGGATCTGCGACATCCTCGACAACATGGGCGACGAGTCGGTGATCGACGCGGTGCGAGCCAAGGTCGCGGCTGTCTGCGCCAAGTTTCCGGTGTACGGAAAGTAATCACCGGTCGCTCCAGGAAAGCCCGCGCAAGCGGGCTTTCTGCTTTTTGCGCCGTGCCAACGCTAGACTGTCCGTAGTCGGCAAGGAAGGCATTCGATGCACAAGCGCAGCTCGCGGGTGATTCTCCCGCCTCCGGTGATCTATCTGCTGTTTCTCGCGCTCGCCTGGGGCGTCGAGAGCCTTTGGCCGTTCCCGCTGCCGGACAATCTCTGGACGCGCTATCTGGGTTGGGGACTGATCGACGCCGGTGTGCTGCTGATGCTCTGGGCCGGGCTCCTGATGCTGCGGCGACGGACCACCGTCAACCCCTACGGCACGCCGCGGCGGCTGCTCGCCGATGGACCTTTTCGCTTCTCGCGCAATCCCATCTATCTGGCCGATACGCTGATCTACGGCGGCGTGGCGTTGCTCTGGGGCAGCCTGTGGCCATGGCTGCTATTGCCCGCGCTGATCGTCGTGATGCAGCGTGGTGTGATCGGGCATGAAGAGCGCCTGCTGGGCGAGCTGTTCGGCGAGGAGTACCGTGACTACTGCCGGCGCGTCAGGCGCTGGCTCTAGCTGGCAGGGCCAGGGAGGAGAACCATGCAAGACAATTCCGAGCGTCGCCGCTTTCAGCGGATCGGATTCGAGGCCGAAGCCCTGTTAAGCCAGGGTGAACGAGAATGGACGGTGCGCGTCCACGACCTGTCGCTCAAGGGGCTGCTGGTCGAGTGCCCGGTTGGCGGGGCCGTGCAGAAGGATCTGCCGCTACAGGCGAGCATCCGCCTGGCCGCCGACGTGCAGGTCGAGATGGAGGTGTTGCCGGCGCACGAGCATGACGGCCTGCTCGGCCTGGCCTGCCAGCACATCGACCTCGATTCGATGACTCACCTGCGTCGCCTGGTCGAGCTCAACCTGGGCGATAGCAGCCTGCTTGAGCGTGAGCTCGCCGCGCTGGGCGCCTAATCGGTCATTCGAACAGGGCGTCGAGGGCCTGCTCCAGGCGCGTCACGGCAATGATCTGCAGGCCTGCCGGGGCCTCCTTCGGCGCATTGCCCTTGGGCACGATGGCGCGCTTGAAGCCATGCTTGGCGGCTTCCTTCAGGCGTTCCTGGCCGCTCGGCACCGGGCGGATCTCACCGGACAGGCCCACCTCACCGAACACCAGCAGGTCGGTGTCCAGCGGGCGATTGCGCAGGCTGGATATCACCGCGGCCATAAGGGCGAGGTCCGCAGCGGTCTCCAGCACCTTCACGCCGCCTACTACGTTGATGAACACGTCCTGATCGTAGGTGGGGATGCTGCCGTGGCGGTGCAGCACCGCCAGCAGCATGGCCAGGCGGTTCTGATCCAGGCCCAGGGTGACGCGGCGCGGGTTGGCCAGGTGGCTGGTGTCGACCAGCGCCTGCACTTCCACCAGCATCGGCCGGGTGCCTTCCCAGGTCGCCATCACCACGCTGCCGGGCACCGCTTCCTGGGCGCGGGTGAGGAAGATCGCCGAGGGGTTGGTGACTTCCTTCAGGCCCTTGTCGGTCATGCCGAACACGCCGAGTTCGTTGACGGCGCCGAAGCGGTTCTTCACCGCACGCAGCAGGCGCAGGCGGCCATCGGATTCGCCCTCGAAATACAGCACCGTGTCGACCATGTGTTCCAGCACGCGCGGGCCGGCCAACGCGCCTTCCTTGGTGACATGGCCGACCAGAAAGATGGCGGTGCCGCTCTGCTTGGCGAAGCGCACCAGCAACGCCGCGCTCTCGCGCACCTGGGCGACACCGCCGGGCGCGGACTGCAGCTGCTCGGTGAAGATCGTCTGGATCGAGTCGATGACCATGACCTTGGGCTTCTCCAGCCGCGCAGTGGCGATGATCGACTCGATGCAGGTCTCGGTCATCACCTTGAGCTTGTCTTGCGGCAGGTCGAGGCGCCGCGCGCGCATGGCGACCTGCTGCTGCGATTCCTCACCGGTGACGTAAAGCGCAGGGAAGCGCTGGGCCACGGCGCAGAGCGTCTGCAGGAGGATCGTGGATTTGCCGATACCCGGATCGCCACCGATCAGCACCACCGAGCCGTCGACCAGGCCGCCGCCGAGCACACGGTCGAGTTCGCCGGAGGCCGTGGAGAAGCGCGGTACTTCCTCGACGCTGACCTCGGCCAGGGTCTTGATGTTGGCCTGGTCTCCGGCCCAGCCGGCACGCCCCGAGGCAGCCGGGGTGGCCTCGACGACCGTTTCCACCAGGGTGTTCCAGGCGCCGCAGTCGCCGCACTGGCCGGCCCACTTGGGGAAGGTCGAGCCGCATTCGGTGCAGCCATACATGCGCTTGGCCTTGGCCATGGGAAACTCCGGTCGAGGAAAGGAGCCGCATGATAACGGCTGGCTTGATCGCCATCAGCTACAAGGCCACGGCCGCCGCGCGAGACTGTCAACAAAACGCACAGGAGTCTTTGCGATGCGCTATCTGCTGTTTGTTCACCTGCTGGGGGCGAGCGTCTGGGTCGGCGGCCATCTGGTGCTGCTGTTCAGCGTGCTGCCGGGGGCGTTGCGTGGGCGCGACCCGCAGCCGGTGCGGCGATTCGAGCAGCTCTACGAGCGTGTCGGTGTGCCGGCCCTGGTGGTGCAGGTGGTGACCGGACTCTGGATGGCGAGCCTCTGGCTGCCGCACGGGCAATGGCTCGACAGCAATCCGATCGCCCGGTTGATTCAGGGCAAGCTGCTGCTGCTGGGGCTGACCGCCGTTCTGGGGCTGCATGCACGGCTGGCGTTGATTCCGCGGCTCGATGGCAAGCGTCTGCCTCAGCTGGGCCTGCACATTCTGCTGATCACCTTGACCGCCGTGGCGTTCGTCTGGGTAGGCGTCGGTTTTCGCTTCGGCGGGCTCTTCTAGCGCACGGCGTGCGGAAACGAAAGGGCCCGCCTAAGCGGGCCCCGGAAGTGCACGGCGGTTCAGCCGCAGCAGCCGCCGCAGCAACTGCCCGAGGCTTTCTTGAGGTCGCGGGCAATCTCGTCCTTGAGCGCGACGCGCTGCATTTTCAGCTCATTGAGCGCTGCGTCGTCCAGCGTGTCGATGCCGTCTTCGACGCGGCAGATGCGCTTGTCCAGTTCCTCGTAGTCGTCTGCCTTGCGGGCGAACGCCGTGTCCTGCTGGCGCAGCCGCTGGAGCTGCTCGCGCTTTTCGGGGAAGTCCTTGATCAGGGGATGATGGTCAACGTGCATGGAAGCGCTCCAGATGAGAGGGGTGGCTAACATAACGCCCTGCCTGGGCCGTTGCTTTTGATCGCGATCAAGCCGCCGCGAAGCAGCGCCGCCCCTCGCTGCGCCTGCTGCTCTGGCCCGCGCGCCAGAGCGCCGTCTATGCTTGGCCTGATCGGGGAACCCTTGGCGGTACGCTCCGGTCAACGCAGCGGTCAATCACCTTCTGGAACAGGAATTCAAGATGAGCCTTCTCAACGAGTTCAAGGCCTTTGCCGTTCGGGGAAATGTCGTCGACATGGCGGTCGGGATCATCATCGGTGCGGCGTTCGGCAAGATCGTCTCGTCGTTTGTTGGTGATGTGATCACTCCACCGCTGGGCCTATTGATCGGCGGCGTCGACTTCTCCGAGTTGGCAATAGTGCTGCGTGAGCCGGTCGGCGATGCGCCGGCGGTCACCCTCGGCTATGGCAAGTTCATTCAGACCGTCATCGATTTCACCATCATGGCCTTCGCCATCTTCCTCGGGGTGAAGGCAATCAATCACCTCAAGCGCAAGGAGGCCGAAGCGCCCTCCGCTCCGCCTGCACCAAGCAAGGAAGAGCTGTTGCTGACCGAGATCCGCGACCTGCTCAAGGAGCAGAACGGCCGGCAGGGCTGAACGGCCGTCGACGGACGGCGCCCCGCAAGCGGGGCGCGTGCATCCTTTTGGCGATGATCAGAGCGGCTTGGGCGTTGCTTCGGTGCTCGCCGGCAGCAGGGGATAGGCCACCTTGGGCTGTTCGCCGGTCAGGCTGTGCAGGAAGGCGGTGATGGCACCGACTTCGCCGTCGCTGAGTTCGCGTCCCAGCTGACTGTCGCCCATGATCGCCACGGCCTGCTCCAGCTCCCAGACTTCGCCGCTGTGAAAGTACGGCGGAGTCAGCGCGACGTTGCGCAGCGGTGCGGCACGAAATACGTATTCGTCATTCGCGGTGTTGGTTACGGCAAATCGCCCCTTGTCGCCCTCGGGCAGAATCTCGGCACCCGGTTTCTTGATCACGCCGAACGGAAAGTAGCCCTGGCCGCCGACATTGACGCCGTTGTGGCAGGCTGCGCAGCCACTGTCCATGAACAGGGCAAGGCCCTGCTTCTGCTTGGCATCGAGCGCGGCGTCGTCACCGGCGAGAAAGCGGTCGAATGGCGAATTCGGTGTCACCAGGCTGACTTCGAATGCCTCCAGTGCATAGGCCATGTTGTCGAAGCTGACGGGGTCCTTGTCGTTCGGGAAGGCCTTTTCGAACTCGGCGACATACTCGGGAATGCTCTTGAGCGTGGCGACCACGCGTTCGGGCGTGCTGTTCATTTCCACGCTGGCCTGGACCGGGCCCTTGGCCTGCTCCTGCAGATCCTTGGCGCGACCATCCCAGAATTGCGCAGCGTTGAAGACCGCGTTGAGCACGGTGGGAGAGTTGCGCGGTCCCTTTTGCCAGCCGTGGCCGATCGACGTCGGCACGTTGTCGCTGCCGCCGATCGCCAGGTTGTGGCAGCTGTTGCAGCTGATCACATGGCTGCTCGACAGGCGGGGATCGAACCAGAGCTTGTGGCCGAGCACCGCCTGGGGCTGACTGACCGGCTTGCCACGGACTTCGCTGACCTGATCGGGAATCGGTTTGAACACCGCATTGGCCCGCTCGCGCAGATCGTTGGCGGCTGAGGCAGTGGCTGTCAGTAGGAGGCTACCGATTAGGACGCTTAGCTTGCGCATGAGACACGACTCCTTGTTTGGGTGGCTCTAGCTAGCCGCTTCCCGCCGCAGTCGGGCTTGACCTGGGTCAAGCTTGGCTGGCTGGTCGGGCGGGGCAAATGTCACAGCATGTTTGCGCCGCATCCGGCCAACTGTCCGTGAACCTTGCGAGCCGTATCGACCCTCGCCAGAATGGCGGATCGATTTGCGGCCTCGCGCCACCCCTGCAAGGAATTCCGATGTCCCAACCTGTCGCTGCCGGGCTGCGCCTGGCACTCGATGCGCTGACCCGTCCCTTCGATCCGAGCCAGTTCAGCTTCACCACCACCGATGAACTCGAACCCTTTTTCGGCGTGCTTGGCCAGGAGCGCGCCGTAGAGGCGCTGCAGTTTGGCGTTGCGATGCCCCGTCCGGGCTACAACGTCTACGTGATGGGCGAGCCGGGGACCGGGCGCTTTTCGTTCGTGCGGCGCTACCTCAAGGCGGAAGGCAAGCGGCTCGAGACGCCGGCCGACTGGCTGTACATCAATAACTTCGACGAGCCCCGCGAGCCGAAGGCTCTCAGGCTTGAGCCAGGTACGGCGGGCCAGCTCATCG
Source organism: Stutzerimonas balearica DSM 6083 (assembly GCF_000818015.1). Taxonomy (NCBI): domain Bacteria; kingdom Pseudomonadati; phylum Pseudomonadota; class Gammaproteobacteria; order Pseudomonadales; family Pseudomonadaceae; genus Stutzerimonas; species Stutzerimonas balearica. The sequence continues at coordinate 879,615 of NZ_CP007511.1, forward strand.
CCGACATCAATCAGCTGATCGACAACCTGCTCGCGACCTTTCCTGCGGTGTTCGAGCACCCGAGCTTCCAGCAGAAGAAGAGCGCGATCGATCGCGCGTTCAACCAGCGTTACGACAAGGCGCTGGATGTGATCGAAAAGCTTGCGCTGGAAAAGGAGATCGCGCTGTACCGCGACAGCACCAACATCGCCTTTACGCCGATGAAGGACGGCAAATCGATGGACGAGGCGGAGTTCGCCCAGTTGCCGGAGGTCGAGCGCGAGCGCTATCACGATGACATTTCCGCGCTCGAGGTTCGCCTCAATGAGGAACTGGCCAGTCTGCCGCAGTGGAAGCGTGAGTCCAGCAACCAGTTGCGCCAGCTGAATGAGGAGACCATCAATCAGTCGCTGCAGCCGTTGATCGCACCGCTGGCGGAGAAGTACGCGGGCAATCCGGGCATCGAGGATTATCTGCGAGCGGTGCAGGGCAACCTGCTGCGCACCGTGATCGAACAGCTGGTTGACGAGAACCGGCCGGAAGCACAAAACCGCCAGCTGCTCGAAGAGCAGTATTCGCCGAGCCTGATCGTTGGTCACGGCACCAATGGTGGGGCTCCGGTGGTGTTCGAGCCGCACCCGACCTTCGACAACCTGTTCGGCCGCATCGAATACAACACCGACCAGGGCGCGCTGTACACCAGCTATCGCCAGTTGCGCCCCGGTGCGCTGCATCGCGCCAACGGTGGCTTCCTCATGCTCGAGGCCGAAAAGCTGCTCAGCGAGCCCTTCGTCTGGGATGCGCTCAAGCGCGCCTTGCAGTCGCGGAAGCTGAAGATGGAGTCGCCGCTGGCCGAACTCGGCCGGCTGGCGACCGTGACGCTGACGCCGGAAGTGATTCCGCTGAACGTCAAGGTCATCATCATCGGCTCGCGCCAGCTGTATTACACGCTGCAGGACCTGGATCCGGACTTCCAGGAGATGTTTCGCGTGCTGGTCGACTTCGACGAGGACATACCGCTGGCCGAGGACAGCCTCGAGCAGTTCGCCCAGTTGCTCAAGACGCGGACGTCCGAAGAAGACATGGCGCCGCTGACGGCTGCGGCTGTCGCGCGCCTGGCCACCTATAGCGCACGGCTGGCCGAGCATCAGGGGCGTCTGTCGGCGCGCATCGGCGATCTGTTCCAGTTGGTCAGCGAGGCGGATTTCATCCGTCAGCTGGCCAAGGACGAGGTGACCGACGTCGGCCATATCGAGCGCGCCCTGAAGGCCAAGGAGACCCGCACGGGCCGGGTGTCGGCCCGCATTCTCGAGGATATTCTCGCGGGCGTGATCCTCATCGACACCGAGGGCGCCGCGATCGGTAAATGCAACGGCTTGACCGTGCTGGAGGTTGGCGATTCGGCATTCGGCATGCCGGCACGGATCTCCGCGACGGTCTACCCGGGCGGTTCGGGGATCGTCGACATCGAGCGCGAGGTCAACCTCGGCCAGCCGATCCACTCCAAGGGGGTGATGATCCTCACCGGCTACCTCGGCAGCCGCTACGCGCAGGAGTTTCCGCTGGAAATCTCCGCAAGCATCGCGCTCGAGCAGTCCTACGGCTATGTCGATGGTGACAGCGCCTCGCTGGGCGAGTGCTGTGCGCTGATCTCGGCGCTGTCACGCACGCCGCTCAAGCAGTGCTTCGCCATTACCGGCTCGATCAACCAGTTCGGCGAAGTGCAGGCCGTGGGTGGCGTGAACGAGAAGATCGAGGGCTTCTTCAGGCTCTGCGAGGCGCGTGGCCTGTCGGGCGAGCAGGGGGTCATCATTCCCTTCGCCAACGTTTCCACGCTGATGCTCGACGAGCGCGTGCTCGAGGCGGTGCGCAGCAATCGCTTCCACGTATACGCGGTTCGGCATGTCGATGAGGCGCTCTCGCTGCTCGTCGGCGAAGCGGTAGGCATCGCCGATGACAAGGGGCGCTTCACCCCGGGCAGCGTCAATGCGCGTGTGGTCGAGCGGCTGCGGGAGATTGCCGAGATCGAGTTGGAGGAAGACGAAAAGCCCGAGGCAGGTAAGCTCGACCCGGCAGCGGAAGGCTCATCGTAGCGAGGTGATGGCGGCGTAAACGGAACGATCGGTGAGCCCACTTGTCTGCGGATTAGGAGTATTTGCTGCTCTTGATCCATGCTGATTTAGAGCTTCCGAGGAAAAAGCCGGTCGCCTGTTCCGCAGTCGCTAGGCAGCCGGCCGGTCGCGAGGACCGCCGCCATGTCGCACGCGCTTTGCTTGAATCGCCAATGCCTGGGTCTGGTGACCCGTATCGAATGCATCATTCGCCCGGTTGCCGGGGGTAATGGGCTCTGGACGCTGCTCTGCGCGGCGGGGCTGTCCGGATCGCAGCCAACTGCGATCCGGGTTCAGGGGCCGTTTCGCGGGCACCGGGTGGCCGAGTCGGTGCTCGAGGCCATCGTCAGCAACCTGCGCAGCCAGGGCTATGAGGAAGCTGCCGACCCGGCCATCTGGCAACTCCACATGCAGGCCGAACTGCGCAAGGTCAACGCCGATCAGGCTCGCTTCCTCAGCGGTTGGGAAACCCGTCCATAGCCATCGGCGTATGGCCTCGTCGGGTTGCCCTCGAGTAGGGGCGCCGAGCTTGTCTGCCAGTTGGCGCTGCGTATACTCGCCGGCAGCCGTCTGACCTGTAGTGGAACCTCATGGAACGCTTTTTCGAGAACGCGATGTACGCAGCGCGCTGGCTGCTTGCTCCCATCTATTTCGGCCTGGCGCTTGCGCTGCTGGCGCTGACCATCAAATTTTTCCAGGAGATCTGGCACATACTGCCTAGCGTGCTCGCGCTGAGCGAAGGTGACCTGATCCTCAAGCTGCTGTCGCTGATCGACATGGCGTTGGTCGGTGGCCTGCTGGTGATGGTGATGATCTCCGGCTACGAGAATTTCGTATCGCAACTGGACATCGACGAGGGCAAGGAGAAGCTCGATTGGCTGGGCAAAATGGACTCCGGCTCGCTGAAGATGAAGGTTGCGGCCTCCATCGTGGCGATCTCTTCGATCCATCTGCTGCGGATGTTCATGGATGCGCAGCAGCTCGATGGCGACAAGCTCATGTGGTACGTCATCATTCACCTGACCTTTGTCGTCTCGGCGTTCGCGATGGGGTACCTGGACAAGCTCACCAAGCATTGAATCGTGCGTGACGCCCCGACGCATGCCTGGAGGTGATCGGATGCAACTGTCGCAACTCATCGAACTGGCCCAGGTGGGCGCCGTCGAATCGCTGGAGCTGATTTCACTGGAAGGTGGCTTCTATCTGCTGGAGATCCGCGAAGTTGGTGGTGTCCGGCATCGCCTGCGTGACGAAGCGGAGCGCGTCTGGCATGTGCGTTCGGTCGAGCACGCGCGTGATCTGCTGCGCGACATGCCGGAAGTGCCCTTCTACCTGTTGCATGCATCGGCGCACGAAGAAATGTGCGGCCTTCCGGCAACGGCTGGTGAGCCGCTCAGGGTCCCTCTCAGCATGCGCTCGGCCTGGTAGCGGTGAGGTCGGGTCGGGGCGACTGTGCTAGTCTGCCGGCCCTTTTAATCTGCAAGCGGAGCCGGCATGACCGATCTCGAACTGAATACCGACGAAACCCGTGTGAGCTATGGCATTGGCCGTCAGCTGGGTGACCAGCTGCGTGACAATCCACCTCCGGGTATCAGCATCGATGCGGTGATCGCCGGCATTCGTGATGCCTTCGCCAACGCCGCGAGCCGTGTCGATGCGGCCGAGCTGAGCGCCAGCTTTGCCGTGATCCGCGAGCGCATGCAGGCCGAGGCCCGGCAGAAGGCCGAGGCAGCGGCCGAAGAAGGGCGCGCCTACCTGGGCGAGAATGCCAAGCGCGAAGGCGTTGTCGTATTGTCTTCCGGTCTGCAGTACGAGGTGCTCACCGAGGGCTCGGGCGCCCGCCCGACGCGCGAGGACAGCGTGCGGACGCACTACCACGGTACGCTGATCGACGGCACCGTGTTCGACAGCTCTTACCAGCGTGGCCAACCGGCAGAGTTCCCGGTCGGTGGCGTGATTGCAGGCTGGACCGAGGCGCTGCAACTGATGAACGCTGGCAGCAAGTGGCGTCTCTACGTGCCCAGCGAGCTGGCATATGGCGCGCAGGCCGTGGGTAGCATCCCGCCTCACAGTGTGCTGGTCTTCGATGTCGAACTGCTCGAAGTGCTCTGAAGCCGGGCGCCGCGTTCAGGATTTCAGAGCGCGGGCGTAGCAGAACAGGAACAGGTTGCGCACCTGTTCCTTCAGCGCGCAGGGCTCTGTCGTGCTGAGCTCCTGGATCGTCAGATCGCCCTGGGCACAGAGTTCCGCCAGTGCCTCGCCTTCCAGTTGCGCGCAGACCGCGCCGGTCGCGCGGTCGAGGATTCTCACATAAGGCTCCGGCCGATCAAGCCAGGCATCAATCAGGTAGGTCATGGCGTCGCCTCCACAATTAGATTTCGATAATGAGAATAATTATCGTTTTCTAAATTGCAAGTGCGAAATGCCCCCGGCCATCGGTGTGCCGGTGTGCTGGTGCTTTGCGATGTATCAGTGGGTCCGGGCTACGGCGAACTGGGCGAGTTCGATGAGTGCGTCCCGGTAGCGGTTGTGCGGGATCGGCTCGAGGCTGGCGATCGCGCGGTCGGCATGCTGCCGAGCCAGCTGCGCGGTGTAGCCGAGCGCACCAGAGGATTCGACGGCCTCACGGATGTGCTCGAGATCCTCGATGCCGCCTTTCTGGATGGCGCGGCGTACCAGGCTGGCCTGGGATTCGGTGCCCTCGCGCATGGTGTAGATCAACGGCAGGGTCGGTTTGCCTTCGGCCAGGTCGTCGCCGACGTTCTTGCCGAGGGTTTGGGCGTCGCCCTGGTAATCCAGCAGATCGTCGACCAATTGGAAGGCAATGCCCAGGTGGTCGCCGAAGACGCGTAGCGCTTCGCGCTGCTCGTGCGTCGCCCCGGCCAGGGTGGCGGCGCTGTGCGTCGAGGCCTCGAAAAGCATCGCGGTCTTGCCGCGAATGACCTCCATGTAGATTTCCTCGGTGGTGCTGGCGTCACGCACCTTGGATAGCTGCAGTACCTCGCCCTCGGCAATGACCCGGGTCGCCTGGGAAATGATCTGCATGACTGGCATCGAGCCGAGTTCGACCATCATCTCGAAGGAGCGGGCGTAAAGAAAGTCGCCGACCAGAACGCTGGGCGCGTTGCCCCACAGTGCATTGGCGGTCGAGCGGCCGCGACGCATGCCGGACATGTCCACTACGTCGTCGTGCAGCAGTGTCGAGGTGTGCAGGAATTCGATGATCGCCGCGAGCAGGCGCAACGGGTCGCCCTGATGCCCGAGTGCGCTACCGCTGAGCAGGACCAGAAGTGGGCGCAGGCGCTTGCCACCGGCCGAGGTGATATAGTCCCCGATCTTTTCTACCAGGGGCACGCGAGACGTCAGCTGCTTGCGGATAATGCCGTCAACGGCAGCGAAATCGTCCGCTACGACTTGGTAGAAGGCCTGGGGTTGCATCGGGGGCTCCTCGGAGATTGCGCGGCATGCTATGAGCCGGGTCGGGGGCTGTCAAGGCAGCTAATATCGGGCCTTGCGTGGGCTCTCCTGCGTGCGTACAATCGCGGACCCTGAACTTTCCCCTGGGCATTTCCCTGCCTTACGCAATTGCACGGGCGTCCCTTCCGGCCCCATGCAGCCATGCCAGCCAATACCTCCTCTTATAAAGCGCTGGGTGAGCAGGATTAACGGAGATACACAGATGTACGCAGTTATCGTTACCGGCGGCAAGCAATACAAGGTTGCCGAAGGTGAGTTCCTCAAGATCGAAAAGCTCGAGATTCCGACTGGCGAGGCTGTCACTTTTGACCGCGTTCTGCTGGTCGGTAACGGCGAAGACGTGAAGATCGGTGCTCCGGTAGTGGAGGGTGCCAAGGTTACCGCTGAGGTGGTTGCCCAGGGCCGTCACGACAAGGTGAGCATCATCAAGTTCCGTCGCCGTAAGCACCACATGAAGCGTCAGGGCCACCGTCAGTGGTTCACTGAGGTCAAAATCACCGGTATCCAGGGCTAACAGGGCCTGGATCCCTACATAGGAGTATTGAGCTCATGGCACACAAAAAAGCTGGCGGTTCTACCCGCAACGGCCGCGATTCCGAAAGTAAACGCCTTGGCGTGAAGATGTTCGGTGGTCAGGTCATCAAGGCTGGCAACATCATCGTGCGTCAGCGTGGCACCCAGTTCCACCCGGGCGTCGGTGTCGGCATCGGTAAGGATCACACGCTCTTCGCCAAGGTCGAAGGTGTGGTCAAGTTCGAAGTGAAGGGCGCTTTTGGCCGTCGCTACGTGAGCGTCGTCGCGGCCTAATCGCGGCGTTGCTGGAAAAGCCCTGTCATGCGACGGGGCTTTTTTGTTTGTATTTCCGAAGGTCGGCTCGAGCATCTGTAGGGTGTCGTGCCGCCTGGTATCTGTTTCTTTCGGCCCGTCCGGTGGCGGGAGGCGTTCCAATGAAATTCGTCGATGAAGTATCGATCCACGTAAAGGCCGGCGACGGCGGCAACGGCATGATGAGCTTTCGTCGCGAAAAGTTTATCGAGAAGGGTGGTCCCAACGGGGGCGACGGTGGCGATGGCGGTTCGGTCTATCTCGAGGCCGATGAAAACCTCAATACGCTGGTCGACTACCGTTATACCCGCCGCTTCACTGCGCCGAACGGCCAGAAGGGTGGTAGCACGGACTGCACCGGAGCCAAGGGGGACGATCTGATCCTGCCGGTGCCGGTGGGCACTACCGTGATCGACGCGGCAACGCAGGAAATCATGGGCGACCTGACCAAGGCCGGGCAGCGTTTGCTGGTTGCCCAGGGTGGTTGGCATGGCTTGGGTAACACCCGCTTCAAATCCAGTACCAATCGCGCGCCACGGCAGACCACGCCGGGTAAGCCGGGTGAGGCGCGTGACCTTAAGCTGGAACTCAAGGTGCTGGCCGACGTCGGTCTTCTTGGCCTGCCAAATGCCGGCAAGAGCACCTTCATTCGCTCGGTTTCGGCGGCCAAGCCCAAGGTGGCGGATTATCCGTTCACCACGCTGGTGCCAAACCTTGGTGTCGTCAGCGTGGGGCGCTTCAAGAGCTTTGTCATTGCGGACATTCCCGGCTTGATCGAAGGGGCATCCGAGGGCGCGGGGTTGGGAATCCGCTTTCTCAAGCACCTGGCGCGTACGCGTTTGCTGCTGCATCTGGTAGATATCGCACCGGTCGATGGCAGCGACCCGGCGGATGCCGCTGAAACCATCATCGGGGAGCTCGAGAAGTTCAGTCCGGCGTTGACCCAGCGCGACCGCTGGTTGGTGCTGAACAAGGCTGACCAGCTGCTCGATGATGAGCGCGAAGCGCGAGTGAGCAGCGTGGTCGAGCGTCTCGACTGGAAGGGGCCGGTGTTCGTCATCTCTGCCCTGGAGCGCGAGGGAACCGAGGAGCTCAGTCAGGCGATCATGCGTTATCTGGATGAGCGCGCGCTGCGTATGGCCGAAGAGCCGGCTTACGCCGAGCAGCTTACCGAGCTGGATCGTCAGATCGAGGACGAGGCGCGGGCTCGCCTGCAGGAGCTCGACGACCAGCGGGCGCTGCGTCGCGCCGGCGTGAAGGCGGTCGACGAGGTCGATGACGATGACTTCGACGATGATGACGATGACGAGGATGGCGCCGAGATCTTCTACGTGCGCTGAAGAGGGTGAGCGCTGCTTCATGCGGTTCTGTGTGGGGCGCTTCCGGAGCTGAATGTTTGCCGTCTGGGGAAGGCATGAAATGCGGGACAAGGTGAGCGGCGCGCGGCGCTGGGTGGTGAAGATCGGCAGCGCCCTGTTGACGGCTGATGGTCGGGGCCTGGATCAGGCGGCGATGGCGGTTTGGGTCGATCAGATGGTTGCCCTGCGCGCGGCTGGTGTGGAGCTCGTGTTGGTGTCGTCCGGTGCGGTGGCTGCCGGCATGAGCCGCCTGGGCTGGACGGCGCGGCCAAAGGCAGTGCATGAATTGCAGGCTGCCGCCGCCGTCGGGCAGATGGGGTTGATTCGCGCCTGGGAATCGAGCTTTGCGCGCTGTGAGCAGCAGACGGCCCAGATCCTCGTCACCCATGACGACCTGTCTGACCGCAAGCGCTACCTCAATGCGCGCAGCACGCTGCGCACGCTCATCGATCTGGGGGTCGTGCCGGTCATCAATGAAAACGACACCGTGGTGACCGACGAAATCCGCTTCGGTGACAACGACACCTTGGCGGCGCTGGTCGCCAACCTGGTCGAGGCGGACCTGCTGGTGATCCTGACCGATCGGGATGGCATGTTCGATGCCGATCCCAGGCTTAATCCGCATGCCGCCTTGATCAGCGAAGCGCGAGCGGACGACCCTTCGCTGGACCTGGTTGCCGGTGGTACGGGCGGCGCCCTTGGGCGTGGAGGCATGCAGACCAAGCTGCGGGCAGCCCGCCTGGCGGCGCGTTCCGGCGCGCACACGGTCATCGTTGGTGGTCGCATCGAGCAAGTGCTGTCGCGCCTTAAGGCGGGCGAGCGCCTGGGCACCCTGCTGGCTCCCGAATGCAGCCGGCACGCCGCACGCAAGCAGTGGCTGGCCGGGCACCTGCAGACGCGGGGCACGCTTTCGCTGGATGCGGGTGCAGTGCGTGCTCTGAAGCAGGCGCATGGCAGCCTGCTTCCGGTGGGTGTGCGGGCTGTGGAGGGCGGCTTCAGGCGGGGCGAGATGGTTGTCTGCGTGGGGCCGGATGGTGTGGAGGTGGCGCGCGGGCTGGTCAACTACAGTGCCGCCGAGGCGGCGCGCATCATCGGGCGGCCATCTGATGAGATCGAGAGATTGCTCGGTTACGTTGATGAGCCCGAGTTGGTGCATCGCGACAACATGATCCTGGTTTGAGGTGATGATGCGACGGCTGATCGTTGGTCTGGCGGGTTTGCTGATTGGGGCGCCGCTCATGGCGGAGGAGATCGGCTCGGTCGATACCGTATTCAAGTGGTTGGGGCCCAACCACAAAATCGTGGTCGAGGCGTTCGACGACCCGAAGGTGCGCGGGGTGACCTGTTATTTGTCGCGGGCCAAGACTGGCGGCATCAAGGGTGGTCTGGGGTTGGCTGAGGATCGTGCCGAGGCATCGATTGCCTGTCGCCAGGTAGGGCCGATCAGCTTTGTCGGCAAGCTCGAGGATGGCGAGGAGGTATTCAAGGAGCGGACCTCGCTGGTGTTCAAGACCATGCAGGTGGTGCGCTTCTTCGATCAGTCGCGTAACACGCTGGTGTATCTCGTCTACAGCGATCGGGTCATCGAGGGTAGTCCGCAGAATGCGGTAACGGCGATTCCGATCCTGCCATGGGGGCGGCAATAATCGGCAGAGCTAGGGCTGCTGATTGATGGGCATGAAAAAACCGGCACTAGGCCGGTTTTTTCGGAGCATCAGTCCATCAGGCAGCGGCTTGGCCGAGCGCCTTGATGTGAGCATTCAGACGGCTCTTGTGACGAGCGGCCTTGTTCTTGTGAATGATGCCCTTGTCAGCCATGCGGTCGATGACCGGAACGGCAGCAGTGTAAGCGGTGCGGGCTTTTTCCAGGTCCTTGGCGTCGATCGCCTTGACCACATTCTTGATGTAGGTACGAACCATGGAGCGCAAGCTGGCGTTGTGGCTGCGACGCTTCTCAGCCTGAATTGCGCGTTTTTTGGCGGAAGGGCTGTTGGCCACCGTCGAACTCCTCGAAAACGTGGGGGTTGCAAAGCAAATAAGGCCGCGAATCATGCCGATCCCGGTGAGGCTTGTCAAGCCTGCTGCCGGGGCGTCACGGCGCTGGCTGGACAGGCGGCTCAGGGCTAAACTCGCGCCCTCTTCGTGGGTCGTATGTGCGCCGCGCGGTCGCGCCTGCGCCTGCGTGCCCCCTGGTTCTTCTCGCCGAGTCAAACGAATGACCGACACAGCCGGTAAAGGTGGCCTGTTGCGTTCCAGTGCGGTGGTCAGCGTCATGACCCTGCTGTCGCGTGTGCTGGGCATGGTGCGTGACATGGTAGTCGCGAGCTACTTCGGCTCGGGCGCCGCCGCCGACGCATTTTTCATTGCCTTCAAGATCCCCAACTTCCTGCGCCGGCTGTTCGCCGAGGGCGCCTTCGCCCAGGCATTCGTGCCGGTGCTGTCCGAGTACCGGGCCAAGCGCCCCCTGGCCGAGGTGAAGCAGCTGGTCGACCGTACGGCCGGCATGCTCACGTTGGTGCTTGCTTCGCTGACGGTGCTCGGCGTGCTGGCGGCGCCTTATGTGGTGATGATCTTCGCCCCGGGCTTTCATGACGATCCGGCGAAGATGGCGCTGGCCGGCGAGCTCTTGCGGATCACCTTTCCCTACCTGCTGCTGATTTCGCTGACCGCGTTCACCTCGGGTGTGCTCAATAGTTACGGCTATTTCGCCGTGCCGGGATTCACGCCGGTGCTGCTGAACGTCTGCATGATCGGTTCGGCGGTCCTGCTGTCGCCGTATTTCGACGAGCCGATCATGGCACTGGCCTGGGGTGTGTTCATCGCCGGTTTTGCTCAGTTCGGCTTCCAGCTTCCCTACGTCGCCCGGCTGGGCCTGCTACCCCGGCCGCGGGTGCGGTTTGGCGACGAGGGCGTGCGGCGGATCATGCTGCTGATGGTGCCGGCGCTGTTCGGCGTCTCGGTCAGTCAGATCAATCTGCTGCTCGACACGGTGCTGGCCTCCTTTCTGGAAACGGGTAGCGTCTCCTGGCTCTACTATGCCGATCGCCTGTCCGAGCTGCCGCTGGGTGCGTTCGGCATCGCGATCGGCACGGTGATTCTGCCGAGCCTGTCGCGTCAGCATGCCGGTGACGATCCCAAGGCTTTTTCCTCGACGCTGGACTGGGCGCTGCGCATGGTGCTGCTCGTCGGTGTGCCGGCCGCCCTGGCGCTGGGAATTCTTGCCGAACCTCTTATCGCCGGGTTGTTCTTCTACGGAGCGATGACCGAGCAGGCGGTGGTGCAGTCGGCCAACGCGCTGCAGGCTTATTCGCTCGGGGTGCTGGCCTTCATGCTGATCAAGGTGCTGGCCCCTGGATTCTTCGCGCGACAGGATTTGAAGACGCCGGTGCGTGTGGCGATTACCTGCATGATCGCGAACATGGTGTTCAATCTTCTGCTGATCTGGCCGCTCAAGCACGTCGGACTGGCCCTGGCGACCTCCATGTCGTCGATGCTCAATGCCGGTCTGCTGTTCTGGGGGCTGTATCGCATCGGTGTCTATCGGCCACAGCGGGGCTGGCTGCTGTTCGGCTTGCGCCTGGCTGGCGGCTGTGCGGCGATGGTGGGTTTCGTCTACTGGCTGAATCCGCCCGCGGCCGAATGGTTCGTCTGGGGCTGGCAGCAGCGCGCCTGGCAACTGGCGCTGCTGGTCTGCGGCGGTATTCTGGCCTACGGGGCCGGGCTCGTGCTGCTGGGCTTGAGGCCTCGCCATCTGCGTCACTGACTGCGATCAGCGCCGGTTTAAGCCTGTCCGCAGGGGTGGGGTCTGCGTATAATCGGCCACTTTTCAAGCAAGAAGTGCGGTATGCAGCTGGTTCGTGGTCTTCACAACCTGCGCCCCCGACATCGGGGCTGCGTAGCTACCATCGGCAATTTCGACGGGGTGCATCGGGGGCATCAGGCCATCCTTGCACGTCTGCGCGAGCGTGCGGCCGAATTGGGGCTGCCCAGCTGCGTGGTGATATTCGAACCGCAGCCGCGCGAGTTCTTTGCGCCGGACAAGGCGCCGGCCCGCCTCACCCGTCTGCGCGAGAAGCTGTGCCTGCTCGAGCAGCAGGGTATCGATCAGGTGCTCTGCCTGGCGTTCAACCGGCGGCTGCGCGAGCTCAGTGCCGCCGAGTTCGTGCAAGCGGTGCTGGTTGAGGGGCTGGCGGTACGGCACCTCGAGGTCGGAGACGACTTCCGCTTCGGGTGTGATCGGGCGGGTGATTTCGATTTCCTGCTCCGGGCCGGAGCCGCCGAAGGGTTCAGCGTCGAGGCGGCGACCACGATCGAGGTGGACGGTCAGCGGGTCAGCAGTACACGGTTGCGTGAGGTGCTCGCCCGCGGCGATCTGCAGGCGGCCCAGGCGTTGCTCGGGCGCCCGTTCAGCCTGACCGGGCGGATCGTGCACGGTCAGAAACTCGGTCGCCAGCTCGGCGCCCCAACGGCAAACGTGCAACTCAAGCGCCGTAGTACGCCACTGAGCGGCGTGTACATGGTCAGCCTCGTGCTCGACGGCTCGCCGCACCCCGGGGTGGCCAACATTGGCATGCGTCCCAGCGTCAGGAGTGACGGTCAGCCACACCTGGAAGTGCATCTGCTGGACCTGCAGGCCGATCTCTACGGCCGTCGCGTCCAGGTCGTGTTTCATCACAAGCTGCGCGACGAACAGCGTTTCGCCTCCCTCGAGGCGCTCAAGGCAGCGATAAGCGCCGATATCGCCGCCGCCCGTGATTACTGGCGGGCTTCACTCTCCACCATGAGTCAGGACTGAAATGACCGATTACAAAGCGACCCTCAATCTGCCGTCCACGGCATTTCCGATGAAGGCCGGTCTGCCCCAGCGCGAGCCGGAGATTCTGCAGCGCTGGAACAGCATCGACCTGTATCGGAAGCTGCGGCAGATCGGCGAGGGCCGCCCCAAGTTCGTCCTGCACGATGGCCCGCCGTACGCCAACGGCAACATTCACATCGGCCATGCGGTGAACAAGGTCATCAAGGACATGATCGTCCGCTCCAAGACGCTGGCTGGCTTCGATGCTCCGTACGTGCCGGGCTGGGACTGCCATGGGCTGCCCATCGAACACAAGGTCGAGACCACCTTTGGCAAAAACCAGCCCGCCGAGCTGACCCGCGAACGCTGCCGCGCCTATGCCGCCGAGCAGATCGAAGGGCAGAAGGCCGACTTCATTCGTCTCGGCGTTCTGGGTGACTGGGACAACCCCTACAAGACCATGGACTTCGCCAACGAGGCCGGTGAAATCCGCGCGCTGGCCAAGATGGTTGAGGGTGGCTTTGTCTTCAAGGGGCTGAAGCCGGTCAACTGGTGCTTCGATTGCGGATCGGCGCTGGCCGAAGCGGAAGTCGAGTATCAGGACAAGAAATCCGATGCCATCGATGTCGCCTTCGATGTTGAGGACGCCGACAAGCTGGCCGCCGCGTTCGGCCTGGCCAGTCTGGCCAAGCGCGCCAGCATCGTCATCTGGACCACCACGCCCTGGACCATTCCGGCCAACCAGGCGCTGAACGTGCATCCCGAGTTCGTCTATGCGCTGGTCGATACCGGCGAGCGCCTGCTGGTGCTGGCCGAGGAACTGGTCGAGTCCAGCCTGCAGCGCTATGGCCTGACCGGCGAAATCATCGCGCGTTGCGAAGGCAAGGCGCTGGAGCTGATCCGCTTCCGTCATCCGTTCTACGAGCGCTTCGCGCCGGTCTATCTGGCCGATTATGTGGAAACCGGCGCCGGTACCGGCATCGTCCACTCCGCGCCGGCCTACGGCGAGGACGACTTCCGCTCCTGCAAGCACTACGGCATGGAGAACGACGACATTCTCGGCCCGGTGCAGAGCAATGGCGTCTATGTCTCGGATCTGCCGTTCTTTGGCGGCCAGTTCATCTGGAAAGCCAATCCGGCGATCGTCGAGAAGCTCGCCGAAGTCGGCGCGCTACTCAAGCATGAGTCGATCCAGCATAGCTACATGCACTGCTGGCGACACAAGACCCCGCTGATCTATCGTGCTACGGCGCAGTGGTTCGTGGGCATGGACAAGGTCGCCCACGACGGCAGTTCGCTGCGTCGCCGTGCGCTGGATGCCATCGAGCAGACCGAGTTCGTCCCGGCCTGGGGGCAGGCGCGTTTGCACGGCATGATCGCTGGGCGTCCTGACTGGTGCATCTCGCGCCAGCGCAACTGGGGCGTGCCGATCCCGTTCTTTCTGCACAAGGAAAGCGGCGAGCTGCACCCACGCACCGTCGAGCTCATGGAACAGGTCGCGCAGCGCGTCGAGCGCGAGGGCATCGAAGCCTGGTTCAAACTCGACCCGGTCGATCTGCTTGGCGACGAGGCGGCGCAATACGAGAAGACCAATGACACCCTCGATGTCTGGTTCGACTCCGGTACCACCCACTGGCACGTGATGCGCGGCTCGCATCCCATGGGCCACGAGCAGGGGCCGCGTGCCGATCTCTATCTGGAAGGCTCCGACCAGCATCGCGGCTGGTTCCATTCCTCGCTGCTGACCGGCGCCGCCATCGATGGCCACGCGCCGTACCGCGGCTTGCTCACCCATGGTTTCACCGTGGATGAGAACGGCCGCAAGATGTCCAAGTCCCTCGGCAACGTGATCGCCCCACAGGAAATCACCGATAGTATGGGCGCCGATATCCTGCGTCTGTGGGTTTCGGCCACCGACTATTCCGGCGAGATGGCGGTTTCCAAGCAGATCCTGCAGCGCAGCGCCGATGCCTACCGGCGTATCCGCAACACCGCGCGCTTCCTGCTCTCGAATCTCGACGGCTTCGACCCGGCGCAGCACATGGTGCCGAACGATCAGCTGATCGCGCTGGACCGCTGGGCCATCGACCGTGCGCTGTTGCTGCAGCGCGAGATCGAAGAGGCCTACACGACCTACAAGTTCTGGAATGTCTATCAGAAAGTGCACAACTTCTGCGTGCAGGAGCTGGGCGGCTTCTATCTGGATATCATCAAGGACCGTCAGTACACCACGGGCGCCGACAGTCTACCGCGGCGTTCCTGCCAGACTGCGCTGTACCACATCGCTGAGGCACTGGTGCGCTGGATCGCGCCGATCCTGGCATTCACCGCCGAAGAGATCTGGCAGTACCTGCCGGGCGAGCGCAACGAGTCAGTGATGCTCAATACCTGGTACGAAGGGCTTGCCGAACTGCCGGAAGGCTTCGAGCTGGGCCGGCCGTTCTGGGACAAGGTCATGGCGGTCAAGGCGGCGGTGAACAAGGAGCTGGAAAACCAGCGTAATGCCAAGGTCATCGGCGGCAACCTGCAGGCCGAGGTGACGCTGTACGCTGAGCCGTCGTTGGTCACCGAACTGGCCAAGCTGGGCGGTGAGCTGCGTTTCGTGCTGATCACTTCAGCTGTCGACGTCGCGTCGTTGGCCGAGGCGCCTGCCGAGGCGGTGGAGAGTGAAATGCCCGGGCTCAAGCTGCTGGTCAGGAAGACGGCGCATGCCAAGTGTGGACGCTGCTGGCATCATCTGCCTGACGTTGGCGCCCACGCTGAGCATCCGGAAATCTGCGGCCGCTGCGTCGAGAATATCGAAGGTGCCGGTGAGGTGCGCCACTATGCGTGACCGGGCTCGCTGGACAGCATGCGTCACGGAGGGCGGGCGATGACCGCACGCTTCGGCAAGCTCGCGTGGCTGTGGCTCAGTGTGCTGGTGATCGTGCTCGATCAGGCGACCAAGCACTGGTTCGAGGCCAACTTCAGCCTGTATCAGAAAGCCGATGTAATCCCCGGTTATTTCGCCTGGACCTTGGCCTACAACACGGGCGCGGCCTTCAGCTTTCTCGCCGATCATGACGGCTGGCAGCGCTGGCTGTTCGCAGCTATCGCTATCGGCGTGAGCCTGGTGCTGGTGGTCTGGCTCAAGCGACTGAAGCCTGGCGAGACCTGGCTGGCCATTGCGCTGGCGCTGGTGCTCGGCGGTGCATTGGGCAATCTCTACGACCGCATGGTGCTCGGGCATGTGGTGGACTTCATTCTTGTCCACTGGCAGAACCGCTGGTACTTCCCCGCATTCAACATCGCCGACAGCGCGATTACCGTCGGCGCCGTGATGCTGGCGCTGGACATGTTCAAGGGCAATAAAACCGGAGAAACGGCAAATGACTGACCAGCGCATCGGGCCGGACACGCAAGTCACCCTGCATTTCGCCCTCAGCCTGGAAAATGGCGAAGTGGTCGACAGTACGTTCGACAAGAAGCCAGCCACCTTCAAGGTGGGTGATGGGAGCCTGCTGCCTGGCTTCGAACAGCAGCTCTATGGGCTCAAGGCCGGCGACAAGCGCCAGTTCCGTATCGAGCCGGAGCAGGGCTTCGGTCAGCACAATCCGCAGAACCTGCAGACCATGCCGCGTAGCCAGTTCGAGGAGATGGAGCTTTCCGAGGGTTTGCTGGTCATCTTCAATGATGCAGCGAACACCGAGCTGCCTGGCGTGGTCAAGGCCTTCGACGAGCGTCAGGTGACTGTCGACTTCAACCATCCTCTTGCGGGCAAGGCGCTGTCGTTCGAAGTCGAGATCTTCGACGTCAGGCCAGCCTGACCCGCCCGCCGGCGTGTCCGGCGAACTTTCCAGTGCGTGCCGAGACGACCATGCAAATCAAACTCGCCAACCCCCGCGGCTTCTGCGCCGGCGTCGATCGCGCGATCGAGATCGTCAACCGTGCGCTGGAAGTGTTCGGCCCCCCGATCTACGTGCGCCACGAGGTGGTACACAACAAGTTCGTCGTCGAGGACCTGCGCGCCCGCGGCGCAGTGTTTGTCGAAGAGCTCGACCAGGTGCCGGATGACGTGATCGTGATTTTCAGTGCTCACGGGGTTTCCCAGGCCGTGCGCCTGGAAGCCGAGAGCCGCGGTCTGAAGGTTTTCGACGCGACTTGCCCACTGGTCACCAAGGTTCACCTCGAAGTAGCCAAGTACAGCCGCGAAGGACGTGAGTGCATTCTGATCGGCCACCAGGGCCACCCGGAGGTCGAGGGCACCATGGGTCAGTACGATGCGCGTAACGGCGGTGCGATCTATCTCGTCGAAGACGAGGCGGATGTGGAGCGTCTGCAGGTACGCAATCCCGAGGCGCTGGCCTTCGTCACGCAGACGACGCTTTCGATGGACGACACCAGTCGCGTCATCGATGCGTTGCGTCAGCGTTTCCCGTCGATTGGTGGGCCACGCAAGGACGATATCTGCTACGCCACCCAGAATCGTCAGGACGCGGTCAAGCAACTGGCTGCCGAATGTGACGTGCTGTTGGTGGTCGGCAGCCCCAACAGTTCCAATTCCAACCGCTTGCGCGAATTGGCCGAGCGCATGGGCACCCCGGCCCATTTGATAGACGGAGCCGAGGACCTGGAGCGCAGCTGGTTTGCCACAGCAGAAAAGGTTGGCATTACCGCCGGTGCATCGGCCCCCGAGGTGCTCGTTCGCGGCGTCATCGAGCGCCTGATGCAGTGGGGGGCAACCGCCACCTCAGAATTGGATGGGCGGCCGGAAAACGTGACGTTTTCGATGCCGAAGGAACTGCGTTTGAAAGCGCTCTAGAGCGCTTCGCATTCGTCGACGGCAACCACTGATACCCGCCCTGCATTGTTCAGTCGCAACTGGTAGCCCTTGCCGCCATCATTCGGGCACAGCGCCAAGGTACCCATTTGGTACGCTCCGCTGGTCAATGAAGCTCGACCGCTGGGGGTATAGCGGATATAGCTCTGCACGGGGGTGTTGCCGGTAAGAGAGACTCCCGTTCCGAGCGGTGCCAGCTCTCTGAGTACTCGCTCGGAAGCTTGCCAAATACCGTCATTATTCGTGTCGTGGAAAATGCGCCAGCCGTAGTGCCACTGGTTGCGCATCGGTGTCATTGACACGCTGCCGCCGGTACGAATCGCCTCCTGTCTTGCATAGGCCAAGCTTCCCCGCAGCGCGGACAGCGAGCCGGCAAGCTGCTGCTCGCGCCTGAGTTTGCTTGTGCCAGGTACCGCAATTAGCGCAACGATGCTGATTATCGAAAGTGTGACAAGTAACTCTACGAGACTAAGTCCCTTTGATGTATGCATGGCGTCCTGCCTGTAGGTTGGTTTGGCGGCGAACTTCCGGTCGTCAGGCTTTCGCCTCCGGTCATCCGCCTCGTAATGAAATTCCAAACGGGCCAGAGAATACTGTCAGCGCATCTCAAGGGGAAGTTTTGCATGCGGCGAAATCTAGGGTTTACCTTGACCGAATTAATGGTGACGGTAGCCATTCTGGCGGTGGTGTTAAGTGTGGCCGTGCCTGGGTTTGGCAGTCTGGTTCGCCAGAATCGGGCACAAACACAGTCCGGACTGTTGCTCAACGCCCTTAATCTGGCTCGAAGCGAGTCAATAAAACGGGGAGGGCAGGTAAGAGTCACTTCCCTCAATAACGGGAACTGGCATGCTGGCTGGCGGATCTGGGTCGACAGGAATGGCAACACGAGTTTTGAAAATGGCGAGCTGATAAGGGTCTTTCCCGCCTTGAGTGGAGGCGCGACACTTACCTCGGCCGTAAATGAAGTTATCTTCAATGCGCAGGGTCGCCTCGACAGTGTCGCTGCCGGCGCCACTGCGGAGTTCGCTTATTCAATGCCGAGTCTAGAGTGCCGCGACGAGCGAATAATCAGTGTGAATGCCACTGGACGCGCTGCAGTCTCACGTAAGGAGTGTCAGTAATGGAGCGGAATGTCCAAGGCTTCGGACTTATCGAGGTGCTTGTTTCAATGCTGGTCTTGGGAATTGGAATACTGGGCATGATTGGGCTGCAGCTCAATGCGCTCCACTATAACCAAACCGCCGCCTTTCGCTCCCACGCAACCTTCATGGCTTACGATATCGCTGATCGTATGCGGGCCAATGCGCCGGCGGCGCTAGCAGGCAGTTACTCAATCGGGCTGAGCGATGCTGCGCCGACCGGAAGCAGTATCGCCAGCACCGACCTGCGCGAATGGAAATTGGCGATGGCTAGTCAGCTTCCTGCCGGCAATGGCAGCGTGAGCAAGAACGGCGACATTTATTCGATTACCGTGCAGTGGGACGAGTCCAAGTCCGGCGGTATATCGGCCCAGCAGTTCGTCTTTACCACCAGGCTTTGCGAGAGGAACTGTCAGTGAACTACAACCGTAGCAAGGGACTTAGCCTGGTCGAACTCATGGTGGCGCTTGTGCTGAGTCTCGTCATCGGCGCAGCCGTGATGCAGATGTTCCTTTCTAGCAAGACGACCTACCGTGTTCAGGATGCGATGTCTCGACTTCAAGAGAACGGTCGCTTCGCCGTTGGCTTGATAGCCGCAGAGAGCCGTATGGCGGGCTACATGGGCTGCGGCAATATCGATGAGATCGGCATCAACGTCATTGCTTCGCCGCCACCTCTGGATGCGACAAACCCCTTGGGCGAGATTATGGGCGGGGCGGACAACGTGGCCTCTGGAAATGTTTGGGGGGCGACTGTTGGCACGGATGTACTGACAATTCGGAAGGCCTCGAATCTTGGTTTGCAGCTTACCGGCAACATGGCAGTGGACAATGCGAACATTCAGGTTCTTGATAATCGCCTGGGCCTAGAGGCCGGCGACACGTTGTTCATCGCAGACTGCGTGTCGGCGGATATTTTTCGCGCAACTAGCGTTTCTGCAGCCGGTGGTAAAACTACCGTAGCTCATGCCAATAATCTGAACACCAGCAATCGCCTCAGCAAGGCTTATGGCGTTGATGCTGAAGTAATGGCATTCGAACAGATCGACTTCTTCATAAGGGATACTGCGAGATTATCTTCTGACGGAACTCCCGTTCGAGCCCTTTGGATGCAGCGTCGTTTCGCTAATCGATCCGATACTAGTGCCAATCCTGCCGAGCTTGTCGATGGCGTAGAGGACTTTCAAGTCGAGTACGGCATCAAGACTGCAAACAGCCCCGTCGCCAACGAATATCGTTCGGCCGATGACGTAACGGATTGGTCGCGGGTTGTGAGCGTGCGTTTCAGGTTGCTGCTCAGTAGCACGGACGACAATGTCACGGCGAAAGCCGGCGACGCGGTGCAGTCGATTAACTTCAATGGCACAGCCGTCGCCGCCGATGGTCGTCTGCGGCAAACGTTCGGCAGCGTCGTGGCAGTCCGCAATCGAGTTAGGTGAAACCATGCGAAATAAAGCGCAGAGTGGCTCCGCTCTGATCATCAGTCTGATCTTTCTGCTCGTACTGACAATGATCGGAGTTGCCTCAATTCAAGATTCGACTCTACAAGAGCGAATGGCCGGTAATGAACGCGACAGAAACATCGCTTTTCAGGCAGCCGAAGCAGCCTTGCGGGCAGGAGAAAATCACCTTCGGCAAGCCGGGGTGCTTTTCTCCGCATCGGGTACTAATGGCCTGATCAGTCCGGACTACACGGGTATCCGTCCTGTCGAGACCAACTATCCGTGGAGCGAGCGCTCTCAGCAGGTTTCCGATAGCTTTGCGGGAGTGCGGAGCGCACCCAGGTACACCATCGAGTGGCTGACGACCCAGACCTTCATGCCCAGCGACGAGGGAGAGGTGCCGATCGTCAACTCTTACCGAGTGACGGCGCGAGCCGTGGGCGGGGGTGGCGACGCCGTTGTGGTTCTGCAGTCGACAGTAAGTCGTTAAGGATGCATATGGACAAATTAAAAGCTTCGGCACTAGGGACGGCATTGACGCTCTATCTGGCGTCGCCGGTATACGCACTAGGCCCCTTTCCAAACGAACCTCTGTCGATTTCGGGGAGCGTTCCGCCGAATGTGATGCTGCTGGTGGATAACTCTGGAAGTATGTACAACGCCATTCCGCCTCTCGGCGTGGAGTCCAGCAGCTTCGCTCCGCCCTACTATATTTACGAAAGTGGCGGTCGTTATTACTGGGGAGGCGGAACAGAAGATGGAAATATTTCGTTGTCCACTTTGAATAAGTGGAACTGTGCGGCGGGGTATAGTGCGTTGTACGCCTCCAGCAATGGCAGTGGCCGACGCTGTTACGCGCTGCCGGATCCTGCGGGAAATGGCAGAACTCGGTACACGTCGAAATACCTTGCGTATATTTACAATACTTATACTAATGACGGTGATGATGGTAACGATCTGCGCACTGTATTGCCCAATGAATATCGTATGGCTGTTGCGCGGGATGCGGCAAAGGCAATCGTTTCTGCAAACCGTGGTATGCGAATAGGGTTGGCCGCCTTCAATCCCGCGGTTTTCTCTAACTCTGGTCCTGGAGGGAGCATTATAAATCAGGTGGCCGCTCTTTCATCCGCACAGGGTGTCACCCAGGCGCAGGCGGATCAGAGCTATTCCAGCTTGATTTCAGGCATTGACCAGCTGCAGCCGGAAGCCAATACGCCGTTGGCGGAAACCTATTACGAAGTAACTCGCTACTTTCGTGGCTTGAGTCGTTATCAGGGGGCGGGAACCGGGAACTACGTTTCGCCTGTGCAGTACCGTTGTCAAAGAAACTTCGGCGTAGTGCTAACAGACGGCTTGCCTACCTACGATGCTTCGTTTCCGAATGATGATCCGGATCAAGACAATCCGGATATCGCGGGCGCGGACAACATCCCCGATTGGGATGGCAAGAACGAGCCGAGCGGGCAACCCTATTCCGACGGGACGCTGCAGGGAACGGGCGAGGGGAGCACCTTCTACCTGGACGATATAGCGAAATTCGCATACGACATCGACTTGATTAAGAGTGGCACGGACCTGGCTGGTAAGAGCTTCAACGACAGCTCATACGCGAAGCAGAACCTCAACACCTATACGGTCGGCTTCGCTGTCGACAACCAGATGCTCGAGGACGCCGCTGAGTATGGGCATGGTGCTTACTACACGGCGAACAATGCCAATCAGTTGACCAGCGCGCTCAACAGCGCGCTGCAATCCATCCGTCAGCAGATCAGTTCCGCCTCCGCGGTAGCAGCCAACACCAAGCGTATCCAAGAAGGTGCACTCATCTACCAGGCTCGCTACAACAGCACCGATTGGACTGGCGAAGTACTTGCCTATCGAGTGAACATGGACGGTACCGTTGGCAGTATCGCATGGTCGACTTCCGACGGAGATATCTTTCCGACGCCGGCCGAGCGGCGGATCTTTACCTTTAATGACGACGCCAGCTTCACAGGCACCCGTGGGCAGGAGTTGCTGTGGAGCAACCTCAACAATGCGCAGCGGGCGAGCTTGACGAAGAGCGGCGAGACCGGCGATGCAAATGCGCAGAAACGCCTGAACTGGCTGCGCGGGGGTAGCGACGGCGCCGTCTTGGAAGCCCCCTATGCCGATCAGCGCCTGCGCAGCCGCGATTCGTTGCTTGGGGACATCGTTAACTCGGATCCGATCTTCGTAGGCCAGCAGAACAACGGGTACAACGTACCGAACGATGCCACGCGCGATGACGAGCCGGCCGACAGCTACCTCGCTTATGTTGAGGGCAAGGCGTCGCGCGATTCGCTTCTGATCGTCGGCGCCAATGATGGCATGTTGCACGGTTTTGATGCCGCGACGGGCGCCGAATCTTTTGCCTACGTTCCTGCCAGCTTGTTCAAGAAGCGGTCAATCAGCCCTGGCGCTACACCCGGTCTCCTCGCGCTTACTGAGTCGGACTACAGTCACCAGTTCTACGTTGACGGATCCTTCGGCTTGGGAGATCTATACGATAACGGCTGGAAGACTTTTCTGGTCGGCTCGCTGGGTTATGGAGGGCGCGGCATCTTTGCCTTGGACATGACGGACAGGGACTTCGATGCCGCCGATGTCAAATGGGAGCGTACCGCGCCGGATACCAACGACGCTACCAACCAGTGGAACGATCTAGGCTACCAGTTTGGCGAGCCGACAGTTGCCCGCGTCCTGGTCGGACAGGGTGACCGCTACGTCACCATCTTTGGCAATGGGCACGACAGCAATGCCGGCAGGGCAGTGCTTTATGTGGTTAATTCGGTGAGCGGCGAAGTTATCAAGAAGCTCGCCGTCACTGACCCTGATGGCAGCACCGCCCCCAACGGACTCTCCACCGCCACGGCGTTCTATGACGCTAACCGGCGCGTCACCCACGTCTACGCCGGTGACCTGCTGGGCAATCTCTGGAAGTTCGACCTTAGTTCGAGTAATACGAACCAGTGGTCGAGCAGCCTGTTATTCAAAGCGCGCAACTCGGGGACGCGGCAGCCAATTACGGCCAAGGTCCGTGTCCGACAGCATCCCGAAGGCGGTCGGCTAGTGGTGTTTGGGACCGGTCAATACCTAGTCTCCGGCGACAAAGTCAATACCGAGCTGCAAACGATCTATGGTATCTGGGATCGTGGGCTGTCCGGCAACAATACGGTGTCGAAGCTGAACCTGCTGGAGCAGACCTTCGTCAATGAAACGAGCACCAATGGCCAGGATTACAGGGTGCTGAGCCAGAATGCCATCGACTGGTCGACCCATCAGGGGTGGTACATCAACCTGCGTGTCGGTAACGCCGCGCTTGATGGTGAGCGCGTGGTGGCTACCCCGTCGCTGTCAAAGAACCGGGTCTTGTTCACCACCTTTTTGCCGAGTAGCGACCCATGCCTGTCTGGCGGTGAGAGCTGGCTGCTGGGTGTCGATGTGCTCAGCGGTGGTCGTCTGACTGAAAGCTTGTTCGATGTGAACGGCGATCGGTATTTCAACTCGACCGACGTCGTCAGTTGTGGCGGTGCGCAATGTACGCCAAGTGGGTTCAAACTCTCGGACGGTACGATGGATGCGCCGGGTAATTTGTTCGGCGACGGCGTCGACTACGGTTACAGTTCTGGTCTGTCCGGCGACATCGATCAGTTCGATCTTTCAAGCAGTGGCGGCAGGCCAGGCCGTATGTCGTGGAGACAAATCAAATGAAGCGTCAGCAGGGATTCACCTTGATCGAGTTGATGGTGGTCGTGGCGATCGTCGGCATTCTTGCCGCCATCGCCTACCCTAGCTATACGGAGTCGGTTCGCAAGAGCAAGCGTGCGGAGGCAAAAGCAGCGTTGCTAAACGGTGCACAGGCGCTGGAACGCTATTACTCGGCTAACAACAGTTACGTTGACTCGGGAGGCGATGCGCCGGAGGTGTTCCAGATAAATGTCCCCGACAGTGGTGCTGCGAACTATCAAATCGGAGCTGTGGCAGCAACGGCTACCACCTTCACGCTGCGGGCTACCCGGACCGGCTCCATGGCTTCAGATGCCTGCGGTGACTTTGAAATCACCCAGGCCGGCGAGCGCGGCCTGAACGACAATGATGGCAAGGATGTCGCCGATTGTTGGTGAGGAGTTACAGCTGATGTATAACGGGCCACTTTTCGTGGCCCTTTTTTATTTTCGGGGGAAGAAATGCACAGCATTGTTGTCGGTGCCGGCGTTATCGGAATGCTATCGGCCTATCGTCTGGCCCAGGCAGGCTCTGATGTGCTGCTGCTCGATCAGGGCGGTACCGGGCGCGAAGCATCCTGGGCCGGTGGCGGCATCGTGTCGCCGTTGTATCCCTGGCGCTACAGCGAGGCGGTCACGGCGTTGGCGCACTGGTCGCAGGATTTCTATCCGCAGCTGGGCGAGCAGTTGCTGGCGCAGACTGGGGTTGACCCGCAGGTCTACCGGACGGGGCTGTACTGGCTTGACCTTGAGGATGAGGAACAGGCGCTTGCCTGGGCGCGCGAGCAGCGCCGCGATCTGCGTGCCGTAGCGATCGACGAGGTGCACCGCGCGGTTCCGTCGCTCCGGCCGGGGTTTGCGCGCGCGGTATACATGCCGGACGTCGCCAATGTGCGTAATCCGCGGCTGCTGCAGTCGCTGCGCGCTGCGCTGGCCGCACTGCCCAACGTGCGGATTGTCGAGAACTGCCGGGCCACCGGGTTCGTGCTGGATGGCAGCCGGGTAGTGGGAGTGCACACGAGCCAGGGCGAGCAGCGGGCCGATGAGGTTCTGGTCGCTGCCGGCGCGTGGAGCGCGGAACTGCTGGCCACGCTGGGGCTGCAGCTGCCGGTCAAGCCGATGAAGGGGCAGATGATCCTCTATAAATGTTCGGAGGACTTCCTGCCGAGCATGGTCCTGGCCAAGCGACGCTATGCGATCCCGCGCAAGGACGGTCATATCCTGGTCGGCAGCACGCTCGAGGACGTCGGCTTCGACAAGCAGCCCACGACCGATGCACTCGACAGCCTGAAGCGGACGGCCGAGGAGCTGTTGCCGGCACTGGCCGAGGCAGAGGTCGTCCGGCACTGGGCCGGGCTGCGGCCGGGTTCGCCCGATGGCGTTCCCTATATCGGTGCGGCGCCTGGTCATGCCGGTCTGTGGCTCAACTGTGGGCATTTCCGCAACGGGCTGGTGCTCGCACCGGCTTCCTGCCGGCTGCTGGTAGACCTGATGCAGGGGCGGGAACCGATCATCGACCCGGCGCCCTATGCTCCCGCTGCGCGGCTGGCTTGAGCGCGCAAGCGGCGCGCGACGCTGCGAGACAGGCTGCTTAGCTGGTAAATTTGCGCATCACGGCCCGCACTGGCGGGCCGCTGTCTTTCTGTGAGGTCAATTGCGTGGCGAAAAAAACCACCTCGCTGGCCGGCCTGGGCGGGCTGGTCTATTCGACCGATGCCGGGCGCCACTGCCCGGCCTGCGGCCAGCCGATCGATGCCTGCATCTGCAAGCAGGCGCAGCTGCCCGAGGGCGATGGCATCGCCCGTGTGCGCCGCGAAACCAAGGGGCGTGGGGGCAAGACGGTCACGACGGTGAGCGGTGTGCCGCTGGCCGAGGCCGAACTCAAGGAGCTGGCGAGCGCGCTCAAGCGTCGCTGCGGCACCGGAGGGGCACTCAAGGACGGCGTCATCGAGATTCAGGGCGATCACGTCCAACTGCTGCTCGACGAGCTCGGCAAACGTGGCTTCAAGGCGAAGAAGTCGGGCGGCTGATAGGCTTCGCCGTCACCACGGCTTTCGCGGATTCGCCTGTCGCGGCTGTCCAAATCGTTGAACTCGCGTCGCCAGCCGACGCTGCCGATTTTTCCTAGGGGAGGCCCAGATGCCTGTAAGACGTACGCGCAAAGACGACGGAAGCCAATGGACCGCAGCAGACAGCCGCAGCGTCTATGGCATACGTCACTGGGGCGCCGGCTACTTCGCGATCAACGACCAGGGCCGGGTCGAGGTACGGCCGCAGGGGCCCAAGGGCGAGCCGATCGAATTCTGCCGGCTGATCGAACAGCTGCGTGAGGCCGGCCTGTCGCTGCCGCTGCTGGTGCGCTTCCCGGACATCCTGCAGAACCGCGTGCGGCGGCTGACCGGTGCGTTCGATGCGAACATCGAGCGCCTCGAATACGCCGGTCGGTACACCGCGCTGTATCCGATCAAGGTCAACCAGCAGGAAGCGGTGATCGAAAACATCATTGCCACGCAGAATGTTTCGATTGGCCTGGAAGCCGGTTCCAAGCCCGAGCTGATGGCAGTGCTGGCACTGGCGCCGAAGGGCGGCACCATCGTCTGCAACGGCTACAAGGATCGCGAGTTCATCCGCCTGGCGCTGATGGGGCAGAAGCTCGGGCACAGCGTGTTCATCGTCATCGAGAAAGAGTCCGAGGTGGACCTTGTGATCGAGGAAGCCGCCGAGCTGAAGCTCATGCCGCAGGTCGGCCTGCGTGTACGCCTGTCCTCGCTGGCATCGTCGAAGTGGGCCGATACCGGCGGCGAACGCTCCAAGTTCGGCCTCTCTGCGGCGCAGCTGCTCTCGGTGATCGAGCGTTTCCGAGCGGCGGGCGTGGATCAGGGCATTCGCCTGCTGCACTTCCACATGGGCTCGCAGATCGCCAATCTCGCCGACTACCGGCAGGGCTTCCGCGAGGCGATCCGCTACTACGCCGAGCTGCGCGCGCTGGGCTTGCCGGTCGAGTACATCGATGTCGGCGGCGGCCTTGGGGTGGACTACGACGGCACCCATTCGCGCAACGCCAGCTCGATCAACTACGACATCGACGAGTACGCCGGCACCGTGGTTGGCATGCTCAAGGAATTCTGCGACCGCCAGGGGCTGCCGCATCCGAACATCTTCTCCGAGAGCGGCCGGGCGATGACCGCGCACCACGCCGTGCTGGTAATGCAGGTCACCGACATCGAGCGCCACAACGACGAGGTGCCGGAGGTCGGCAACTACGACGAACTGCCGGATATCGTGCAGTCGCTGGTCGATCTGCTCGGCCCGACCGACCCGGAAATGGTCACCGAAACCTACTGGCGGGCCACGCACTACCTGAGCGAGGCCGGCGCGCAGTACGCCTCCGGGCGGCTGACGCTGGCGCAGAAGGCGCTTGCCGAGCAGAGCTACTTCGCCATCTGCCGTCGCTTGTACAACCAGCTCAAGGCGCGCCAGCGCTCGCATCGTGCGGTGCTGGACGAGCTCAACGACAAACTGGCCGACAAATACATCTGCAACTTCTCGGTGTTTCAGAGCCTGCCCGACACCTGGGCGATCGACCAGATCCTGCCTATCGTGCCGCTGCAGCGTCTGGACGAAGAGCCGGTGCGGCGCGCCGTGCTGCAGGACCTCACCTGCGATTCGGACGGCAAGATCAAGCAGTACGTCGACGAGCAGAGTATCGAGAGCAGCATGCCGGTCCACGAAGTGCGGCCTGGCGAGGAGTACTTCCTTGGCGTGTTCCTCGTCGGCGCCTATCAGGAAATCCTCGGCGACATGCACAACCTGTTTGGCGACACCGATTCGGTGAACGTCTACCAGCGCGAGGATGGCAGCTACTACCACGCCGGGATCGAGACCCACGACACCATCGAGGACATGCTGCGCTACGTCCATCTCTCGCCGGAAGAGCTGATGACCTACTACCGCGACAAGGTGGCCAGTGCCCGGCTCAGCGCCAAGGAGCGGACCCAGTACATCGACGCGTTACGGCTGGGCTTGACCCGCTCGTCGTACCTGACGCCCTGAGCGGCCAGGGCCGGGTGTGCTGGCCGCGATCATTCGGCCAGCACACCGAAGCCGCGTGTCATCAATACCGCCAGCAGCGGGATGAACAGCAACGCCAGCAGCTCGAGGCGAATCACCAGGCGTACCCAGCGGCCCGTCGCCGGGCTGACCTGCGGGGCGTGCCCGGCCTGCAAGGCCGGCCGCCAGCGCAGAAAGGTGACGGTCGGATAGATCGACAGCAGTGCGACGCCGACGAACAGGCCGATCTTGGCGTGGAACAGGCTGTTGTTCAGGTAATAGGCCAGGCCCTTGCCATAAAAGATCGCCCGCGCGGCGCCGGTCAGCAGCACCAGCCCGGCGGCGATGCCGAACAGGATGTCGGTGCGAAACAGGCTGCGCGCGCGCTCCAGCGTGATCGGCTGGCGGAACAACTGGTGTTCCAGCAGCAGCAGGCCGAACAACAGAAAGAGGCTGAGAAAGTGCAGATAGGCTGCGATGGCGTAGGCCATTTCAGTGTCCTGTAACGGTTTTTCCGGGTGACGATGGGCATGTGCCTGGGAACCAGGCGCCCGATTGTTGCAGACGGAACGCTACCGTGCCGAGAAAGATCCCGCGCAGCAACATGAAAGCGAGAAACGCCAGCCAAAGCCCATGGTTGCCCAGGCCCTGCAGCCACCAGCCCAGCGGCAGCGCCACGGCCACGGCCAGCAGCATGCTGTCGCGCATTTCGCGGGCACGGGTGGCGCCGATGAACAGCCCGTCGAGCAGATAGCTCCACACTGCGATCAGGGGCAGGGCGGCGAGGTAGGGCAGGAATTGCAGTGCGAGCTGGCGTACCTCGGCGATGTCGGTCTGCAAACGGATGAACCAGCCGCCGGCGAAGAGAAAGAACAGTCCGAAGGCGAGGCTCGCCAGCACCGACCAGCCGCACGCCACCACCATGATCCGGCGCAGCTGCAGTGGCGCGCGCGCGCCGATCGCGTGACCGCTGAGTGCCTCGACCGCATGTGCCAACCCGTCCAAGGCGTGCGCCGTCAGCAGCAGACCATTGAGCAGCAGGGCGTTGGCGGCAACCGTGGCATCGCCCAGCCGGGTGCCTTGCACCGTGACCAGAAAGAACACCAGCTGCAGCGCCAGCGAGCGCAGGAAGATATCGCGGTTGACCGCCAGTAGCGGTCGCCAGCTCGACCAGCATCGTAGCGCCGCACGATCGATGCGGCCCGGATGCCGTGCCAGCACCCGCCGTGCCAGCAGCAGGCCCAGCAGGGCGCCGCTCCATTCGGCGATCACCGAGGCGCGCGCGGCGCCGGCCACGCCCCATTCCAGGCCGAGCACGAACCAGAGATCGAGCACGACGTTTGTCAGGTTGGTTGTCAGCAGGATTGCCAGCGGCGCCCGGGCGTTCTGCGCGCCGAGCAGCCAGCCGATCAGGGCGTAGCTGGCCAGTGCTGCCGGCAGGCCCAGCAAGCGGGTATGGAAATATTCGCGGGTCAGATCGTCGAGCGCCGTGGATGGCTGCATCAGCTGCAGTGCCCAGGACTTGAGCGGGATGGCCGCGAGGGCTAGCGCCAGCCCGCAAAGCAGAGCCAGCAGCAACCCTTGCAGGAGCACCTGGCGCAGTGCGCCGCCGTCACCGCGGCCGCTGGCCTGGGCCGCGAAGCCGGTGGTGCCCATGCGCAGGAAGCCCATTACCCAGACCATCAGCGTGTACAGGCTGCTGCCGACCGCCACCGCACCCAGCTGGTGGGCATGCGGCAGATGGCCGATCACCGCGCTGTCGACCAGCGCCACCAGCGGCACGGAGAGGTTCGACAGAATCATCGGGGCGGCCAGCGCCCATACCCGGTGATGAGTGGGGGCGTGGCGCCAGGCAGCGAGCATGCGGTTCATCGCGGTCTCCAGTCAGCCGGCTACTATACGGCCGCCGGCGCCGCGATTCAGCCCTGCCGGCCCCGTCTCAGTGGATCAGCCAACTCAGTAGCCAAAGGCCGAGAAACAGCCAGATCAGACCGGAGATGAACGAGCGGCGCACAAAGGCACTGACGGCCGCCGCCAAGAGCATCAGGCCCAGCACCAGCGCCGCCAGGCTGAGCAGCGAGCGGTCCATGCCCAGGGTGCGGGACAGCCCCTCGAGGAACTCGTGGCCGGCGTTGGCGAAAAATGCGAAGAATCCGCTGAGCGCCTCGACCACGTAGCGAATCAGAGTACCGATCGCCTGCCCCAGCCATTCGAAAACGCCTTCTACCCGCATCTTGCTCTCCCTGGACGATCGCGACGCTGCAGCGCAGCGCCATTCGTCACTTTGGCTACGGCGGTGCAGGCGAGTTCCGTCACGTCGGGGGAACCCGCCTTGCCTGACGGGGTCCGTACTCGGCTTGGCCATGCGTGTCGCTCTCGGGACGTCTTGCCTGCGTCATCCAAATGCAACTGCCGACAGGCAGGCTGCAAGACCGAACCGGAGAGCGAACGATGAAGGCGATTGCACGCTTGCGCGAACATGCGGGCCGAAAATTCTGGCTGGGCGGCCTCCTGCTGTGTCTCCTGTTTGCCGCCGGCCAGGTGCACCTTGACGAGCGACTGCTGTATTCGCTCCGCACGGCGCTCAACGAGTCGAGCTGGGAGCATCGCAGCCTGTGGCTGCCGGAGTACCGGGTGCGCATCGACGCCCAGCCGGTCGCCACGGTGAAAGACAACCTCTCGGGGCTGACCTGGGATGAGCGCCGGGGGCATCTCTGGGCGGTGGTGAACTCGCCCTCCGAACTGCTGGCGATCGACCGCGAGGGTGGCTTCATCGCGCGCTACCCGCTGCAGGGCTTCGAGGATGTCGAGGCGGTGACCTATCTGGGCGACGACCTGCTGCTGGTGGCTGAAGAACGCCGTCAGGCGCTGGTGATGATGCCCGTACCGCAGCAGGCAGGCCGCTTGCGGCGCGCCGATTATCCTTCGCTGACCCTTGCCCTGCACGCGGACGAAAACAGCGGCTTCGAGGGCGTCGGTTACGACCGTGCCGGCAACCGCCTGTTCGTGGTAAAGGAACACTCGCCGCGCAAGCTGTACGAGATTCGCGGCCTGCGGGCCGCGCTCGCTGGCGACATGCGCCTGGAGATCATCGATCGCCAGGCCTGGATCGAGGACAAGGACATGGCAAGTGACCTGGCTTCGGTGCACTTCGACGAGCGCACCGGCCATCTGGTCTTGCTCAGCGACGAGGCGCGCATGCTGCTGGAACTCGACGGCAACGGCGAGATGGTCAGCTTCCGCTCGCTGTGGTCTGGCTTTGCCGGTCTCGAGGATAGCGTTCCGCAGGGCGAAGGCCTGACCCTGGACGCGCGTGGCGACCTCTATCTCGTCAGCGAACCGAACCTGCTCTATGCCTTCGAGCGCCGCTGACGGCGCCGCTTTCAGCCGCGCTGGATCAGCCAGACGCCGCCGACGATCAGCGTCAGTCCGGCCAGCTTGCCCAGGCTGACCGGCGCCTGGCGAAAACCCGCCCAGCCGAAGTGATCGAGCATCAGCGCCATGGCCAGTTGCCCGGCCAGCACCAGCACCATGAACAGCAGGGCGCCGGTCCGGGGTGCGGCGAAGGCGGCGGTAGCGATGAAGAAAGCGCCCAGCAGGCCGCCGCTCAGGTGCCACCAGTTAAGGTTGCGGAAGGCCTCGGTACTGGGCAGCGCTCGCTGCGCCAGGACGATGCAGAGCAGCGCCAGGGTGCCGACGGCGAACGACACCAGTGCCGCGCTCAGGGCGCTGCCGAGCTGGCGGGCCATCTGGCCATTGATGCCGGCCTGCAGCGGCAGAAATGCCCCGGCAATGAAGGGTAGGGTGAGCAGCCACCAGGCGACGGTGGGCATGGGCGCCTCCAGGGAACGATCGATGGGGCGCGGATTATCCTCGCCGCTGCCAGCCAAGGCTACCGGCAGCCGGCAGGGCCTCGCGCCGATCGGCTCAGGGGCGCGGCGGATACTGCGAGAGCACCCGTGCCACGGCCTGGCGGATCATGCCGGCGCGCTCCTCGGGGCCGCTGACCCGGCGCAGGATGTCCTCGCTGCTGGCACGCCAGACAAGTTTGCCGTCGCGGGCGTCGAACAGGTCGATCTGCAGCGTGGCGACCTGATAGTCCACGGTGCGGCTATCGGCGTAGGTCGGCCCCCAGTAGCCTGGCCAGTAACCGGCCCAGGCCCCGCCGGACAGGGTGGTGTAGGTCTGGGTACGCTGGTCGACGATGTACCAGGCCTGCACCAGCAGCCCGGCACCTGCCGCGTCGCGTGCCGGCCGCAGGCCGCGCTGGTCGAGCTGCTCGGC
Organism: Stutzerimonas balearica DSM 6083; assembly: GCF_000818015.1. Classification (NCBI taxonomy): domain Bacteria; kingdom Pseudomonadati; phylum Pseudomonadota; class Gammaproteobacteria; order Pseudomonadales; family Pseudomonadaceae; genus Stutzerimonas; species Stutzerimonas balearica. The sequence goes on from NZ_CP007511.1 coordinate 911,642, forward strand.
GATGGCGTTACGGATGCGTTGCTCGGTCAGGTCGCTCTTCAGGTGCGGATCGTCCGGGCGGTACTGCACGGCCGGTTCCTTCCAGCTCCAGTTGCGATAGCCGGCGAAATCCCGGCTGGGGTCGAAGTCGCGCTGCAGCTGGGCGGTCTGGCACGCGGCCAGGGCCAGCAGCAGCGGTATCAGAACGAGGTGGCGCAGCATGAGCGATCTCCGACGATAGCGGCCAACGGCCTTGAGGGGTGAGCGCCGGCCTGGGCATCAGCGCGGCGGGTAATCTTCCAGGGCCTGGGCGATGGCCCGGCGCAAGGCGTCGGCCCGCTCGCCGCGGTCATCGCTCACGCGTGCCTCGGCCCGGTTGCTCCAGACCCGACTCCCGAGCGCCGGGTCGAACAGTTCGATCTGCACCACCAGCACCTCTTCTTCGTAGCTGCGCACCAGCGGAACGCTGCCCCAGGCGCCATAGGCACGATCGTAGGGGCCGCGCCCGTAATAGCCGCCATAGTCGTCGTAGACCTGACGGATGCGCCGCTCGTTGCGTACCCCCACGCTCACCTCGACATCGGCCTTCTGCTGCGCAGGGGCCGGTCGCAGGCCATGCTGGTCGAGAGCGCCAGCGACCATCTCCTGCACTTGTTCCGGGCTGATGACGCCGGAGCCGGCCGGCAGGGCCTGCCAGCGCCAGCTGCGGTAGGCGGAAAAGTCCAGCGGCGCCGCGGGGTAGGCGGCGGGGTCGAGCGCCCGCTCGCTGGAGGCTGCTGGTGCAGGCGGCAGCGGCGTGGAGTCGGCGGTGTATGGATTGCGCGCGGCACACGCGGCCAGGCCCAACAAGCCGAGCAACACGCTCAACGCGCGCGCGCCGCTGCACAGGGTTCTCGCGGCTGGCGCCATGGTTTCCTCCTCGCCCTCAACGGGGCCGGCACAGCCAGTGCAGGTAGCGGCCCAGGCCCTGGAAGGTGGGATGGCGTCGATAGGCCAGTTCCATCTCCAGCAGCTCGCCAAGCTCGGTACGCGCCTGGAAATCGCTCGGCATGTAGTCATGGAAGACGCGCACGCCGCTAGTCCGTTCGACCACGAAATACTCGGCCAGTTGTGCCGCCAGCTCGCGCGGGTCCAGCGGCTGCTGCGGCGTCAGGCTCTGCCGCTCACCGGCGAACGACTGCGTACGCAGCTTCTTGAAATGCCCCTTCAGCAGATTGCGGTAGATCAGCGCATCGCGGTTGTAGAACGCCAGTGACAGCCAGCCATCGGCGTCCAGCAGGCCATGCAGCACCGGCAGGATCGCTGCCGGCTCGGCCAGCCACTCGAGCACCGCGTGGCAGATCACCAGATCATAGGTCTGCTCCCCGGCGCTCGCCAGCTGCTGCCAGCTGGCCTGGATGAAGCGCGCCTCGAGCCCGGCGGCGGCGAAGCGCTCGCGGGCGCCGTCGAGCATCGGGGCGGCGGGTTCGGCGAGCGTGATCTCGTGGCCCTGCTGCGCCAGCCAGAGGCTCATGTGACCAAGGCCGGCGCCCACGTCGAGTACGCGCAGCGGCCGTGGCGGCAGGATTTCGGCCAGGTCGGCCTGCAGCACTGCCAGGCGGATCGCGCCCTTGGCGCCGCCGTAGATCTTTTCGGCGAAGCGTGCCGCCAACGCATCGAAGTGGCGGTCGCTCATCGGGCAAACCGCCGTTCGTTGTCGGCCAGCTTGTCCAGCAGCGCCTGCTCCATGTCGATGCCCAGTTCGCTGCACATCAGCAGCAGGTACATGAGGATGTCGCCGACCTCCTGGCCGGCATGGGCGAGGGCGTCGGCCGGCAGCTGCCGCGATTCGTCCTCGCTGCGCCACTGGAAGATTTCCACCAGCTCGGCCATTTCCACGCTGGCGGCCATGGCAAGGTTCTTGGGGCTGTGAAAGCGCCGCCAGTCGTTGCGATCGCGGATCGCATGCAGGCGCTGGATGATCTGTTCGATGTTCATTGCAAGGGTGGGTTCGTTCTAGGGGGGCTGGGCTATCAGGCCGCCGGGTTAACGGTCTGCCTATAGTGGCAGAACCTGTAGAAGCGAGCTTGCTCGCGAACGCCGCCAGGCCCGGCCTTGCCTGCGAGATCTGCGCAGGCAAGGTGCCGATTCGGGGCTTGGTGGCGCGCGTCAGAGCCGGCGAATCTTCAGTTCGCGGGCGATGGCGATCACGCCGGGCCGATAGTCGTGCTGTTCGATCGCGCGAATCGCCTGTTCCAGCGCCTGTTCGGCGATCTGCGCGTGCTGCTGGGAGATCGCGTTGACCCGGATCGGCAGGAAATCCAGGAGCTGCGCATCGCCGAAGGTGCCCAGCCGCAGCTGTTCGGGCCAGAGCAGGTCGCGCTCACGCAGCGCATCGAAGACACCCTCGAGCAGCACATAGGCCGTGGTGACCAGCGCATCGGGCAGCGCGCCGCGGTCGAGCAGGGCGAGCATCTGTTCGCGGCCGCAGGCGCGGCTGAACTGCTCGGCCCGCAGGATGCTGACCGGCCCGCGGTGCTGCGCCAGTGCTTGCTGGAAACCTTCCTCGCGCTGCTGGCTGATGCGCAGCGCCGGGCGCGCGCTGATCAGGGCGACATGCGCCTCGGGCGGCACGTCCAGCGAGCGGGTCAGCTGCGCGCCGGCTTCGCGGTCGTCGCTGACCACCGAACAGAAGTGCTCGGCATCCAGCGCACGGTCCAGCGCGATCACCGGCGTGCCGGCCGCCTGGACCTTGCGGTACCCGGCATCGTCCGCTGCCAGGCTGCTGGCGACGATCAGCGCATCGCAGCGCCGCGAGCGCAGCAGTTGCATCACCTGGCGCTCGGTAGCCGGCTCATCGTCGGAGCTGGCGATCAGCAACTGGTAGCCGCGCTGGCGGGCACGCTGCTCGAGCAGCTTGGCCAGACGTGCGTAGCTGGGGTTTTCCAGGTCCGGGACGATGAAGCCGAGCGTGCGCGACTGGCCGCGGCGCAGCCCGGCGGCCTGCTGGTCGAGCTGGAAGCCCTGCTGCTCGGCCACCGCCAGCACACGCTCGACGGTGGCCGGGCTGATTCGCCGCTGCTGCGCCTTGCCGTTGAGCACATAGCTGGCGGTGGTTACCGAAACGTTGGCGAGGCGGGCGAGGTCGGTCAGTTTCAACGAAAAAATCCTGCTGGAACGTGCGCTCGCACCTGGGCGCGGCGGCGCAGTGATGGCCCTGACCAAGACGGATGGTCGGCCTCCGGGCTTCTAGAGTTACGCAAAGTTGCGTAATGTGCCAGCCTTTGCTGAAACGTTTCAGCAGTAATTCAGTCACAGCCCACAGTCGGTGCAATAGCTGATGTCGCCGGCGGGATAAGAACAATCGCGTGCCCGCAAGGAGTGTTTCCATGCTTGAACTCAATGCCCAGCACATCCACATGCAACAGGCCGCCGTCGACAAGAACGCAGCGCTGGCGCTGCTGGCCGAGGTGCTGGTCGCCGACGGGCTGGTGGCGCCCGGTTACCTGGACGTCTTGCGCGCACGTGAAGCCCAGGGCTCGACCTTTCTCGGCCAGGGCATCGCGATCCCCCATGGCACCCCGGAAACCCGCGATCAGGTGTTCACCACGGGCGTGCGGCTGCTGCATTTTCCGGAGGGCGTCGACTGGGGCAACGGCCAGCAGGTCCACCTCGCCATCGGCATCGCCGCGCGCTCCGACGAGCATCTGCGTCTGCTGCAGCTGCTGACCCGCGCCCTCGGTGAGGGCGACCTCAGTGAGGCGCTGCAGAGCGCCGAAAGCCCCGAGGCGATCATCGCCCTACTGCAGGGGGCGCCGCAGGAACTGGCGCTCGATGGCGAACTGGTGGGGCTGGGCGTTGCCGCCGAGGACTTCGATGAGCTGGCCTGGCAGGGCGTCAAGCTGCTCAAGCGCGCCGAGTGCGTGGTCTCCGGCTTCAATGCCGGGCTCGCGCTCGACCAGGCCTTGCCGCTCGGTGAGGGCCTCTGGTGGTTGAGCAGCGAGCAGTCGGTGCAGCGACCGGGGCTGGCGTTCGTCACACCCGCCGCGTCGCTGGATCATCACGGCCAGCCGCTCAACGGCCTGTTCGTGCTGGCCAGCCTCGGCGAAGCACACCGGGCGATGCTCGAGCGCCTGTGCAACCTGCTGATCGAGGGGCGCGGCGCGGAGCTGAGCCAGGCGACCTCCAGTCGCACAGTGCTCGAAGCACTGGGCGGCGACGTGCCGGCGGACTGGCCGAGCGCCCGCGTGCCGCTGGCCAATGCCCACGGCCTGCACGCACGCCCGGCCAAGGTGCTGACCGAGGTCGCACAGGCTTTCGCCGGCGAGATCCGCGTGCGCCTGGCCGGCAGCCAGAGCGCGGGGGTGTCGGCCAAGAGCCTGAGCAAGCTGCTGGCGATGGGCTCGCATCGTGGGCAGGTGCTGGAGTTCATCGCCGAGCCCTCGATCGCCAATGATGCGCTGCCGGCATTGGTGCGCGCGGTGGAAGAAGGGCTGGGCGAGGAAATCGAGCCGCTGCCAGCCGGCGGTGAGTCGGCGGAGCAGCCAGCTGCCACCGTGCAACTGAATGAAGGCGCCCAGGACGTGCCCGCCCTGCGGGCCGGCGAGCAGGTTATCGGCATCGCCGCCTCGCCCGGCATCGCCATCGGCCCGGTGCTGGTGCGCAAGCCGCAGGCGATCGACTATCCGCGGCGCGGCGAATCGCCCGCCGTCGAGCTGCAGCGGCTCGACGCGGCGCTGGACAAGGTGTTCGGCGAAATCGGCACGCTGATCGCGCAGAGCCAGGTCGCCAGCATCCGCGACATCTTCACCACCCACCAGGCCATGCTCAGGGATCCCGCCCTGCGCGAAGAGGTGCAGGTGCGCCTGCAGAAAGGCCTCAGCGCCGAAGCGGCCTGGATGGAGGAAATCGAAAGCGCGGCGCAGCAGCAGGAGGCGCTGCATGACCAGCTGCTCGCCGAGCGTGCGGCCGACCTGCGCGACGTGGGCCGCCGCGTGCTGGCCTGCCTGGCCGGTGTCGAAGCCGAGCAGGCCCCGGATGAGCCCTACATTCTGGTGATGGACGAGGTGGCGCCGTCGGACGTCGCCACCCTCAATGCCCAGCGCGTCGCCGGTATTCTCACTGCCGGCGGCGGCGCCACCTCGCACAGCGCCATCATTGCCCGGGCGTTGGGTATTCCGGCCATCGTCGGCGCCGGGCCCGGTGTGCTCGGCCTGGCGCCCAACACCCTGCTGCTGCTCGATGGCGAGCGCGGCGAGCTGCTGGTGGCGCCGAGCGATACGCAGCTCGAACAGGCCCGGGGCGAGCGCGCCGCGCGGGAGGAACGCAAGCGCCTGGCCCATGAGCGACGTCTGGAGCCGGCGATCACCCGTGACGGCCATCCGGTGGAGATCGCTGCCAACATCGGCGCCGCCGGCGAGACGCCCGAGGCGGTGGCGCTCGGTGCCGAGGGCATCGGCCTGCTGCGCACCGAGCTGGTGTTCATGAACCACGCTCAGGCGCCGGATCAGGCGACTCAGGAAGCCGAATACCGCCGTGTGCTGGAAGCCCTCGAAGGCCGGCCCCTGGTGGTGCGCACGCTCGACGTCGGCGGCGACAAGCCGCTGCCGTACTGGCCGATGCCGGCCGAGGAGAACCCCTTCCTCGGCGTGCGCGGCATTCGCCTGAGCCTGCAACGCCCGGACATTCTCGAAACCCAGCTGCGTGCCTTGCTGGCATCCGCCGACGGCCGGCCGCTGCGGATCATGTTTCCCATGGTCGGCAATATCGAGGAATGGCGCACCGCCAAGGCGCTGGTCGATCGCCTGCGCGTCGAACTGCCGGTGGCCGACCTGCAGGTGGGCATCATGATCGAGATCCCGTCCGCCGCGCTGATCGCGCCGGTGCTGGCGCAGGAAGTCGATTTCTTCAGCATCGGTACCAACGATCTGACCCAGTACACGCTGGCCATCGACCGTGGCCACCCGACGCTGTCCGGCCAGGCCGATGGCCTGCACCCGGCCGTGTTGCGCCTGATCGGCATGACGGTGGAAGCCGCCCATGCGCAGGGCAAATGGGTCGGCGTCTGCGGCGAGCTGGCCGCCGATGCGCTGGCTATACCCATGCTGGTGGGGCTGGGCGTTGACGAGTTGAGTGTGTCGGCGCGCAGCATCGCGCTGGTCAAGGCGCGGGTGCGCGAGCTGGACTTCGTCGCCTGTCAGAGGCTGGCTCAGCAGGCCCTGATGTTGCCCGGCGCCCATGAAGTGCGCGCCTTCGTCGGGGAGCATTGCTGATGGCGCGCGTACTGACCGTCACCCTCAATCCTGCACTGGATCTCACCGTGCAGCTGCCCGCGCTGCGCCTGGGCGAAGTCAATCGCAGCGACAACCTGCAGGTGCATGCCGCGGGCAAGGGGCTCAACGTCGCCCAGGTCCTGGCCGATCTCGGCCATCAGCTGACCGTGACCGGCTTTCTCGGCGAAGCCAATGCGCAGCCTTTCGAGCAGCTGTTTGCCGCGCGGGGCTTTGCCGACGAATTCGTCCGCGTGGCGGGCGAGACCCGCAGCAACATCAAGCTGGCCGAGGCGGATGGGCGGATTACCGATATCAATGGCCCGGGGCTGGAGGTCGGTGCCGCCCAGCGCGACGAGCTCCTAGCCCGCCTCGAGCGCCTGGTGCCTGGCCATGAGCTGGTCGTGGTGGCCGGCAGCCTGCCGCGTGGCGTCGACAGCCACTGGTTCGTGGAGATGCTGAACACGCTCAAAGCGCTCCGTGCACGGTTGGCGTTGGACACCAGCGGTGCGGCGCTGCGCGAGGGGCTGGCGGCCAAGCCCTGGCTGGTCAAGCCCAATGAAGAGGAACTGGCCGAGGCGCGTGGCCGCCAGCTGGTCGATCCGCAGGTCCTTGGCCGCGAAGCCTGGCGGCTGCAGGTCGAGGGCATCGAGCACGTCGTGGTGTCGCAGGGCGCCGCCGGGGTCAGCTGGTTTTCGCCGACTGCCGCCTGGCATGCCCAGCCGCCGAAGGTGCGGGTGGTCAGCACCGTGGGCGCGGGGGATTCGCTGCTGGCCGGCATGCTCCACGGCTTGCTGGCGGGGTGGCCGGCCGAGCGCACCCTGGCGCATGCCACGGCGATTGCGGCTCAGGCCGTCGGGCAGGTTGGCTTCGGTATCACTGATCGGGCGCAACTCGCCGAGCTTGAAGCGGCCGTGCGGCTGCAGCCGCTCAGCCAATAATTACAAGAGGTGAAGGAATGAATCTGCTCATCATCACGGCCTGCCCCAACGGAATGGTCACCAGCGTGCTGACCTCGCGCCTGCTCGAAGCCGCGGCCCAGCGCCTGGGCTGGTCGACCGCCGTGGAGGTTCACGATCCCAAGGCCATTGGCTCGCCGCTCACGCCGGCACAGATCGCCAACGCCGACCTGGTCGTGGTGGTCAAGACCGGGCCACTGTCGCTGCAACGTTTCGTCGGCAAGCGCGTGGTGCAATCGACGCCGTCCGAAGCCTTGCTCGACCCGGAGGGCTTTCTGCGCAGCGCCGCTGAGACGGCGACCGAACTGCAGCAGATTGATGACGCCGACGCCGCGCCAGCTGGCGGTAAACCCAAGCTGGTGGCTATCACCGCCTGCCCGACCGGTGTCGCGCATACCTTCATGGCGGCCGAGGCCCTGCAGCAGGCGGCGGTGCGCAAAGGCTACGACCTGCAGGTGGAGACGCGCGGCTCGGTGGGCGCGCGCAATGTGCTCGACCCCCAGGCCATCGAGGCGGCCGACGCGGTGCTGCTGGCGACCGATATCGAGGTGGATGTCGCCCGTTTCGCCGGCAAGCGCGTGTTCCGCTGCGGCACCGGTGTCGCGTTGAAGCAACCGGAGGCGACGCTGGATCGCGCGCTGCAGGAGGCGGCCGTGCTCGGCGGTGGCGCTACGGCAGGCGCCGTGGCAGGGGAGCAGAAGGCGGAGAAGACCGGTGTCTACAAGCACCTGCTGACCGGGGTGTCCTACATGCTGCCGATGGTGGTGGCGGGCGGTCTGCTGATCGCCCTGTCGTTCGTCTTCGGCATCGAGGCGTTCAAGGAGGAGGGCACGCTGGCCGCTGCCTTGATGAAGATCGGCGGCGAAACCGCCTTCCAGCTGATGGTGCCGCTGCTGGCCGGCTACATCGCCTATTCCATCGCCGACCGCCCGGGCCTGGCGCCCGGCATGATCGGCGGCTTGCTGGCCGGCACACTCGGCGCGGGCTTCATTGGCGGCATCATCGCCGGTTTCGTCGCCGGCTATGCGGCCAAGGCGGTGAGTCGCTGGATTCCACTGCCGGCCAGCATCGAGTCGCTCAAGCCGATCCTGATCATTCCGCTGCTGGCCAGCCTGGTGACGGGCCTGGTGATGATCTACATCGTCGGCACGCCGGTGGCGAAGCTGCTCGCCGGGCTCACCGAATTCCTCGACACCATGGGCACCTCCAACGCGATCCTGCTCGGGCTGCTGCTGGGCACCATGATGTGCGTCGATCTCGGCGGGCCGGTGAACAAGGCGGCCTATGCCTTCTCCGTCGGGCTGCTCGCCTCGCAAAGCTACGCGCCGATGGCCGCGACCATGGCCGCCGGCATGGTGCCGCCGATCGGCATGGGCATCGCCACGCTGATCGCCCGGCGCAAGTTCGCCCAGACCGAGCGCGAAGCCGGCAAGGCCGCGCTGGTGCTGGGGTGCTGCTTCATCTCCGAGGGCGCGATTCCCTTCGCTGCCAAGGACCCGCTGCGGGTGATTCCTGCCAGCATCGCCGGCGGTGCGCTGACCGGCGCGCTGTCCATGGCGTTCGGTGCCAAGCTGCTGGCGCCCCATGGCGGGCTGTTCGTGCTGCTGATCCCCAACGCGATCAACCATGCCTTGCTCTACCTGGTCGCGATCCTGGCCGGGAGCCTGCTGACCGGGGTGGTCTATGCACTGATCAAACAGTCCGAGACACAGCCGCTCTCGGTCGGCGCCGCACCCTGAGCGGTGCGCTGCAAGGGCTGAACTAAACGGCCTGCCGCCGTATCCACTGAATGCCGGGGGAGGCTTTGTGTCAGAACGTTTCGCTCCCGGATTTCCAGAACAAGACGGTGGAGGCACTGCATGAGCATCGATCACGGGCCACGGCCCCTGCGAATCACCCTGACGGCCCTGGTGGTGGTGGTGCTGGGCGTGGTGCTGGCTGTAGGCGGCGGCTACCTGGCCACATTGGGCGGATCCTGGTACTACCTGATCGCCGGTGTCGGGCTGCTGCTGGTTGCCGGGTTGCTGTTCGCTCGCCGACGCGCCGCGCTCTGGCTCTACGCCGCGCTGTTGCTCGGGACATTGGCGTGGACGCTGTACGAAGTCCGTTTCGACTGGTGGCAGCTGGCGCCGCGCATAGACCTCTGGTGCATCCTCGGGCTCTGGCTGATCCTGCCTTTCGTCAATCGCCATGTCGGCCGCCGGCGGGTCTGGCGTGACGGTGCCAGTGGCCTGCTTGGCGTGGGCCTGTTGGCCGGCGCGCTGATGGCCGCCTACTCGCTGACGCAGGACTACCACTCGATCGAGGGCCAGTTCAGCGACGCGCAGATGCAAGGCCTTGCCCCGGAAGGCCAGGCCGGCCGTGAGGCCGAAGCATGGACCGCCTACGGTGGCTCTGACCGCGGTAACCGTTACTCACCGGCGGACCTGATCACGCCGCAGAACGTCGGCAAACTGAAGAAGGCCTGGGAGTTCCACACCGGGGACCTGCCGGGGCCGAACGATCCGGGCGAGTTCACCTACGAGGTCACGCCGCTGAAGATCGGCGACAACCTCTACCTCTGCACCCCTCACAGCATCGCCATCGCTGTGGACGCCACCACCGGAGAGGAGCGCTGGCGCTTCGACCCGAACATCAACCGCAAGGCCGAGTATTACCAGCACATGACTTGTCGGGGGCTGGCCTTCCACGATGCGAGCCGCTACGCCGCGAGCCCCGGCGATACCGGGCAGGGAGCGGCGCGTTGCGAGCGCCGCCTGTTCCTGCCGACCAACGACGGCACGCTCGTTGCCCTGGACGCCGACGACGGCAAGCCCTGCGAGGACTTCGGCGATGCCGGCGTGGTGGATCTCAAGGCCGGCCTGGGCGAGGGCGCGCTGGGTGTCTATCTGCCGACTTCGCCACCGGTGGTCACCGAAAGGCTGGTCATCGTCGGCGGTTCGATCACCGACAACGGCGCGGTGGATTCGCCCGGGGGCGTGGTTCGCGCCTACGACGTGCGCAGTGGCGAACTGGTTTGGAACTTCGACCCGGGCAACCCGGACGCCACCGAGCCCCTGCCACCGGGAGAGACCTATACGCGCAGCACGCCGAACTGGTGGACGACGTCGGTGGCCGACGAGTCGCTGGGCCTGGTCTACATTCCCACCGGCAACCAGACGCCCGACCAATGGGCGAAACCGCGCACACCTGAGACGGAGCGCTTCACCGCTACCCTGGTCGCGCTGGAGCTGGCGACCGGAAAGGTGCGTTGGGAATTCCAGACGGTGCACCACGACCTCTGGGACCGCGACCTGCCTTCGCAGCCAACGTTGGTCGACATCGAAGGGCCGCAGGGTGTGGTGCCGGCCATTGTCCAGCCGACCAAGCGTGGTGACCTCTACGTGCTCGACCGGCGCACCGGCGAGCCGATCGTGCCGGTCAAGGAGATCCCCGTTCCGCAGGGCACCGATTACGGCGAATTCACCGCGCCGACCCAGCCCACCTCGGCTTTGAGCTATGCGCCACAGGCACCGCTGCGCGAGCGCGACATGTGGGGTGGCACGCCGCTGGACCAGATGATGTGTCGCATCCAGTTCCGCAAGCTGCGCTATGAAGGTGACTTCACGCCGCCGTCGGAGCAGGGCTCGCTGATCTACCCGGGCAATGTCGGGACCTTCAACTGGCCGTCCGTAGCGGTCGATCCACACCGCCAGCTGTTGTTCGGCGCGCCGAACTACCTGGCCTTCGTCTCGACCATGGTCAAGCGTAGCGAGGTCGCTCCGGATGAGCGCACCGGCGGCGGCGAAACCGGCCTGCAGCCGAACCTGGGCGCGCCCTACATGGTGACGCTCAAGCCCTTCATGTCGGTGATTGGCCTGCCTTGCCAGACGCCGCCGTGGGGGTATGTCACCGCGCTCGACCTGCGCAACATGAAGAAGGTCTGGCTGCACAAGAACGGCACCAGTCGTGACAGCGCGTCTCTGGGGCTGCCTTTCCCAGTAGGTACGCCGGCGCTGGGCGGGCCGATCGTCACCGCGGGCGGGGTGGCCTTCATGAGCGGCACGCTGGACTACTACCTGCGGGCGTATGACCTGAAGACCGGCGAGCAGCTATGGAAGGGCCGCCTGCCCGCAGGTGGCCAGGCCACGCCGATCACCTACGTGTCGGAGAAAAACGGCAAGCAATACGTGGTGCAGATGGCCGGCGGGCATGGTTCGTTCGGGACGGAGATCGGCGACTCTCTGGTCGCCTTTGTGCTGGATGAGGAAGGCGAGTAGGGGGTGGCTGCCTTCGACGAATTTGGTGATGGCCTCGGCGACGTCACCCGCCGAAACTCCGCCCCCTCACCCTAGCCCTCTCCCCGAATGGGAGAGGGGACCGGTTTCGTGCAAGCCGAAACGATCGGTAGCCAGCTTGAGCTCTCATGCTGGTTGGCGGTTGGCGGTTGGCGGTTGGCGGTTGGCGGGCCGATGACTAGGTGGCCGTCTTTCCGGTTGAGATTGCCGCGCTCATCAGGTGCGCTCGATCCAGCGCCTTTGCTCTTTTGCGTGAGCGGGTCGGGTGAGGGGGCGGGTTTCGATCCAGCGCAAAAGCTCAGTCAGACCACCTCAGAAATGCGCAGCCCCGTGAGTCGCTGATCCACGAAGCGGCCTATTTCGTTACATATAAATCAGCATCATCCGGCGCGCTCAATCCAGCTCCCTCGCCCCTTTGGGGAGAGGGTTGGGGTGAGGGGGCCGCGCTTCGACCCAGCGCAATAGCTCGGTCATTACACCGTCGAGATTCTGCAGTACATCCAGATTGCTGAAGCGCAGAACGTCCAGCCCCTGCCGCTTCAAGTAGTCGGTGCGCAGGCGGTCCTTCGCCAGTCCGGCATCGTCATAGTGCTGGCCACCATCGAGTTCGACCACCAGCCGCAGCTCGGCACAATAGAAATCCAGCACATAGGGTGGCCACGGGTGCTGTCGCCGGAACTTGAACCCTGCCAAACCACGATTGCGCAGCTGCCGCCACATTAGGCGCTCGCAATCGGTGAGTTGGTATCGGAGGTGTCGGGCGAACTGGCGTTGTTCGCTGGAGGCTCGCTCATCGGGCATTTCACGATCCCTGTGAATTAACGGGCCGGCTTAGGCAAAAACAGCTCAGCAGGGGCGCCCCTGGTAAGTACGGTTACCGCTGGGCTCCACGCATTGCGGCTCCGTATGCTGCTCCAGGCGTGGAGATTTGTCCCGCAGACTGGACGTCAGGCTGTTCAAGAACTTCGTGGCCTGGGTCTGATCGTCGAAGCGCCGTGCGCCACTCAGTGAACCGGTGTAGCTGCCGTTGCTGGCGGCAAAGCATTGCTGGTAGTTGGCACAGGTCAGGGCGACGACCCAGTAGGGGCTGTTGACCAGAACCCCGGCCTGAGCGGCCGGGGCGATTAAGGCGAGAAGCAGGGCTAGGCGGTACATGATATGGCTCCCGTTGGACGGCCCAACTTAGCCTATCTCTCTTGCGCCGCCTGTGGGGCAGGTCTCAGTGGTGCTCGCGGGTGGCGCGGAATTTCACGTCCGGCCAGCGCTCTTCCATCAGGCTCAGGTTGACCCGGGTCGGCGCCAGGTAGGTGAGGTGGCCACCGCCGTCGACGGCGAGGTTCTCGTAGGCCTTGTCGGTGAATTCCTTGAGCTTCTTCTCGTCGCTGCACTCGATCCAGCGCGCCGACCAGACGTTGATCGCCTCGTAGGCGCACTCGACCTTGTATTCCTCCTTCAACCGGCTGGCGACCACGTCGAACTGCAGCACGCCCACCGCGCCGAGGATGATGTCGTTGTTGCGCTCGGGAAAGAACACCTGGGTGGCGCCTTCCTCGGCCAGTTCCTGCAGGCCCTGGCGCAGCTGCTTGGATTTGAGCGGGTCCTTCAGGCGCACGCGGCGGAACAGTTCCGGGGCGAAGTGCGGGATGCCGGTGAAGCCCAGCACTTCGCCTTCGGTGAAGGTGTCGCCGATCTGGATGGTGCCGTGGTTGTGCAGGCCGATGATGTCACCGGCCCAGGCCTCTTCCAGCATCTCGCGCTCGCTGGAGAAGAAGGTCAGCGCGTCGGCGATCTTGAGGTCCTTCTTCAGCCGCACGTGGCGCATCTTCATGCCCTTCTCGTAACGGCCCGAGCAGATGCGCATGAAGGCGATGCGGTCGCGGTGCTTGGGGTCCATGTTCGCCTGGATCTTGAACACGAAGCCGCTGAACTTCTCTTCCACCGGCTCGACCACCCGCTCGTGGGCGGCGCGCGACAGCGGCATCGGCGCCCAGTCGACGATGGCATCGAGCACCTGGTCGACGCCGAAGTTGCCCAGCGCGGTGCCGAAGAACACCGGTGTCATCTCGCCCTTGAGGAATGCCTGCTCGTCGAACTCGTGGCAGGCACCCTGGACCAGTTCGAGCTGCTCGACGAAATCGTCGTACATGTCGCCCAGGTGCGCGCGGGCCTCGTCGGAGTCGAGCTTGTCGATGACCTTCTGCTCGGTGCGCTCATGGCCGTGGCCCGGCACGTAGACGATGATCTTGTCTTCGCGCAGGTGATACACGCCCTTGAAGTCGCGGTAGCAGCCGATCGGCCAGGTGATCGGCGCGGCCTTGATCTTCAGCACCGCCTCGATCTCGTCGAGCAGTTCGATGGGGTCGCGGATGTCGCGGTCGAGCTTGTTGATGAAACTGACGATGGGCGTATCGCGCAGGCGGCAGACTTCCATCAGGGCGATGGTGCGCGGCTCCACGCCCTTGCCGCCGTCGAGCACCATCAGCGCGCTGTCCACCGCGGTCAGGGTGCGGTAGGTGTCTTCCGAGAAGTCTTCGTGGCCGGGGGTGTCGAGCAGATTGACCATGTGCTCGCGGTAGGGGAACTGCATCACCGAGGTGGTGATGGAGATGCCGCGCTGCTTCTCCATTTCCATCCAGTCGGAGGTGGCGTGACGGTCGGACTTGCGCGACTTCACGGTCCCGGCGACCTCGATCGCCTTGCCCATCAGCAGCAGCTTCTCGGTGATGGTGGTCTTACCCGCGTCGGGGTGGGAAATGATGGCGAAGGTACGGCGCTTCGCGACTTCGGCGGCCTGAGTGGTCATCTGAATAAGGAACCCGTCGACGGAGTAGTCGGTCTGTCAAAAAAGGCGGGGATTATAGCGGCAAACGACAGCGCCTGTGGCCCGCTCGCCCCTTCGCAAAGCCAGGATTTGTGCAGTTTCCAGGACGCTTTGTTGAGTATCGAGAACAACCGCCAGCGGATGGCCGGTCGGGGCGTTTTTTTGGTTGATCTGGGCCCCCCTTGGTCCTAAAGTTCGCGCCCGAACGTCCATGCTGGCAACGATCCATCCGGCTCAAGTACTGACGACGAGAGATCACCCGTGATACTCGGCGACATGCCTTGGGAAGTAGGCGAACCAAAGTGGGGAAACTGATCAGGCGTTCGTGACGGGCCGTATGCGCCCACTCCCTAATTTCGATTCCGTTTCCCGATTTCGGAGCCCTGGCATGATCAAGATCGAAGACTATTACCCTCGCGCCACCTTTCAGAAGATGAAGGCCTTCGCCGACCAGCACGAAACCCCCTTCGTGGTGATCGACACCGAGACCATCAGAAAGGCCTATGACGATCTGCGCGGCAGCTTCGAGTTCGCCAAGATCTACTACGCAGTCAAGGCCAACCCGGCGGTCGAGATCATCGACCTGCTCAAGGACAAGGGTTCGAGCTTCGACATCGCTTCGATCTACGAGCTGGACAAGGTGATGTCCCGCGGCGTCGGCCCGGAGCGCATCAGCTACGGCAACACCATCAAGAAATCCAAGGACATCCGCTACTTCTTCGAGAAGGGCGTGCGCCTGTTCGCCACCGATTCGGAGGCCGACCTGCGCAACATCGCCAAGGCCGCGCCGGGCTCCAAGGTATACGTGCGCATCCTCACCGAAGGCTCGACCACGGCCGACTGGCCGCTGTCGCGCAAGTTCGGCTGCCAGACCGACATGGCCATGGACCTGCTGATTCTCGCCCGCCAGCTGGGCCTGGAGCCCTACGGCATCTCCTTCCACGTCGGCAGCCAGCAGCGCGACATCTCCGTGTGGGATGCGGCGATCGCCAAGGTCAAGGTGATCTTCGAGCGCCTGAAGGAAGAGGACGGCATCGTCCTGAAGATGATCAACATGGGCGGCGGCTTCCCGGCCAACTACATCGCCAAGACCAACGACCTGGAAACCTACGCCGCCGAGATCATCCGCTTCCTCAAGGAAGACTTCGGCGACGAGCTGCCGGAGATCATCCTCGAGCCGGGCCGCTCGCTGATCGCCAACGCCGGCATCCTGGTCAGCGAAGTGGTGCTGGTTTCGCGCAAGTCGCGCACCGCGGTCGAGCGCTGGGTCTACGCCGATGTCGGCAAGTTCAGCGGGCTGATCGAAACCATGGACGAAGCCATCAAGTTCCCGATCTGGACCGAGAAGAAGGGCGAGATGGAAGAAGTGGTGATCGCCGGCCCGACCTGCGACAGCGCCGACATCATGTACGAGAACTACCGCTACGGCCTGCCGCTGAACCTGGCCGCCGGCGACCGCCTGTACTGGTTGTCCACCGGCGCCTACACCACCAGCTACAGCGCGGTGGAGTTCAACGGCTTTCCGCCGCTGAAGGCCTACTACATCTAAGCCGCGCCGCCGGTTGAAGAACGCCCCGCTTGCCGGGGCGTTTTCATGTCCGGGCGCCGCTGGCGAGGGCGGCGCGGCGCGCGGCGTAGGCGGCGACGATATCCTCGAGTTCGGGGAGCGCCGCGGCACGCAGCGCCGTCAGAGCCGTGTCGATGAATTTAAGGTGGCCGTTCGCCAGGGCCAGCTGCAGCCAGTGGCGGGCATCGGCCAGGGCGCCTTGCGCCAGCAGCACCGCGGCGTGGCTGAACTGGCCGCGAAAGTCACCGGCTTCGGCCGAACGTCGGTACCAGGCGCGGGCGGCTGCCGGGTCCGCGGCGACGCCAAGCCCGTCTTCCAGACAGCGCCCGACCAGGTTCATCGACTTGGCGTGGCCAGCCTCGGCGGCCTGCCGGTAGAGGCAGTAGGCCGCCGGCAGATCCTGCGGCACGCCGCGCCCGGTGGCCAGCAGGTTGGCCAGGTTGTAGCAGCCCCAGTCGAGCCCCAGCGCGGCGGCGCGGCGATAGAAGGTCGCCGCCTCGGCGACGTCGGCCCGGCAACCCCAGCCGTGCTCCAGGCAGCGCCCGGCCATGTTGCTCGCCATGGCATGGCCGCGCGCCGCGGCGATGCGAAACCAGCTCAGGGCCAGTCGCGGGTCGGCCTCGATGCCGTGACCATCGAGCAGCAGCTGGGCGAGCAATGCCTGGGCGTGCGCATCGCCCGTGGCGGCGCCGTTCAGCGCCAGGCGTGCCAGGGCCCGGGGTTCGTCGCCAAGGGCACTGATGTCGACGGCCTCGCATCGGCGCAGGCGGTGCTCAAACATCGACCCAGCGGCGCAGCAGGTTGTGGTAGGTGCCGGTCAGTTGCACCAGGGATGGGTGGTCCGGCACATCGGCAGTCAGTTGCTGGATGGCCTGATCCATTTCGTAGAGCAGGGTGCGCTGGGCATCCTCGCGCACCAGGCTCTGGATCCAGAAGAACGAGGCCAGCCGTGCGCCGCGGGTTACCGCTTCGACCTTGTGCAGGCTGGTGCTGGGATAGAGCACCATGTCGCCGGCAGCGAACTTCACCCGCTGCGTGCCATAGGTGTCTTGGATCACCAGCTCGCCGCCGTCGTATTCGTCCGGCTCGCTGAAGAACAGCGTTGCGGACAGGTCGGTGCGCACCCGCTCGGCGCTGTTGCGGACCTGGCGCACCGCATTGTCGATGTGATAGCCGAACTCGCCGCCGGCCGTGTAGCAGTTGAACAGCGGTGGGAACACCTTGTTCGGCAGCGCTGCGGACATGAACTGCGGATGCTGCCAGAGCCGCTGCAACATCGCCTCGCTGATCTCGCGAGCCAGCGGATCGTCCTCGGCCAGCTGCAGGTTGTGTTTGGCGCGCGCCGACTGGTAGCCGGCGGTGACGCGGCCATCGAGCCATTCGGCCGCTTCGAGCGCGGCGCGGATGCGGGCCACCTCTTCTGCAGAAAAGACTTGGGCGATGCGTAGCAGCATGGGCAATACCCCTGCGAGTGATAAAAGTTCGCGTTTGCAGTTCTCAAGCGGGGGCGGAATGTATCAGAATATATTCTCAAACAATATGAATTATCGTTTTGCTTTGCATAACATTCTCAAGGATGCCTTCGTCGATGTCGCGTCAAATCCCGGAACCGAATTCCCCTCGCTTGTTTGCTTCTGCCTTGGGCGCCGCTGTCACTGCCCTGTCGCTTCCTGCTGCCGCCGGTGCCGGTCGGCCCGCCGACGAACCGGTGGCGCTGGATGCCGTGACCGTGGTCGGCGACCATCAGGAGGCCTACAAGGCCGACGAATCGGCATCCAACAAGTACACCGCGCCGCTGCGTGAAACACCGAAGTCGGTCACCGTGATCACCGACCAGGTGATTCGCGACACGGGCTCGCTGAGCCTGGTCGATGCGCTGCGTACCACTTCGGGCATCACCTTTGGTGCCGGCGAAGGTGGCAATCCGGCAGGCGACCGGCCGATCATTCGCGGCTTCAATGCCGAGAGCGACACCTTTATCGACGGCCTGCGCGATGTCGGCTCGCAGACCCGCGAGATCTTCAATATCGAGCGCATCGAAGTGAGCAAGGGGCCGGGCTCGGCCTATACCGGCGCGGGCTCAACCGGCGGCAGCCTCAACCTGATCAGCAAGACCGCGAAGCAGCAGGACTTCGGTGATGCCAGCTTCACCTATGGCTCCGACCAGACGCGCCGTTACACGCTGGACGTCAACCGGGTGCTGGCTGACAACGTCGCCGGGCGCCTGAACCTGCTCAAGCATGAAGCCAACGTGGCTGGGCGCGACGGTGTCGAGGTGCGCCGCTGGGGCGTGGCGCCGACGATTACCTTCGGCTTCGACACACCGACGCGGGCAACGCTGTCCTACTATCATCTGGAAACCGATGACATCCCCGATTACGGACTGCCGTTGACCGATGCCACCGCGCCCGACTCGGCGCGCAAGCCGGTTGCGGTCGACCGTGACAACTTCTACGGGCTGAGCAACCGCGACTACCGCGACAGCACGACCGACGCCGGCACGCTGAAGCTCGAGCACGACCTCAACGACAGCCTGACGCTGCTCAACACCACGCGCGTGGTGCGCACCACGCTCGACTACATCGTCACCACGCCGAACGACTCGAAGACCGGCAACCTGTCGCAGGGCCTGGTCTATCGGGCCCCGAAAAGCCGCAATTCCACGTCCGAGGGCTGGGCCAACCAGACCGATCTCAAGGCACTGTTCGCCACCGGCGCGATCGAGCACAGCCTCGTCACCGGCGTGGAGATCAGTCGAGAGGGCGTTCACAATCGCGCCTACTTCACCAGCCCGGGCACCGCAGGCAGCACGTGCAGCCCGGCGCACGTGAGTAGCGGCGACTGCACCAGCCTGAGCAATCCGGACCATGAGGCGGCGTGGACCGGCAGCATCACCGATAGCAACGCCTTCACCGATACCGATACCGATACCCTGTCGGCCTATATCTTCGACACCTTGAAGTTCGACGAGCGCTGGTCGCTGAACGTCGGGCTGCGTTACGACGACTTCGAAACCCGGGCCAGCGGCGTGACCGTCACGCGCGGTACCAACACCGTCGACGGAACGACCGAGCTGGAGAACAAGAGCCATTTCTGGAGCTATCAGCTGGGCCTGGTGTTCAATCCGCTACCCAATGGCAGCGTCTACGCGGCCTGGTCGACCTCGGCCAACCCGGTGGGTGAAACTGCCGGCGAGGGTGCCAGCAATATCGCCGTGGCGACCGAGGAGCTGACGCCGGAGCGCAACCGCAACTACGAAGTCGGCACCAAATGGGACTTCTTCGACGACCGTCTGGGTGTCACGGCGGCGCTGTTCCGCACCGAGAAGACCAACGCCCGCGTACTCGAAGCCGACGGCACCACGAGCAACATTGGCGAAACCCGCGTCGATGGCTTCGAGCTGGGCCTCAATGGGCAGATCACGCCGAAATGGAATGCCTTTGCCAGCTACACCTATCTCGACGGCGAGATCGTCGAAAGCGGCCGTGTGGATGTCAATGCGCGCCCTGGCAACGGTCCGGCGAATGTCGACTATGTGGTTGGCGGTGCCAACGGCAACGACATCCCGAACACTGCGCAGAACAGCTTCAGCTTCTGGAGCACCTACCAGTTGACGCCGGTGCTGACCGTCGGTGGCGGCGCCAACTATGTGGATTCGCGCTTCGGCGATGTCACCAACAGCGTCGAGGTGCCGTCGTACTGGCGCTACGATGCGATGGCGGCCTATCGCGTGAGCAAGCATCTGGATCTGCAGCTGAACGTGCAGAACCTGACCGACAAGCGCTATTTCGACCAGGTCTACACCAGCCACATGGCCCACGTTGCACCGGGGCGCACGGCGCTATTGAGCACCAACTTCCACTTCTGATCGACGCAGACAAGAAAGGCCGCCCTTGGGCGGCCTTTCTTGCATCTGAAGTCAGGGCATGCTGCGAGGCAGCCAGGCGATCATCACCGCGCAGAACAGCGCCAGGGCGATGCAGAACCACAGGAAGCGCCGTTGACGGCGCGCGCCCGCACCGTCGGCAAGGGCTGGCAGGGGCATGCCGCAATGACGGCACTCGTCTTGCCCCGAGGGGTTGTCCCGTTGACAGTAAAGGCAGGCGGCCATGGTCTGTTTCCTCCGTAGCCGCAGGCTGTCACAGCCCGCGCTATACGCCCCATGACGGGAATCAAGTCACTCGAACTGTTCAAGGCGCTGTCGGTCGAGCACCGTGATCAGTCGGCCTTCCTGGGTGATGATGCCCTCGTCGATCAGGCGGCGGATGATCCGCGAGAAGGTTTCCGGCTGGATCGACAGATGCCCGGCGACCAGCTGCTTGGCCATCGGCAGCTCGAACGCAGTGGCCTCGGCGCGTGCCAGCTGGGTCATCAGGTAGCGCACCACGCGGTGCGTGGCGTTCTTCAGCGACAGCGTTTCGATTTCGTTGAGACGCTGATGCAGGCGCACGCAGAGCTTGCCGAGCAGGGCGAAGGCCAGGCGCTGGTTGGTCTCGAGCAGGCGCATGTACGCGGTATTGGAGAACCGATAGACCTGAGTCGGGCAGACCGCCTGGGCCGAGGCTACGTAGTTGGGCGTGTCCATCAGCATCATCGCCTCGGCGAAGGTCTGCCGGTTGCCGATCACCTCGAAGACCTTTTCCTGTCCGTCCGGCGTCAGGCGGTAAATCTTCACCGCGCCCGAGATGACGAAGTAGAAGGAGTGGGCCGGCTCGCCCTGGTGGAACAGGTTGTCGCCCTTGTCCAGGTTGAGCAGCTGGCTGGAGGCCATCAGTTCGTCGAGCTGCTCCTCGTTGAGCGGCTCGAACAGGTGATGGCTGCGGAGAATCTGGTGATGTACGCGGTGAAGCACCATGCAAGGGCATCCTTTGTTCTAGGTCTGACGAGGCGCGCGTCGCTGACGATAGCACTGCGCGACGCGGTCTTTCGAGTTTGACGGCCGTCAGCGCCAGTGCGGTGCGTCGAACAGCTGCTGATAGCGGGCGAGCGCCGAGCGTGCCTGCCGCAGCGCGGCGTCGCGCGGTGCGCCGGGCCCGCGCAGCCGGTCGGCGGCGCCGAGAAGATTGCCGAGCACGCCGTGCAGCGTCGTGTCGGCGGCTTCGGGCAGGCGACAGTTGGCCACGAGGTAGGCGCCGGCGGCTTCGATTTCACCGGCGAGCACCGCGGCAGCCTGGTCGTCGGGTGCCCTGCCGGCGCTCTGCAGGGCATCGCGGACCCGGCTCATGCCCTCGCGCAGCGCCGCATCGGTCGCATGCCCGGCGCTGACCGGCAGAGCCTCCTGCGCGCTGTGCAGGTGATGAGGTGCGGCGGTCGCGGCGGCTGCCATCGGGGTGGCCAGGCTCAGTGCCAGCGCGCTGGCGGCCGCCAATATCGAGGCCAGGGTCACGCCCCAGGCGAGCGGTTGGATCAGATGCTTCATCGGACGGCTCTCCTGGCCAGGCGGCGTGGTGCGCCGCCTGGCTCGGTTACTGCTGGGCACCGGCGAACAGGATGTTGTTCTCCAGGTGGATGTGCTGCATGAGATCGTCACGCAGTTCTTCCAGGCCGCGATACAGCGCGCGCCAGGTGTTGCAGGCATGCGCCGGCGGGGTGATGTCGTTGGTCAGCAGTGCCAGCTGAGCCAGCGCATTGCCATGCTGGTCGTGTTCGTAGCGCATCACCGAGATCGGACCATCGGTCTGCGGGGTGCGCATGCCGCGCTGCAGCATGGGGAACAGCACCTGTTCCTCCTTGAGCATGTGGCTCTCGAGTTCCTGCTGCATGCACCAGAGGTGTTCGGCCAGCCCGTTGGGGCATTCGGGCTTGCTGCCGTGGACCTGCTCGACGCGGCTGGCGAGGCGGATCAGCTCCGGCAGCTGATCGCGGTGGCGCTCATGAAAGCGCGCGAGGATATGCTCGATCAGTTCGCCGGAACTGACCTGGCGCCAATCCGGGCCCTGCTGGGTGTCGCCCAGCGCGGCGAGTTCGTTGGCGATCTGCTCGGCATCCAGGCCGAGGCTGCTGGCGGCTTCGCGTAGCGGGACGTTGCCGCCGCAGCAAAAGTCGAGATGGTACTGGCGCAATACCCGGGTGGCGCCGGGAATCGAGCAGGCCAGGGTCCCCAGGGTTTCATCGATCAGGTTCATGGCAATTTCCTGTGAGAGGTTGCGGCTACCAACGCAACCGGCATGCCATGTGTAACCCTTTGATAAAACAGGCTATTCCAGCTCGTGCTGGTGAACATTACCGTCTTCGGGTAGGGTTCTTGTCACCGTTCAAGGTAGTAATGACCATGATGGAAGAAGCCCTACTCGCGGACCTGATCACCGAACTGCCCAACGCCGTGCGGTTGCAGCGGCTCGTGCACACGCTGCAACAGCGCTTTCGCTGCGGTGCGGTCGTACTGTTGCGCCTGGACGACGACAGCCTGCGCCCATTGGCGGCCACCGGGTTGGTGCAGGAGGCCCTCGGCCGGCGCTTTGTGGTCGCGCAGCATCCGCGCCTGGCGGCAATTCTCTCGCAGCGTGAACCGACCTGGTTCGAACCCGACAGCCGCTTGCCCGATCCCTACGACGGCCTGCTCGACGAGCACGTCGGTGAGCCGTTGCCGGTGCACGACTGCATGGGCGTCAGTCTGTTCGTCGAGGGCAAGCTGTGGGGCGCGCTGACGCTCGATGCACTGCATGCCGGGACCTTCGACGATGCCGCCCGCCTGGACCTGCAGCGCTACACGCTGATGATCGAGGCGGCCGTGCGGGTGACCCGCCTCGAACACGAGAACCGCGGCCTGCGCCTGGCGCGCAGCGATGTCTCCGACAGCAGCTTCGACCCGGGGGAGAGCGAGATCCTCGGGCAGAGCGAGGCGATTCGCGGTCTGCTGCGCGAGCTGCAGGTGGTTGCCGACTCCGAATTGCCGGTGCTGCTGCTCGGCGAGACGGGCGTGGGCAAGGAGATGTTCGCGCGCTGGCTGCACCGCCATTCGCGGCGGCGCAACAAGCCGTTGGTGCACGTCAACTGCGCGGCGCTGCCCGAGTCGCTTGCCGAGAGCGAACTGTTCGGCCATGTAAAGGGGGCGTTCTCCGGCGCCACCACCGATCGCCCGGGGCGTTTCGATGCGGCCAACGGCGGCACGCTGCTGCTCGACGAAGTCGGCGAGCTGCCGCTGACGGTGCAGGCCAAGCTGCTGCGCACCCTGCAGAACGGCGAGATCCAGCGCCTGGGTGCGGACAAGCCGCGTCAGGTTGACGTGCGGATCATCGCGGCGACCAACCGCAACCTGCGCGATAGCGTGCGCGACGGCCTGTTTCGCGCCGACCTCTATCACCGGCTGTCGGTCTACCCGGCGCCGATCCCGCCGCTGCGCGAGCGCGGCAATGACGTGCTGATCCTCGCCGGGCATTTCCTCGAACTGAATCGGGCACGCCTGGGCCTGCGAAGCGTGCGCCTGTCGCCGGCGGCCGAGCGCGCACTGCTGGGCTATGGCTGGCCGGGCAACGTGCGCGAACTCGAGCATGTGATCAGTCGCGCGGCCCTGCGTCTGCTCAGCCGCGGCGCCTCGCGCAGCGAGATCCTCACCCTCGAGGCGGACATGCTGGACCTCGACAGCCATGTGCTGCCGAGCCTGGCGGTGGCCACCGAGCCGGCTGCACCCGAGCCTGGTGACACTGTGCTGCCGCTGCGCCAGACGGTCGATGACAGCCAGCGTCGAGCCATCGTGCGGGCGCTCGAGCTGTGCGGGGAGAACTGGGCGAAGGCTGCGCGGCTGCTCGATGTCGACCCGAGCAACCTGCACAAGCTGGCGCGGCGGCTGAAGCTCAAGTAGGCGCGCTCGTCGGCCCGCTGGCCTGGGCGGCGACTCCCGGCGCGCCGTGGTGGTCTATCTTCAATCTGCAACCTGCGAGGAGAACACCATGGCGCTGGACCGGAACGAATTCGAAGCGCTGCTCGACCAGGCGCGCGCGCATGCCGAGCTGGCGGTCAGCCAGGCCGACCCGCTGCACTACCGCGATGCCTTCGAAGCAAGCCTCAAGGCCATGCGCCTGCTGGCCGAGGAATCCGGCGCCTGGCGCCAGATGGTCGCCCGTGCCACCGAGGAATTCGAGGGCGACGAGGGCGTCTGAGCCCGTCGCGAGCCTGCCGTGGCGGGCCGTTCAACCTTGACCCCTATCAATGCTGGCGCCGAGCCGGCTCCCTAGACTGCCCGCTGTTTGCCATCAGCCGGGCGACGCTTGCGTCTGTCGCACGGCGCGCCCGTTTCCATACGTCTAGGAGTTGCCATGCACCTGGTCTGCCCGGCAGGAAGCCTGCCCGCGCTCAAGGCCGCCGTCCAGCAGGGCGCCGATGCCATCTACGTTGGCTTTCGTGACGACACCAATGCGCGTCATTTCGCCGGCCTCAATCTCGACGACAAGCAGCTCGACAAAGGCCTGCAGCTGATCCGCGAGAAAGGCCGCCAGCTCTATGTGGCGGTCAATACCTATGCCCAGCCGGAGGGCTGGTCGCGTTGGCAGCGCGCCGTCGATCAGGCCGCCGACCTGGGCGTGGATGCCTTGATCGCGGCCGATGCCGGCGTGCTCGGCTACGCCAGCAAGCGGCATCCGCAGCTGAAACTGCACCTGTCGGTACAGGGCTCGGCAACCAATGCCGCCGCGCTGGGTTTCTTCCAGGAACGCTACGGCATCAGCCGGGCGGTGCTGCCGCGGGTACTGTCGCTCAAACAGGTCAAGCAGGTCGCAGCGAGCAGCCCGGTGCCGATCGAAGTCTTTGCTTTTGGCAGCCTGTGCATCATGGCCGAGGGCCGCTGCCACCTTTCGTCCTACCTCACTGGCGAGTCGCCGAACCTATGCGGCGTATGCTCGCCGGCCAAGGCGGTGCGCTGGAGCGACGAGGCCGAGGGGCTGACCTCCCGCCTGAACAATGTGCTCATCGACCGCTACGCCGAAGGCGAGTCGGCCGGCTACCCGACGTTGTGCAAAGGGCGTTTCATGGTCAATGGCAAGCGCTTCCATGCGCTCGAGGAGCCGACCAGCCTGAATACCCTGGACCTCATTCCCGAACTGGCCGCCATCGGCGTCACGGCGATGAAGATCGAGGGTCGCCAGCGCAGCCCGGCCTATGTCGAGCAGGTCACCCGCGTCTGGCGCGCCGCGCTGGACAGCTACCTCAAGGCACCGCAGCGCTATGCGGTACAGCCGGCCTGGCGCGAGGTGCTCGACGGGCTTTCCGAGGGCTCGCAGACCACGCTGGGCGCCTACCACCGCGCCTGGCAATAAACGAGGACACCACCATGAAACTAGCTCTCGGCCCCGTGCTGTTCTACTGGGATCGACAGAAGACCCACGACTTCTACGCCAGCATGGCCGATCAGCCGCTGGACGTGATGTACCTGGGCGAAACGGTGTGCTCCAAGCGCCGAGCGATGATGCTCGATGACTGGCTCGGCCTGGCGCGCGACCTGGCCGAGGCCTCGCGCGCGCAGCTGGTGCTCTCCGGCCTGACGTTGGTCGAGGCGGCCTCCGAACTCTCCGCCTTGCGCCGGTTGTGCGACAACGGCGAGCTGCTGGTCGAGGCCAACGACATGGGCGCCGTGCAGTACCTGGCGAGCAAGAAGCTGCCCTTCGTCGGCGGACCGGCACTCAACATCTACAACGGCCATGCGTTGGGCGAGTTGGTGGCCAGCGGCATGATCCGCTGGGTTCCGCCGGTCGAGGCTTCCGGGCAGCTGATCGAAAGCGCGCTGCGCCAGGCCGATGAGCTCGGCGTGCAGCGGCCGGAGGTGGAGATCTTCGCCTATGGCCATCTGCCGCTGGCCTATTCGGCGCGCTGTTTCACCGCGCGCGCCGAGAATCGGCCGAAGGACGATTGCCAGTTCTGCTGTCAGAACTACCCGGAAGGCATCCCGTTGCTCAGCCAGGAGAACGAACCGTTGTTCACCATCAACGGCATCCAGACGATGTCCGCCTCGGTCAGCAACCTGCTGGCCGATTATCCGGCGCTGGTCCAGGCCGGCGCCGACCTGCTGCGCTTGAGCCCGCGGGCCGAAGGCATGGAGCAGGTCATCGCCGCCTTCGATAGCGTGCGCCAGGGCGGGCTGCCGCCACTCGCGGTGGACGGCTGCAACGGCTACTGGCATGGCCAGCCGGGCATGCTGCGTGCCGAGGAGGCCGGGCTATGCTGAAGCCGCGCACGCATCTGGTAAACCTCGGTAGCCGCCTGCTGCCCCTGGCGGCAAAGACGCCGTTCCTGCTCCAGCGTCTGGCGCTGGAGCGCAGCCTCAATCAGGTTTTCGCCGAGGCCCTGGCCGACGGCGCATTCGACGTGCTGGACGCACGCTGGATGAAGCTGGAGGTCTGCGATCTTGGTCTGGCCTGGTGCCTCACCTGCGCCAACGGCCGGTTGCGGATCGCCGAGCATGCGCCGGTGGAAGTGAGCATCCGCGGCAATTGGCGCGAATTCCTCCTGCTCGCCAGTCGCCAGGAGGACCCGGACACGCTGTTCTTCCGCCGTCGGCTGATCATCGAAGGTGATACCGAGCTGGGCCTGGCGATCAAGAATCTGATCGACAGCCTGGACCCCGATACCCTGCCGGGCTGGCTGTGGAAGATGCTGCAGGGCGCCGGCGAAGAGGTCGCAGCGGCCGGCCGGGCCCAGCCAGCCGGTACCTGACAGGGGTCAGTTGTTCAGCAAGCCAGCGGCCGGGGGCGCATGCGGTCGCTGGCGATGATCGCCTTCATGTCCTCGAACAGCGCGCCGACTTCCTCTTCGCTGCAATCCTGACGATAGCGCTTGCGTAGCCCGTAGCGGCTGAGCGTGACGTGCACATCCGGGGTGACGCCGTGCTGCGCCAGGCAGGCTCGCGCGCAGTGCAGCGGGCAGCCGTCGATGGCCAGGATGCGCCGGCCGGAGTTGGCTTTCCTGACCAGCGCCTCCACCCGTCCGCCAACGCCGGCAATGCAGGACATTTCCGCCAGCCCGGCGCGGTCGAGGCGAACCGCGAGGGTATTGGCCATCTGTGCGACGTTCGAGCAGCCCGAGCAGGAATACACCAGCGGTCCGTTGTTTGGCGTGGTCATGAGCACTCCCGATGCGTTGGCGAGGAGGGGGCAGTATCCGCATGCGGGCGGCCGGCGTGCATGACTGCAGTCAAGAACGGGCCGGCGCGTTACTCGTCGTGTGCAGCGAGGGTATTCGCGTCGAGGATCTCGATGCGCCGACGCTCCACGGATATGGTGCCGGCCTCTACCAGGCGATGAAGGATGCGCGAGAAGGTTTCCGGCTGGATACCGAGCTTGGAGGCGACCAGGCGTTTGGGCACGTCGAGGGTCACCACGCCGTCGCGCTCGCCGGCGGACTGCAGCAGGAAGCGCACCACCCGCCGGCTGGCGTTGGCCATCGTCAGGGTGTCGATCTCGACCATGCGCTGGTGCAGGCGCACGCTGAGGGTGGCGAGAATCTCCAGGCAGATGCCAGGCTGCTCTTCGAGGATGCGTCGGTAATGCGGGCCGTTGAGGCTGACCGCCAGGCTCGCTTTCAGCGCCGTGGCGCTGACCGGGTAATAGGGCGTGCCGCGAAACAGCAGGGCTTCGGCAAAGGAATCGCCGGCGCGCATCACCTCGACGAGCTTTTCCTGGCCGTCGCAGACCACCCGATGCAGCTTTACCTGACCGCTGAACAGATAGTAGAAGCGGTCTGCCTTGTCGCCCTGGTGGAACAGGGTGGCACCGGCCGGTAGCCGCTTGAGATTTGCCAGCGCGCAGACCTCCTGCATGGCGGCATCCGGTAGCCGGCTGAACAGGTGGTGGCTGCGCAGCGCGGTGATGAGGGACATTTCGGTAAGCATCGGTCCTCCCGGCGCACGAGATGCAGTTGATCCAGGGGCATGCTAGGAGGCTCGGCGGCTCGGCTTCCTTGACGCTGGACAAGTAAGCCGGCTGCGCCGATCTGTCGCGTTAAAAAAATTTCCAGCATCCGCAGCAAATTGACGGTCATCAATTTATCTGCGGCCTATCTTCCTACCATGCACAGCATCTTGTGTTTTCTGAATGAACAGCAACTAGATGTTGTGAGGAGCGAGGGGTGGACATGACTGTCGGAAAGGCACCGACGCGGCTGCGCAAACGCGATGGCAGGGACATGCCGTTCAGTACGGAGAAGATCGCGCGCGCGATTGCCGCCGCGGGCAGGAGTACCGGGGAGTTCTCCGAGCAGGCCGCCGCGACGCTGGCCGAAGCGGTAGCACAGCAGCTGAGCGGCGAACCGCATGTCGAAATCGAGCAGGTTCAGGACCGCGTCGAACGAGCACTGATGGCGGCGGGGTACTTCGACACGGCGCGCGCCTACATCGTCTACCGCGAGCGCCATGCGCGCCTGCGTCGTGATAAGAAGGCGGTGGTGGATGTCGCGGCCTCGATGAACGAATACCTCTCGCGCGAAGACTGGCGCGTACGGGCCAACGCCAACCAGGGCTATTCACTGGGTGGGCTGATCCTCAACGTGTCGGGCAAGGTCACCGCCAACTACTGGCTGGACGAGGTCTACAGCCCGGAGATCGGCACGGCGCACCGCGAAGGCGATCTGCATATCCACGACCTGGACATGCTCGCCGGCTACTGCGCGGGCTGGTCACTGCGCACGCTGCTTACCGAGGGCTTCAACGGCATTCCCGGACGGGTCGAGGCGGGCCCGCCGAAGCACCTGTCCAGCGCCCTGGGGCAGATGGTCAACTTCCTCGGCACGCTGCAGAACGAGTGGGCCGGCGCCCAGGCGTTCAGCAGCTTCGATACCTATCTCGCGCCGTTCGTGCGCAAGGACCAGCTTGGTTTCGATGAGGTGCGCCAGGCGATCCAGGAGTTCATCTACAACCTCAACGTGCCGTCGCGTTGGGGCACGCAAACGCCGTTCACCAACCTCACCTTCGACTGGGTCTGCCCGGAGGACCTGCGCGAGCAGATCCCCTATATCGGCGGCGAGGAAATGCCCTTCGCCTACGGCGAGCTGCAGGCGGAGATGGAGTTGATCAACCGCGCCTATATCGAAGTCATGCAGGCCGGCGACGGCCTCGGCCGCGTGTTCACCTTCCCGATTCCGACCTACAACATCACCCACGACTTCCCTTGGGACAGCGACAACGCCGAGCGCCTGTTCGAGATGACCGCGCGCTACGGGCTGCCGTACTTCCAGAACTTCCTCAACTCGGACATGCAGCCCAACCAGGTGCGTTCCATGTGCTGCCGCCTGCAGCTGGACGTGCGCGAGCTGCTCAAGCGTGGCGGCGGGCTGTTCGGCTCGGCCGAGCAGACCGGTTCGCTGGGCGTGGTGACGATCAACTGCGCGCGGCTGGGTTACCTCTATCGCGGCGACAAGGCGGCCCTGCTCCAGCAGCTGGATCGCCTGCTGGAGATGGCGCGGCAGAGCCTGGAGGTCAAGCGCAAGGTCATCCAGCAGCATATGGATGCCGGGCTCTACCCGTACACCAAGCGCTACCTCGGCACCCTGCGCAATCACTTCTCAACCATCGGCGTGAACGGCCTGCACGAGATGCTGCGCAACTTCACCGATGACGCCGAGGGGCTGCACAGCGAGGCGGGGCGGCAGCTGGCGATCGAGGTGCTCGATCACGTGCGGGCGCGGCTGGTGCAGTTCCAGGAAGACACCGGGAACCTCTACAACCTCGAGGCGACGCCGGCCGAGGGCACCACCTATCGCTTCGCCAAGGAAGACCGCAAGCGTTTCCCGGACATCCTCCAGGCGGGCACGGCCGAGGCGCCGTACTACACCAACTCATCGCAGCTGCCGGTGGGTTTCACCGACGACCCGTTCGAGGCCCTGGCGCTGCAGGACGAACTGCAGTGCAAGTACACCGGCGGCACGGTGCTGCACCTGTACATGGCCGAGCAGATTTCTTCGGCCGAGGCCTGCAAGAAGCTGGTGCGCAATGCGCTGTCGCGCTTCCGCCTGCCCTATCTGACGGTGACGCCGACCTTCTCGATCTGCCCGGTGCACGGTTATCTCGCTGGCGAGCACGAGTTCTGCCCGAAATGCGATGAGGTGCTGCTGCAGCAGGCCGAAGCGGCCCGGGCCGTCTGAGCTGCGACCCCATGCCCCGCAGCTCCGCACAGTGCGGCGCTGCATACTCACACCCCAGCAAGTAAGGAGAAGCAACATGAGCCAAGCCAGCCAACTACCCCAGGACCAGCGCCAGCGTTGCGAAGTCTGGACCCGCGTGATGGGCTATCACCGCCCGGTCGCTGCCTTCAATCCGGGCAAGCAGTCCGAGCATCGCGAGCGCCTGCACTTCACTGAAGCGGCGGCGCGGTGACCGCAGCACTTCGCGTCGGGGGGCTGGTCCCCCTGACCACGCTGGACTTTCCCGACCATCTGGCCTGCGTGCTGTTCTGCCAGGGCTGCGGCTGGCGCTGTCGCTACTGCCACAACCCGCAGCTGATTCCTGCCTGCGGCAGCGAGGAAAAGCCCTGGTCGGAGATTCTCGGCTTTCTCGAGCAGCGCGTCGGCCTGCTCGAGGCGGTAGTGTTCAGCGGCGGCGAGCCCACCCTGCAGACCGCGCTACCCGAGGCCATCGCCCAGGTGCGGGCACTGGGCTACAAGGTCGGCCTGCACAGCGCCGGCATCAAGCCGAAGCTGTTCGCCAACATCCTGCGGCTGGTGGACTGGGTCGGTTTCGACGTCAAGGCGCTACCCGAGCACAGCACGGCGATCACCGGCGTGGATGGCAGCGGCAAGGCCAACTGGAAGAGTCTTGAGCATCTGCTTGAAAGTGGCGTCGAGCACGAATGCCGGACCACCGTGCACTGGCAGCTGTTCGATGCTGACAGCCTGTGGGATTTGGCCCAGCGTCTGCGTCGGCTGGGTGTCGAACGCTTCGCCGTGCAGTGCGTGCGCACCGCGCGCATGCTCGACGAAGACCTCGCCGAGAGCCGTGCACCCTACGACCAGCAGCGCCTGTGGGAACGCCTGGATCGGCTATTCCCGACCTTCGTGTTGCGCGGCTGATCGCCGGCGTTGATCGCGAGGTCAGCAGGTGCCCTCAGCTCCAGCCCCAGAACTGCAGATACCAACCAAAGCCGACCAGTGCGCAGGCGGCGATGACCGGCGCGAAGGCGAGGAGTCGACGCAGGCCGTGGCCGCCGCGCACGCTGATGACCTTCCAGGCCAGAAGCAGACTCCAGGCGATGGCCCCGAACAGCAGCGCCGCGCGTGCCGGCTGCGCCCAGTCCAGGGCCAAGCCTTCGTAGCGCAGGAGCTTGACCGTCGTTGCGGACAGCCCCAGGAACAGGCCCGCACCGCCCAGCGGCGTCAGCGCCAGGGCCAGGTGCTCGAACACGTCGCCGCCGCGGCCCATGAGCCAGGTCGCACCGCGCAAGAGCAGCCAGAGCGCCGAGCCGATCAGCAGCGAACAACCGAAGATGTAGAGCAGGATGACCGTGCCGTCGAGCCAGGTGAAGGCATCGTTGACCTGCGGATAATGCGTCAACAGCCACCAGGGGGCATTGGCTTCCAGTGGCCAGAAGATATCGCGCTCGACCAGCCATTCCGCGAGCGCCTGCTTGAGGGTGATGAACCAGGGGCTGACCGTCCACTGGAACGCGCCCATCGCCAGGCCGATCATGCCGAACAGCAGCAGCGTGCTGTCCCAGTGGCTGCGCGATTGCGAGCCGACGATGAGGATCTCTTCGTTCGGTGAGCGCGCGCTGAGCTGGACCGCGCCACGCTGCCCGCTGCAGCGGCCGCAGGCATGACATTCGCTATTGCCGCGCATGCGGCGGATGTCGATCAGTGGGGCGCAGTTGGGCGTAGCCAGGTGCGGCGGCTGATTTTCCAGCCAGCGCTGCTCGTCGACCTTGTAGTGCAGCGGCGCCAGCCGCGAGAGCAGGCTGAACACGCCGCTGACGGGGCATAGATGGCGGCACCAGACGCGCTTGCCGCGTCCATAGAGAAAACCCACGACCATGGCTGCGACCGTCGAACCCCCGAGGATCAACAGCGCCGCCTGGGCGTAGTCGTAGACGCTGATCAACTGCCCGTAGACAGTCGTGAGCACAAAGGCGACGGTGGGCCAGCCGCTCCAGCGGATCCAGCGTGGCGTGCCCCGGCCCAGGCCCTTCCAGCTGATCCACTCGCTGAGCGAGCCCTCCGGGCAGAGCACGCCGCACCAGAGTCGGCCGAAAAAGATCATCGACAGCAGGACGAATGGCCACCAAAGGCCCCAGAAGACGAACTGCGCGAACAGGGTCAGGTCATCCAGCATTCGTGCCTGCGAGGGTGGCAGGCTGAGAAACGCCGGCAGCACCAGCAGCACTACGTAGAAACCGACCACGATCCATTGCACGGTGCGAATCAGGCTGGCATGACGGCGCATCCCGTCGCCGAGTCGTGCCAGCAGGGGTGTCGCGCTGTTCATGCCGGCTCCGCGGCCAGCGAGCGCTGCGGGCGGGGGCGCAGCCACAGCCAGACTGCCAGCCAGTAGAGGGCCATGGTCAGCACGGCGGCGAGCGAAGGCATCGCGCGATAGCCGGTAAGCCCGGCGAGCGTGCTGCCCAGGGTGCTGCCGTCATCGAGCAGGGCAGAGGTGTCCCAGAGAGGGTCACCTAGGAAGCCATAGACCTGCTCGGGCAGCTCCATGCCCATCAGCTGGCCGGCGAAGCGATCCAGGCCAGCCATCAGCAGGGCGCCGCCCAGCAGCAGGAGCAGTACCTCGCTGACCTGGAAGAAACGCCGCCAGCTGAAGAAGCGGCTGCCAGCCTGCAGCAGGCCATAGGTGAGCAGGGCCAGGGCGAAGCCCAGCAGGCCACCGATGACGAAGCCGGTGAGGTCCTGGCCTTGTTGCTGGTTGCCGATGCCATAAAGGAACACCACGGTCTCGCTGCCCTCGCGGCCGACCGCCAGCATCGCCAGCACGGCGAGGCCGATACCGTTGCCCTGGCTGAGCCGCTCGGCGGCGGTGTTCTGCAGGCTGGCCTTCAGCGTGCGCCCGTGCTGGTGCATCCAGCCGACCATGTGCAGGATCAGCAGGCTGGCCGTGACCAGCATGGCGCACTGAAACCACTCGCCGGCACTACCGGCCAGCCACTCGCCGGCCTGCAGCACTCCCCAGGCCAGCAGCAGGGCCAGGCCAAGGCCCCCGGCTACGCCGCTCCAGAGCATGCGCAGTGCGCCGCCTGCCGCCGGCTGCTGGCGCAGCCAGGCATGCAGGATGCCGATGACCAGCAGGGCCTCGACGCTTTCGCGCCAGACGATGAACAGGGATTGGCCCATGGTTGTCTCCTTGCAGGGACTACTTGGCGACGATCTCGCCTTGCGGGAGGTCCAGATGGAATTCGTCGAAGAACGGATAACGGCCCGGCTTGAGCGGGTGGATCACCACGAAGGAGGTAACGCCCGGCGAGAGGACCTTCTCCACGCGAAGCGGCGTACTCTCGAACTCGGTCGGCCCGCTGCCGGCGTTGTGCACGACGATCTTGAAACGCTGACGTGCCGGGACCTCGATGGTCGACGGTTCGAAGTGGCCGTCACGGATGGTCAGCTCGTAGGTCGGCAGCCCCGCCTGCGCGCCAGCGGCGAAGCTGGCGAGCAGCGTTGCGCACAGGGCGCGTCGCAACAGCGGGAGGGCCATCAGTAGCCGCCCTTCTTGCCGATGCCGGCATAGGTGAATTCGTATGTCAGCTCGCAGGACTCGAACCAGGGGCCGACGCCGGTTTCCTTGTCGGTATGACGGCCGAACATGGCATGGCCGGAGCCGGGCGGGAGGATCTTGTAGGTCAGCTGGTACTTGCCGGGGCCGAGCAGTTTGACGTTGTCGCCGTAATGCGGCCCGTCATTGGCGACCATCGGGTGGAAGTCGCCCTTGATCACTTCGTCCGAGCCCTTCTTGCGCAGCTCGTACTGGATGCCGAGGTAGGGCACGAAGCTGCCTTCCTGCCAGCCGTTCGGGTTGTTTTCCAGGGCGCTGATGTCAGCTTCCAGGTGCACATCGGACTCGGCAGCGGCGCGCATCATGCCGGCCGGATCCATCTCCACCGGTTGCAGGTAGACCGCACCGACTTCCATACCGCCGCATTGCTGCGGTTCGCCGATCGGGTATTCCTTGGCCTGGGCCAGTGGGGCGAGCAGCAGGGTGGCGGTGGCTAGCATGATCGGATGGCGCATGAGTGGTACTCCTGACGAGGTGTGACGCGAATGATCTCGCTTGCGCCTTCTAATGATAATGATTCGCGTCAATGTTGAAAGAAATAAATTGTTACGGCGACAACTTGTCGCAGACTTGCGCGCGGTGAAGAGGTGTGCAGACGGCGAAGCCGAGCCTGTACGCCGCTGCGCTGGCGAACCGGAGGGACGGCGATCCTCTAACATGATGCCCCTCGGTTTTCAGAGGCTGCCATGCAATCACCTGTCGAACTGGACGCTCGCACCGCTCGGGTCCTGCCGTGGCTGATCGCCACCGCCTTCTTCATGCAGACGCTCGACGGCACCATTCTCAATACGGCGCTGCCGGCGATGGCGCGCGACCTGGCCGAGGATCCGCTACGCATGCAGGGCGTCGTCATCGCCTACATGCTCACGGTCGCGCTGTTGATTCCCGCCTCGGGCTGGCTGGCCGATCGCTTCGGTTCACGGCGCGTGTTCTTTGTCGCCATTGCGC
The DNA here is from genome assembly GCF_000818015.1 of Stutzerimonas balearica DSM 6083. NCBI lineage: Bacteria > Pseudomonadati > Pseudomonadota > Gammaproteobacteria > Pseudomonadales > Pseudomonadaceae > Stutzerimonas > Stutzerimonas balearica. The sequence continues at coordinate 946,127 of NZ_CP007511.1, forward strand.
TGTTCACCCTGGGCTCGCTGTTCTGTGCGCTGTCGAGCAGCTTCAACCTGCTGGTCATCTCCCGCGTCGTGCAGGCGATTGGCGGGGCGCTGATGCTGCCGGTCGGTCGGCTGGTGGTGCTGCGGGCCTTTCCGCGCAGCGAGTTCGTGCGAGTGATGACGTTCATCGCCTTGCCAGGCATGGTCGGCCCGCTGCTGGGGCCGACGCTGGGCGGCTGGCTCGTCGAGTACGCCTCCTGGCACTGGATCTTCCTGATCAACCTGCCGGTCGGCCTGCTCGGCAGCCTCGCCGCGCTGCGCTTCATGCCGGATCTGCGTGGGCCGGAGCGGACGCGCTTCGATACGCTGGGCTTCGCCCTATTCGGTGCGGCGATGGTGTTGATCACCATCGCGCTCGAAGGGCTTGGCGAGCTGCAGCTGCCGCATGCGCGCGTCATGCTGCTGCTCGCGACCGGCGTCGCCTGCCTTGCGGCGTACTGGCTGCGTGCCGGTCGCATCGAGCAACCACTGTTCAGCCCCAGGCTGTTTCGCACGCGCTGCTTTGCCGTCGGCATCTTCGGCAACCTGTTCGCCCGCCTGGGCAGTGGCGCGTTGCCGTTCCTGTTGCCTCTGCTGCTGCAACTGGCGCTGGGTTATTCGCCAGCCGAGGCCGGGATGATGATGGTGCCTTTGGCGATTGGCGCCATGCTGACCAAGTCGATCGCACGTCAGCTGATCGACCGGCTCGGCTACCGACGCATCCTGGTCGGCAATACCTTGCTGCTGGGTGCACTGATCGCCAGTCTGGCGCTGTTCGACCAGCGTACTGCTGGGCTCTGGGTGCTCCTGCATCTGGGGCTGATCGGCATGGTCAACTCCATGCAGTTCACCGCGATGAACACCGTGACGCTGGTCGGGCTGAGCAATCGCGACGCCAGCAGCGGCAACAGCCTGCTCTCGGTAGTGGTCCAGCTGTCGATGAGCCTGGGCGTGGCCACGGCCGGTGCTCTGCTCGGAGGCTTCACCAGCCCCGGCGCGACGGGCGACGCCTTGCTGCACGCGTTTCGTCTGACCTTTCTCTGTGTCGGCGCCATGGCCATGCTCGCCTCGGTGCTGTTCCTGCAGCTGGACCGTATGCCAGCGCGCCCGGCTCGGGCGTCGGCCCGGCTGGATGTGGATGACTGAGGGGGAGCTATCATCCGCCCACTTCCTTGACATGTCGCGGTGTAGGCAGGTGCGCTTTCGAGCCGTATCAGCCGCGGTACGCCGCCGGTGCGCACCAATTGTTTACCTGTGCAAGTAAACAATATCGACCTGTCGTCAGTCTGGACATATCGTGGCGGCGTTGCGATTGGCGCATAGGGAGTGCGAGACAATGCCGATGAGTCTGTCCTGGATGGTCATGCTGTTTTCATCCTTCGCGGCGCTGCTGCTGATGTTGCTCTGCTGGCTGCAGTGGCTGCGCTGCAAGGCGCAGTGCGTCGAGCTCGACGTGTTGCGCGGGCTGATGCAGGGCGTGGGCGAGGTGATTCGCCGCCTCGAGCAGCAGAACGCCGAGCTGGCCGCTGGCCTGCGCGCTGAACGGGCGCAGGCTGAACAGTTGCGCCGCCAACTCCAGTTGTTGCGCGGCCTGGGTTAGCCCCTCAGACCTCCGGTCGGCGCATCTTGCGGCGCGCTGTGCTAAGGTCCGCCTCGCCGCGGGACGACCCGCCGGCCTGCCTGAGTTTGCGGGGACGACCCTGCCTGTGCATGGAGTTTGTAGCCATGAATATGGCCTGGATCATGCTGGTCGTCGCCGGCTTGCTGGAAGTTGCCTGGGCGTTGGGGCTCAAGGCATCCGAGGGCTTCACCCGCGCGCTGCCTACAGTCTTCACCCTGCTCAGCATGGCGGCGAGCTTCTATCTGCTCGCGCAGGCGATGAAAAGCCTGCCGGTCGGTACCGCCTATGCAATCTGGGTGGGCATCGGTGCACTGGGTACGGTACTGCTCGGCATTCTGTTGTTCGGTGAGAGCGCCGGGCTCTGGCGCCTGCTCAGTCTGCTGCTGCTGGTTGCCGGCCTGCTGGGCCTCAAGCTGACCGCCTAGCGCCGGTTGCGCTAACCGGGCGGGTACTTTGCCGGCCGCGCCTGGCGCGATATGTTGATCGAAGGATGCCGAGAAACGGGGCGGCCCCGCCCCGGCCGGAGAACAACAGGAGCATTCCATGAAAACGATCGCCCAGGTGCTCAGCGCCAAGCAGATACAAGGAGTCGTCACCATCGCCCCGACCGACTCGGTGCTCGATGCACTGAGGTTGATGGCCGAGAAGAATGTCGGCGCGCTGCCGGTCGCCGATGCCGGTGGAAAGCTGGTAGGCATCATCAGCGAGCGCGACTACGCACGGAAAATGGTCCTGCTCGGGCGCTCGTCGTTTGCCACGCCGGTGAGCGCGATCATGACCTCGTCGCTGGTCACGGTGGAGCCGCGGCAGACCCTGCGAGAGTGCATGCAGATCATGACCGACAAGCACCTGCGCCACCTGCCGGTGGTGGAGGAGGGGCGCACGCTCGGCCTGCTGTCCATCGGTGACGTGGTCAAGGAAACCATGGCCGAGCAGGACAGCCTGATCCAGCAGCTCGAACAGTACATCCGCGGCGAGTAGCTGCCGCCGGGCCCCGAACCAGACGGGGTGAGGGACTGCATGCGGGTCGCTGCCACTTTCATTGCCGGCTGAGGAAAGCCTGACTACCGCGTTCGGGTTTTTCTTGATTGCTATCAAGCGGGTTTCGATAGGCGCCTTCTTAAACTGGCCACGCCAAGCCAATAGGAGGCGACCATGTCCGAGACCTTCACCAAGGGTATGGCCCGGAATATCTACTTCGGAGGAGGCGTGTTCTTCTTCCTGGTATTCCTGGGCCTTACCTATCACACAGAGCAGACTTTCCCCGAGCGATCGAACGAATCGGAAATGACCGAGGCGGTCGTGCGCGGCAAGGCAGTCTGGGAAAACAACAACTGCATCGGCTGCCACAGCCTGCTCGGTGAGGGCGCCTACTTCGCGCCGGAGCTGGGTAACGTCTTTGTTCGTCGCGGCGGCGAGGAGGGCTTCAAGCCGTTCCTGCATGCCTGGATGAAGGCCCAGCCGCTGGGCGCGCCGGGTCGCCGGGCGATGCCGCAATTCCATCTGACCGACCAGGAAGTGGACGACATGGCGGAGTTCCTCAAGTGGACTTCGAAGATCGACACCAACAGCTGGCCGCCAAACAGGGAGGGCTGAGAGATGAGCATCATGAATCCGCATCTCAAATTCCAATCGCAAGCCGTCGCCAAGCCGTACTTCGTGTTTGCGCTGATGCTCTTCGTCGGGCAGATCCTCTTCGGTCTGATCATGGGGCTGCAGTACGTCGTTGGCGACTTTCTGTTCCCGCTGATTCCATTCAACGTCGCACGGATGGTGCATACCAACCTGCTGATCGTCTGGTTGCTGTTCGGCTTCATGGGCGCGGCCTACTACCTCATTCCCGAGGAAGCCGACCGCGAACTGCACAGCCCGAAACTGGCGATCGTCCTGTTCTGGGTGTTCGCCGCAGCCGGCGTGCTGACCATTCTCGGCTACCTGCTGGTGCCCTATGCCGGGCTGGCGAAGCTGACCCACAACGAGCTGCTGCCGACGATGGGGCGCGAGTTCCTCGAGCAGCCGACGATCACCAAGATCGGTATCGTGATCGTGGCGCTGGGCTTCCTCTACAACATCGGCATGACCATGCTCAAAGGTCGCAAGACCGTGGTCAGCACGGTGATGATGACCGGTCTGATCGGCCTCGCGGTGTTCTTCCTGTTCTCCTTCTACAACCCCGAGAACCTGGCGCGTGACAAGTACTACTGGTGGTGGGTCGTGCACCTGTGGGTGGAAGGCGTCTGGGAGCTGATCATGGGTTCGATGCTGGCCTTCGTCCTGATCAAGATCACCGGCGTGGACCGCGAAGTCGTCGAGAAGTGGCTGTACGTCATCATTGCCATGGCGCTGATCACCGGCATCATCGGTACTGGTCACCACTTCTTCTGGATCGGCGCACCGGGCGTCTGGCTGTGGCTGGGTTCGATCTTCTCCGCGCTGGAACCGCTGCCGTTCTTCGCCATGGTGCTGTTCGCCTTCAATATGGTGAACCGTCGCCGCCGCGAGCACCCGAACCGCGCCGCCTCGCTCTGGGCAGTGGGCACCACGGTCACCGCGTTCCTCGGTGCAGGCGTGTGGGGCTTCCTGCACACCCTGGCTCCGGTGAACTACTACACGCACGGTTCGCAGATCACTGCGGCGCACGGCCACCTGGCGTTCTACGGTGCCTACGCGATGATCGTGATGACGATGATCAGCTACGCCATGCCGCGCCTGCGCGGGCTGGGCGAAGCGCCGGATGCACGGGCGCAGACCATCGAAGTCTGGGGGTTCTGGCTGATGACCATCTCGATGATGGCGATCACCCTGTTCCTCACCGCCGCCGGCGTGGTGCAAGTGTGGCTGCAGCGTCTGCCCGCCGATGGCGCTGCCATGTCGTTCATGAACACTGCTGATCAGCTGGCCGTCTTCTTCTGGCTGCGCCTGATCGCCGGGGTGTTCTTCCTGATCGGCCTGATCTGCTACCTCTATAGCTTCCGCCAGCGTGGCCGGGTGACCGTGGCTTCCACGGTCGCGGCTACCGCCTGAGTCGGGACGCAGTGAGCATCGACGGCCCGGCTGACTAGCGGGCCGTCGTCGTTTTCCAAGCGCTACGAGGTGATCACCATGGCATTCGCCATCGAAGTCGAAGAGTGGGTCGGTAGCGTCTGGCACCGTTTCATCACTCGCCGCGCCAGCCCGGACTTTCCCGAGGCGCGCGTCGAACTGCAGGAGATGCAGCGGCCGTTGTCGCTGTTGTTTCGCGCCATGGGCGGTGCCAGCGGTATCGGTGTCGAGGCGGCCAGTGCGCGCGACCTGCTGGTGCGGCGCAATCTATTGCAGCAGGTCGCCGGCACCTGCAAGCAGCTGCCTGTGGCCTGGTGCGACAGCAGCAACCTGAGGCTGCCGGAAAGCCTGGCGGTCTATCCGGACCCGGCCCTGAATCGCGACCTCTATCGCTGGCTCGCACTGCTGGCCGCGCAGGCCGGTGAGATGCGCCACTGGGCGCGCGACAACCAGCGCTGGACGCAGCGCCTGCTCGAACAGTTCCCGGCAATGCGCTCGCGCTATCGCCGATTGGTCGAGGCGCACCTGCAGTTGCGTCCGGATCCGTCCGACCTGCCCCGTGGCGAGGCCGCCCTGGAGCAGGCCGTGTGTCAGGCGCTGCGAGAACCCGGTTGTGTCGTGCAGTTCCCGCGTAGCGAACGTGCGCCCTGGCCCGTACCGTTGTGGCTCTATCCGGCGCAGAACCTGGGCGAACCGCAGAGTCTGGATCAGGGCGCGGACGGCGAGGGTGCTCTGGAAAGTCCGCCTAACGGCCAGAGCCGACAGCGCAAGCGGGCCCGACGCGTCGAGGACAGCACCAGCAAGAGTGGCCTGCTGCTGTTTCGTCTGGAGAACCTGTTCAGCTGGTCCGAGCATGTCGAGCTGGATCGCTGCGGCGACGATACCGAGGACCTGGACGCCGCCCGCGTGGCCGAGGACCTGGACGAACTGGCCCTGTCGCGCCAGCGCATGCGCCAGGGTGGCGGGCTGAAACTCGACCTGGACCTGCCGGCGGCAGACTTCGACGACATTCCATTGGGCCCCGGAATCAAACTGCCGGAGTGGGACTATCGCAAGCAGAGCCTGCAGAAGGACTTCGTCAACCTCCAGATGATGCTGCCGCGGGGCGCCGAAGCGAAGCCGCTGCCGATACGTCTGGCGCCGCTGGCGCGGCGCTTGCGGCGTCAGTTCGAGCACCTGCGTACCGATCGTCAGTGGCTGCGCCAGCAGCCGCAAGGCTCGGAGCTGGACCTTCAGGCCTGGCTCGACTTCCACGTCGAAAGGCAGAACGGCCATTGTGCCGAGCGCGGTCTGTTCATGGAGCAGCGGCAGAATCGCCGTGACCTGGCCTGCCTGTTGCTGGCCGATCTCTCGATGTCGACCGATGCGCATCTGGATAACGAGCACCGGGTCATCGACGTAGTGACCGACAGCATGCTGCTGTTTGGCGAGGCGCTGTCGACTGTCGGCGATCAGTTCGCTCTCTATGGGTTCTCCTCGCTGCGCCGCCAGCAGGTGCGCATGCAGGAACTCAAGAGTTTCCGCCAGGCCTATGGCGATGAGACGCGCGGGCGCATTCAGGCACTCAAGCCGGGCTACTACACGCGCATGGGGGCGGCGATCCGCCAGGCCACCCGTCTATTGGCCGAGTGCAAGCAGCGGCGCAAGCTGCTGTTGCTGGTTACCGACGGCAAGCCGAACGATCTGGACCTGTATGAAGGGCGCTACGGTGTCGAAGATACGCGCCAGGCGGTACTGGAGGCGCGTCAGCAGGGACTGCTGCCTTTCTGCATCACCATCGACCGCGAGGCCGGCGATTACCTGCCGTACATGTTCGGGGCCAACGGCTACACGCTGATCAAGGAGCCGCAGCAGCTGCCGGTGCGTCTACCGCAACTGTACAGGCAGTTGACCCAACGCTGAGCCAGCAGCGGCTGGTGAGGCCTCTGCCAGGGATAGGGAGAAAAGAAAGCCCGGCGATAGCCGGGCTTTGTTCATTCGGTTTCCAGCGGCTCCGGGATTGGAACCGGAACGGGTTCGGCCGCATCGACCTCGCGCTGGATTTCCTCGAGCAGCGAGCCCGGCGTCGGCCGCTCGGCCGGCTGCTGGGCCGGCTTTTCGCTGACGCTGGACGGCGTCGGCGAGGTGCCGAGAATCTCTTCGTCGCGGCTGACACCGGGCATGAAGTCGCCGGCCAGGCCTACCAGTTGATCGTTGCCGTCGAACACCAGGCTGACCCGCTCCTGCTGACGCTGGCTACCGCCAGGCTGGATACTGTAGAGGTAGTCCCAGCGATTGGCGTGGAAGGTGTCGGTGATCAGGGGGTTGCCCATGATAAACCGCACTTGCTTACGGGTCATTCCGGGGCGCAGCTGATCTATCATGTCCTGCGTGACGACATTGCCCTGTTGAATGTCGACCTTATATACCCCAGGAAACGAACAACCGGCGAGTGCGAACAGGCCCACGAGCGTGAGGCTGGTCAGCATGAGCTTGGTGTTTTGCATCGGTGGGTGACTTCCACTATCTTGGCTGGGCAAAGAACCCGGATCATACCCGTATTGAAGGAGGCTGCGAAACAGCAGCAGCGAGAAAGCCAACCATGGTTGAGAACAACGAACTTCGTAAAGCTGGTCTGAAAGTAACCCTTCCCCGGGTGAAGATTCTGCAAATGCTCGACAGCACGGGCCAGCGCCACATGAGCGCCGAGGACGTCTACAAGGCGCTGATGGAGGCCGGTGAAGACGTCGGTCTGGCGACTGTCTACCGCGTTCTGACTCAATTCGAGGCGGCTGGCCTGGTGGTTCGCCACAACTTCGACGGCGGGCATGCCGTATTCGAGCTGGCCGATGGTGGCCATCACGACCATATGGTCTGCGTCGATAGCGGTGATGTCATCGAGTTCTTCGATTCGGAGATCGAAAAGCTGCAGAAGGAAATCGTCGCCCGCCACGGCTACGAGCTGGTCGATCACAATCTGGTGCTCTACGTACGCAAGAAGGGTTGATCAGCGCGGTCGATACCTGAAACCCCGCCCATAGTGGCGGGGTTTTTCATTTATGGCGGCTGCAACTCCTCTCGCGGCGAAGCGTTATGCCTGCGCGGTGGAGACCATCTGCCGGGCATGGGCCAGCGACTGTTCGGTCAGGTCGACCCCACCGAGCATTCTGGCGATTTCTTCGACCCTGGCGTCGCCATTCAGCTCGGCGACTGCGGTGCGGGTTTCGTCGGCGCCGCGCGCCTTGTGCACGAACAGGTGGTTGTGGCCCTGGGCAGCTACCTGCGGTAGGTGGGTAACGGTGAGTACCTGGCCGCGCTCGCCGAGACGACGCAACAGTTGGCCGACAATCTCGGCCGTAGGGCCGCCGATGCCGACATCGACTTCGTCGAATACCAGCGTCGGCGTGCGCGAGGTCTGTGCGGTGATGACCTGAATCGCCAGGCTGATGCGCGACAGTTCACCACCCGAAGCGACCTTGGCCAGGGCACGCGGCGGCTGACCGGGGTTGGCGCTGACCAGAAACTCCACCAGCTCCAGACCGTGTGGCGGGTTCTCGCCTGGCGCGACCGGCTTGAGCACCACGCTGAAGCGCCCGCCCGGCATTCCCAGGCGCTGGATCTCGTCTTCCACCGCTTCGCCCAGGCAGGTAGCCGCCGCCTGACGAACGCGGCTCAGCTCTTCGGCCTTCTCGAGGTAATGCCGTGCGTAGGCTTCGAGCTCCTCGCCCAGACGTTCGACGGCCTCGTCATCGGCGTTCAGGCTTTCCAGCTCGCTCAGCAGGCGTTGCTGCAGCTCGGGCAGTTCGGCCGGCTGTACACGATGCTTGCGTGCCAGGCTGTAGATGGCATCCAGTCGTTCTTCCAGCGCTTGTTGGCGCTGGGGGTCCGCGTCGAAATGGTCGATGAAACGGTTGAGCTCGCCAACTGCTTCCTCGACCTGGATCTGCGCACTGGCGAGCAGGTTGACGGCTTCGCCCAGCGCGCCGGATTGACCCTGGAAAGCCGTCAGGCGTTGCAGGCTTGACGTGAGCGCCGATAGCACATTCCCGGCATCGTTCTCGCTACAGAGCTCCATGACCTGCTGGCAGGCGCCGAGCAGTTGCCCGGCATTGGCGAGGTTCTTGTGCTCCTGCTCCAGTTGCTCCAATTCATGTTCGCCCAGCGCCAGATTCTCCAGCTCTTCGAGCTGATAGCTGAGCAACTGATGGCGTGCACGTTGCTCGTCGCTCGCGTTGCTCAGGCGGTCGAGCGTCTGGCGTGTTTGCTTCCAGCGCTGCGCAGCGAGATGGACCTGCCGGGCCAGCTCCTGAGCGCCGGCGTACTCGTCCAGCAAGCGGCGATGCGTGTCTGGCTTGAGCAACGATTGATGCTCGTGCTGGCTGTGAATATCGATCAAAAGCTCGCCGAGCGCCTTGAGATCACCTTGCGGGCAGGGCGAGCCGTTGATGTAGCCGCGCGAACGACCTTCGGCCGTAATCACGCGGCGCAGGATGCACGGTCCGTCGTTGTCGAGGTCGCGCGCGGCCAGCCAGGCCTGGGCATCAGGGATATCGGCCAGATCGAAGCTGGCAAGGATATCTGCCTTGTCCGCACCCTGGCGGACCACGCTGCTGTCGGCGCGATCACCAAGTGCGAGGCCCAGCGCATCGAGCATGATCGACTTGCCTGCGCCCGTTTCGCCGCTGATCACCGTCATCCCTCGCTGCAGTTCGAGATCGAGGTGTTCGACGATGGCGTAGTTGTGGACCGACAGATGGACCAGCATGGCGGCGCTCCAATTGATGTGGCTGGCTATTTATACAGTGCTTTTTCGGCGCCCTTCAAGCACCGTCGAGCGCTGCATCGAGTCGGCTACGGCGAATGTGTCGCCTTTTTGCGCATATCTGCTCCCGGTGCCTTGAAGCGCTCTTCGCTGCCCCCATATAGCGGCACATGCGCGGGGGATGCCCCGCATTGAGACAGATATGGAGGAGCGCATGGCCGACGAGCAGAACCTGGATAACCAGCCCCCGGAAAATCCCGAAGCCGAAAACAGCGTGGCCGAGGATCTTGCCGCGCGCGTGCAGTCGCTCGAAGAGCAGCTCGCCGCGGCGCAGGATCAGTCGCTGCGCGTGGCTGCCGAGTTGCAGAACATCCGCCGACGTGCCGAGCAGGACGTGGAAAAGGCGCACAAGTTCGCCCTGGAGAAGTTCGCTGGCGACCTGTTGCCGGTAGCCGACAGCCTGGAGCGTGGCCTGGAGCTGACACGGCCGGACGATGAGACCAGCAAGGCGGTGCGCGAAGGGCTCGAGCTGACCCATAAGCTGCTGCTCGACACGCTCGCACGGCACCAGCTCGTGGCAGTCGACCCGGTGGGTGAACCCTTCAATCCCGAGCACCACCAGGCGATGGCAATGGAGGAGAGCATGCATGCCGAGCCAGGCAGCGTGATCAAGGTGTTCCAGAAGGGCTACCTGCTCAATGGGCGGCTGTTGCGGCCGGCCATGGTTGTTGTCAGCAAGGCTCCGGCAGACGCGCCGCCTTCGATCGACGAGAAGGCTTGAAATAGCGGGCGCAGGCCCCATCTGCTAGGCAAGCGAAATTAAAGCTTTATCCGGCGCCAGGCTGAAGGCGCGGACCAACCAAGATTCGGAGAGAGATATGGGCAAAATCATCGGTATCGACCTGGGGACCACCAACTCCTGCGTCTCCATCATGGAAAACGGCAACGTCAAGGTCATCGAGAACGCCGAGGGCGCGCGCACCACGCCTTCGATCATCGCCTACACCAATGATGGCGAAACCCTGGTCGGCCAGTCGGCCAAGCGCCAGGCGGTGACCAATCCGCAGAATACCCTTTATGCAGTCAAGCGTCTGATCGGTCGTCGCTTCGAAGAGGACGTCGTGCAGAAGGACATCAAGATGGTGCCCTACAGCATCGTCAAGGCCGACAACGGCGATGCCTGGGTGGAGGTGAAGGGCCAGAAGATGGCGCCGCCGCAGATCAGCGCCGAAGTCCTGAAAAAGATGAAGAAGACCGCCGAGGACTATCTGGGTGAAGCCGTGACCGAGGCGGTGATCACCGTGCCGGCCTACTTCAACGACAGCCAGCGCCAGGCCACCAAGGACGCCGGTCGCATCGCCGGCCTGGACGTCAAGCGGATCATCAACGAGCCGACCGCTGCAGCACTGGCCTACGGCATGGACAAGGCCAAGGGCGACCATACCGTGATCGTCTATGACCTGGGCGGCGGTACCTTCGACGTGTCGGTGATCGAGATCGCCGAGGTCGACGGTGAGCATCAGTTCGAGGTGCTGGCCACCAATGGCGATACCTTCCTCGGTGGTGAAGACTTCGACATTCGCCTGATCGACTATCTCGTCGACGAGTTCAAGAAGGAAAGCGGCATCAACCTCAAGGGTGATCCGCTGGCCATGCAGCGCCTGAAGGAAGCGGCCGAGAAGGCCAAGATCGAGCTGTCCTCCAGCCAGCAGACCGACGTCAACCTGCCGTACATCACGGCCGATGCGTCCGGTCCGAAGCACCTGAACGTGAAGATCTCCCGTGCCAAGCTGGAGTCGCTGGTCGAGGATCTGGTCGAGCGGACCATCGAGCCGTGCCGCATCGCACTGAAGGATGCCGGCATCGACGTCTCCAAGATCGACGACGTGATCCTGGTCGGTGGCCAGACCCGCATGCCGCTGGTGCAGAAGCAGGTCGCCGAGTTCTTCGGCAAGGAGCCGCGCAAGGACGTCAACCCGGACGAAGCCGTTGCCATGGGTGCTGCCATTCAGGGCGCGGTGCTGGCTGGCGACGTCAAGGACGTGCTGCTGCTGGACGTGTCGCCGCTGACGCTGGGCATCGAGACCCTCGGCGGTGTGATGACTCCGCTGATCGAGAAGAACACCACCATCCCGACCAAGAAGTCGCAGGTGTTCTCCACCGCCGACGACAACCAGAGTGCCGTGACCATCCACGTGCTGCAGGGTGAGCGCAAGCAGGCGGCGCAGAACAAGTCGCTGGGTCGCTTCGATCTGGCTGACATCCCGCCGGCGCCGCGCGGCATGCCGCAGATCGAGGTCACCTTCGACATCGATGCCAACGGCATTCTGCACGTGTCCGCCAAGGACAAGGCGACCGGCAAGCAACAGTCGATCGTGATCAAGGCCAACTCCGGTCTGTCCGAGGAGGAGATCGAGCAGATGGTGCGCGACGCCGAGGCCAACGCCGAGGAGGATCGCAAGTTCGAGGAGCTGGTGACGGCGCGCAACCAGGGTGATCAGCTGGTGCATGCCACGCGCAAGATGTTGACCGAGGCTGGCGACAAGGCCAGTGCGGATGACAAGGCCAGCATCGAGAAGGCGCTGGGCGAGCTGGAAGCAGCGGTCAAGGGCGATGACAAGGCGGAAATCGAAGCGAAGATCGCGGCCGTGTCCCAGGCGTCCACTCCGCTGGCCCAGAAGATGTATGCCGAGCAGCCGCAGGGCGGCGAGGCGCAGGCCGAGGCAGGCAAGTCGCAGGCGGGCGATGACGTCGTGGATGCCGAGTTCGAAGAGGTCAAGGACAACAAGTAAGCTCCGCTTATGACCCCTGGGGTTTCCAGGGATGCGGCAGCGCCTCGGGCCTGCCGCTTTTCGCTCCAGCTCGACCGGCTGCCTCCGGTCGGGCCGACTGCCACGCGGGAGTTCACTCCCGCGTCGGCGTGTCTGGAGGGCATGAATTGAGGGTTCAGGAAAGTTATGGCCAAACGTGATTATTACGAAGTGCTGGGTGTCGAGCGCGGCGCGAGCGAGGCGGATCTGAAAAAGGCCTACCGCCGCCTCGCCATGAAGCACCACCCGGACCGTAATCCGGGCGACAAAGCGGCTGAAGAGGCGTTCAAGGAGGCCAACGAGGCCTATGAAGTGCTCTCCGATGCCAGCAAGCGGGCAGCCTATGACCAGTATGGTCACGCCGGGGTCGACCCGCAGATGGGTGGGGCTGGCGGTGCAGGTTTTGGTGGTGCCAACTTCTCGGACATCTTCGGTGACGTCTTCAGCGATTTCTTTGGTGGCGCCCGCGGAGCTTCGCGTGGGGGCTCCCAGCGCGGCAGCGATCTGCGCTACACGCTCGAGCTGGATCTCGAGGAGGCTGTGCGCGGCACCACGGTGACCATTCGGGTCCCGACGCTTGCCGAGTGCAAGGTCTGCAACGGCTCTGGCGCGAAGAAGGGAACCACGCCGGTCACCTGTACGACCTGTGGTGGTATTGGCCAGGTGCGCATGCAGCAGGGGTTCTTCTCCGTGCAGCAGACCTGCCCGCGCTGCCATGGCAGCGGCAAGATGATCTCCGACCCATGCGGCAGCTGCCACGGGCAGGGGCGTGTGGAAGAGCAGAAGACCCTGTCGGTGAAGGTGCCGGCTGGTGTCGATACCGGCGATCGCATCCGTCTGTCCGGCGAGGGTGAAGCCGGTACCCAGGGCGGTCCGGCGGGGGACCTCTATGTCGTGGTCAGCGTGCGCGAGCATCCGATCTTCCAGCGCGACGGCAAACATCTGTACTGCGAAGTGCCGATCAGCTTTGCCGATGCCGCGCTTGGTGGTGAGCTGGAGGTGCCCACGCTTGATGGTCGAGTGAAGCTGAAGATTCCCGAGGGTACGCAAACCGGCAAGCAGTTCCGCCTGCGGGGTAAGGGAGTCGCACCCGTGCGTGGGGGCGCGCCGGGCGATCTGATGTGCCGCGTCGTGGTGGAAACGCCGGTGAACCTGAGCAAGCGTCAGCGCGAGATACTCGAAGAGTTTCGCGCCTCGCTGCAGGGCAACACCTCCCATTCGCCCAGGGCCAGTGGCTGGTTCGAGGGTGTGAAGCGCTTTTTCGGCGACGTGTGAGTGCCGGCCGAAGGCTGCCGCGATGCGCGCAAGCCTTCGGCCTTCCGTGACCCTTGGAGCTATTGGATATGCGACGTATTGCAGTGATGGGTGCCGCCGGGCGCATGGGCAAGATCCTGATCGAGGCGGTACAGCAGACCGCGGGCGCGGCTGGCCTGACCGCGGCGATCGATCGCCCGGACAGCACCCTGGTCGGGGCTGATGCCGGCGAACTGGCGGGCATCGGGCGTCTCGGCGTGCCCTTGTCGGGCGACCTGGCCAAGGCCGTGGACGAATTCGATGTCCTGATCGACTTCACGCATCCTTCCGTCACCTTGAGGAATCTGGAGATCTGTCGTCGGGCCGGCAAGGCCATGGTGATCGGTACCACCGGGTTCTCGGCCGAGGAGAAGGAGCGCCTTGCGCAGGCGGCCAAGGATATTCCCGTCGTCTTCGCTGCCAACTTCAGCGTGGGCGTCAACCTCTGCCTGAAGCTGCTCGATACGGCCGCGCGCGTGCTCGGCGACGATGTGGATATCGAAATCATCGAGGCCCACCATCGGCACAAGGTCGATGCGCCATCCGGCACCGCGCTGCGCATGGGAGAGGTGGTGGCCGAGGCGCTCGGGCGCGACCTGCAGAAGGTCGCCGTCTATGGTCGCGAGGGGCAGACCGGCGCGCGGCAGCGCGAAACCATCGGCTTTGCCACGGTGCGTGCCGGGGATGTGGTGGGAGACCACACGGTGCTGTTCGCCGCCGATGGCGAGCGTGTGGAGATCACCCACAAGGCCTCCAGCCGCATGACCTTCGCCAAGGGTGCGGTGCGCGCTGCGCTATGGCTCGACGGCAAGCCGGCTGGCCTTTATGACATGCAGGATGTGCTCGGGCTGCATTGAGCGGTCATCCGGCTACTCTGTCGGGGTGGACCAAAATAGGCTTTTTCTGTAAGCTGCCCGCTTTAGTGTGTCCACTAAAAGTTGCGCAGAAATGAATCAAACAAAAAAGCGGGATGACCTTCATACGTCATCCCGCTTTTTTACAATCTGCGTCTGCTCCAGCCTTGATCTACGGGAGGTCTCTTGACTAAGCCAGCCATTCTCGCCCTTGCTGATGGCAGCATTTTTCGCGGCGAATCCATCGGCGCCGATGGCCAGACCATCGGTGAGGTGGTGTTCAACACCGCCATGACCGGCTATCAGGAAATCCTTACCGATCCTTCCTATGCCAAGCAGATCGTCACCTTGACGTACCCCCATGTCGGCAACACTGGCACCACGCCGCAGGACGCCGAGTCCTGGCGCGTCTGGGCCGCTGGTCTGGTCATCCGCGACCTGCCGTTGCTGGCCAGCAACTGGCGCAGCAAGCAGTCGCTGCCGGATTATCTTAAGGAGAACGGCACCGTTGCCATCGCCGGCATCGATACGCGCCGCCTGACGCGTATCCTCCGTGAGAAAGGTGCGCAGAACGGCTGCATCCTGGCTGGAGCGGATGCCACCGAAGAGAAGGCGCTCGAGTTGGCGCGCAGCTTCCCGGGGCTCAAGGGCATGGATCTGGCCAAGGAAGTCAGCGTCAAGGAGCGTTACGAATGGCGCTCCTCGGTGTGGAGTCTGGAAACCGACAGCCACGCGGAAATCCCAGCAAGCGAATTGCCGTACCACGTGGTCGCCTTCGACTACGGCGTCAAATACAACATTCTGCGCATGCTCACCGCGCGCGGCTGCCGGGTGACCGTGCTGCCCGCACAGACACCGGCCAGCGAGGCGCTGGCGTTGAATCCCGACGGCATCTTCCTGGCCAACGGCCCAGGCGACCCCGAGCCGTGCGACTACGCGATCAAGGCGATTCAAGAGGTGCTCGAGACCGACATTCCGGTATTCGGGATCTGTCTTGGCCATCAGCTGCTGGCACTGGCCTCCGGCGCCAAGACCGTGAAGATGCCCAACGGCCACCACGGCGCCAACCATCCGGTGCAGGATCTAAAGACCGGGGTGGTGATGATCACCAGCCAGAACCATGGGTTTGCCGTGGACGACGCGAGCCTGCCAGCGAACGTTCGCGCCACGCACAAATCCCTGTTCGACGGCACGCTGCAGGGCATCGAGCGTACCGACAAGGTGGCTTTTAGCTTCCAGGGGCACCCCGAGGCGAGTCCTGGTCCGCACGACGTCGCGCCGCTGTTCGATCGTTTCATCGAGGCCATGGCCAAGCGACAGTAAACGAGTCGTTCTGAGAGTGTAGCGAGCGCGGTCTGGGCAAGGCGCCCGGAACGCAACGACGAGACAGTTCAGGTAGTACGGCGAGGAAGTGAGTACCGCGCAACGCAGCCCAGGCGGCGCGCAGTAACTCTCCAGATGACTCGCCGACCGACCTAAGGATTCGAGTAACGAAAATGCCAAAACGTACAGATATCAAAAGCATCCTCATCCTCGGTGCTGGCCCCATCGTCATCGGCCAGGCCTGCGAGTTCGACTATTCCGGCGCTCAAGCGTGCAAGGCGCTGAAAGAGGAAGGCTTCCGCGTCATTCTGGTCAACTCCAACCCGGCGACCATCATGACCGACCCGGCCATGGCCGACGCCACCTATATCGAGCCGATCAAGTGGCAGACCGTGGCCAAGATCATCGAGAAGGAGCGCCCCGACGCGCTGCTGCCGACGATGGGCGGCCAAACGGCGCTCAACTGCGCGCTGGACCTCGAGCGCCACGGCGTGCTGGAGAAGTTCGGCGTCGAGATGATCGGTGCCAATGCCGACACCATCGACAAGGCAGAGGACCGCTCCCGCTTCGACAAGGCCATGCGTGACATCGGCCTGGCCTGTCCGCGCTCGGGTATCGCCCACAACATGGATGAAGCCTATGGCGTGCTGGAGCAGGTCGGTTTTCCCTGCATCATCCGGCCGTCCTTCACCATGGGTGGTACCGGCGGCGGCATCGCCTACAACCGTGAAGAGTTCGAGGAAATCTGCGCTCGCGGTCTGGATCTGTCGCCGACCAATGAGCTGCTGATCGACGAGTCGCTGATCGGCTGGAAGGAATACGAGATGGAGGTGGTCCGCGACAAGAAGGACAACTGCATCATCGTCTGCTCCATCGAGAACTTCGATCCGATGGGTGTGCACACCGGCGACTCCATCACCGTCGCGCCGGCACAGACCCTGACCGACAAGGAATACCAGATCATGCGCAACGCCTCGCTGGCGGTGCTGCGTGAGATCGGTGTGGAAACCGGTGGCTCCAACGTGCAGTTCGGCATCTGCCCGAATACCGGGCGCATGGTGGTCATCGAGATGAACCCGCGCGTGTCGCGTTCGTCGGCGTTGGCCTCCAAGGCCACCGGCTTCCCGATCGCCAAGATCGCCGCCAAGCTGGCGGTCGGTTACACCCTCGACGAGCTGTCCAACGACATCACCGGAGGCCGTACCCCGGCGTCTTTCGAGCCGTCGATCGACTACGTAGTGACCAAGGTGCCGCGCTTCGCCTTCGAGAAGTTCCCCAAGGCCGACGCGCGCCTGACCACCCAGATGAAATCGGTCGGTGAAGTCATGGCCATCGGTCGCACCTTCCAGGAATCCGTGCAGAAGGCCCTGCGCGGTCTGGAGGTCGGCGCCACCGGCTTCGATCCGCAGCTGAACCTGGAAGACAGCGAGGCCGAGAGCACGCTCAAGCGCGAGCTGACCGTACCGGGCGCCGACCGCATCTGGTACGTGGCGGATGCGTTCAGGGCTGGCAAGAGCATCGAGGATGTGTTCGCCCTGACCAAGATCGATCCTTGGTTCCTCGTACAGATCGAAGACCTGGTCAAGGAAGAAGAGCAGGTCAAGACGCTGGGCCTTTCCAGTATCGATCGGGACCTGATGTGGAAGCTCAAGCGCAAGGGCTTCTCCGATGCGCGCCTGGCCAAGCTGCTCGGCGTGACCGAAAAGAACCTGCGCAGCCACCGCCACAAGCTCAAGGTGCTGCCGGTGTACAAGCGTGTCGACACCTGTGCCGCCGAGTTCGCCACCGATACCGCCTACATGTACTCGACCTACGAGGAAGAGTGCGAGGCCAACCCGTCGAGCCGCGACAAGATCATGATCCTCGGCGGCGGCCCCAACCGTATCGGCCAGGGTATCGAGTTCGACTACTGCTGCGTACATGCCGCGCTGGCCATGCGTGAAGACGGTTACGAGACCATCATGGTCAACTGCAACCCGGAAACCGTCTCCACCGACTACGACACCTCCGATCGTCTGTACTTCGAGCCGGTGACCCTGGAAGACGTGCTGGAGATCGTTCGCGTCGAGCAGCCCAAGGGTGTGATCGTGCAGTACGGCGGTCAGACGCCGCTGAAGATCTGCCGCGCCCTGGAAGAAGCCGGCGTGCCGATCATTGGCACCAGCCCGGACGCCATCGACCGCGCCGAGGACCGTGAACGCTTCCAGCAGATGGTTCAGCGGCTGAACCTGCGTCAACCGCAGAATGCCACCGCGCGTAGCGAAGAAGAGGCCATCGCCGCTTCCAAGGCCATCGGTTATCCGCTGGTTGTGCGTCCGTCCTACGTGCTGGGCGGTCGCGCGATGGAGATCGTCTACGAGGAAGAAGAGCTCAAGCGCTACATGCGTGAAGCCGTACAGGTGTCCAATGACAGCCCCGTGCTGCTGGATCACTTCCTCAACTGCGCCATCGAGGTCGATGTCGATGCTGTCTGTGACGGCGAGACCGTGGTGATTGGCGGCATCATGCAGCACATCGAGCAAGCCGGCGTTCACTCCGGCGACTCCGCGTGCTCGCTGCCGGCCTATTCGCTGCCGCAGCATATCCAGGACGAAATCCGCGAGCAGGTGCGCAAGATGGCCCTGGAACTCGACGTGGTCGGTCTGATGAACGTGCAGATGGCGGTGCAAGGCGAAGACATCTACGTGCTCGAGGTCAACCCGCGTGCCTCGCGTACCGTCCCGTTCGTGTCCAAGTGCGTTGGCGAGTCGCTGGCCAAGGTCGCCGCGCGCGTCATGGCGGGCAAGACTCTCGCGGAAGTGGGCTTCACTCGCGAGATCATTCCGACCTACTACAGTGTGAAAGAGGCGGTGTTCCCCTTCGCCAAGTTCCCGGGCGTCGATACCATCCTCGGTCCGGAAATGAAGTCGACCGGCGAGGTCATGGGAGTCGGCGACAGCTTTGCCGAAGCGTTCGCCAAGGCTCAGCTGGGTGCTAGCGAAATCCTGCCGACCTCGGGCTGCGCGTTCATCAGCGTGCGCGAGGACGACAAGCCGCTGGTTGCCCAGGTTGCGCGTGACCTGGTCGAGCTGGGCTTCGAAGTGGTAGCCACCGCCGGCACCGCTAAAGTGATCGAAGCGGCTGGGCTGCCGGTGCGCCGGGTGAACAAGGTGACCGAAGGCCGTCCGCATGTGGTCGACATGATCAAGAATGACGAGGTGACGCTGGTCATCAACACCACCGAGGGGCGGCAGTCGATCGCCGACTCCTATTCCATTCGTCGTAACGCCCTGCAGCACAAGATCTGCATCACCACCACCATTGCCGGTGGTCAGGCGATCTGTGAAGCGCTGAAATTCGGTCCCGAGAAGACCGTGCGCCGTCTGCAGGATCTCCATGCAGGAATCAACGCATGACCAAATTCCCCATGACTGTCCAGGGCGCACGCGCCCTGGAAGAGGAGCTCAAGCACCTCAAGACCGTAATGCGTCCGCAGATCACCCAGGCTATTGCCGAGGCGAGGGAGCTGGGCGATCTGAAGGAAAATGCCGAATATCACGCCGCGCGCGAGCAGCAAGGTATGGTCGAGGCGCGTATCCGTGATATCGAAGGGCGTCTGCAGAATGCCCAGGTCATCGATGTGTCGAACATACCGCATACCGGCAAGGTGATCTTTGGCACCACGGTCGACATTGCCAATGTCGATACGGACGACCAGGTGACCTACCAGATCGTTGGTGATGATGAGGCGGACATCAAGCAGGGCAAGCTGTCGGTCAGTTCGCCGATTGCGCGTGCCCTGGTCGGCAAGCAGGAAGGCGACGTCGTGACGGTCCGAACCCCGAGCGGAGTGGTCGAGTACGAGATCGTCGAGGTTCGCCATATCTGAGCCGCTGCGTGCCGCCGCGATGAGCTGGCGGCTGGCCCAGACGTTTTGGGTTGGCGGGCTCTGGATGTTGCACTTCGTTCTGCTGCCGGCGCTCGCCCGAATGGGCTGGGCGCCGCTGCTGGTAGACGATGTGGCGGACGTATTGCGCCCTTTGCTGGTCGGCTTCGCGGCCTTCTGTGTGGCCCTGCAGGCGATGGTGCTCGTGCAGTTGAACGGGTTGCGGCGCTTTGTACGGGACTTGCGTGGTCAGCTCTTGCTGCTGGCGTGGTGTGCGGCGGCGTTGTTTTTCGCCGTCCGCCACTTTCTGCCGCAGGCATCGGCGTTCTGGGTGACCTTCGGCTACCTGGCAATGGCGGTGATTGGTGTGCTGCTGGTGTTGCAGCCGGCTCCTCGCGCAGGCGAGTGAGCCGCTGCGATCGATCAGGCCTGATGGCGATGCAGGTTGGATAGCTGCTTGTTGGGCTTCGGGTTGCGTCGGTAGACCAGAGCCATCTTGCCGATGGTCTGGACAAGCTCGCAGCCGGCGATTCCACATAGCTCTTCCATCAACGCGCGTCTATCGTCGCGCTCGGCCAGGCGGAACTGTATCTTGATCAGCTCGTGATCGTTGAGCGCTCGATCGAGCTCTGCCAGAACGCCTTCGCTGAGGCCGTTTTCCGCTACGATCAGCACAGGCTTCAGTTGGTGGCCGATGGCCTTGTACTGCTTTTTCTGCTCATTGGTGAGCGGCATATCGCGACCCTTGCATCGAACTTGATAAACGGCGGCTAGTGTAACCGACAGGCCTGCACCCGCCCAGATGAGGTAACAGCTTGGCACGCTCCAAGACGAGCCCGCGGTGGCTCAAAGAACATTTCGATGATCCCTACGTCAAAATGGCACAGAAGGACGGCTATCGCTCGCGCGCCAGCTACAAGCTGCTCGAGATCCAGGAGAAGGACCGCATCCTGCGTCCGGGCATGACGGTGGTTGATCTGGGGGCGGCGCCAGGTGGCTGGTCGCAGGTTACCAGCCGTCTGATCGGGGACAAGGGGCGCCTGATCGCTTCGGATATCCTGCCGATGGATACGATCGCCGATGTCACGTTCATTCAAGGCGATTTCACCGAGGACGCGGTGTTTGCTCAGATCCTCGAGGCCATTGGTGAGCATCCGGTCGATCTTGTTATTTCCGACATGGCCCCCAATATGAGTGGTGTGCGGGCTGCCGACCAGCCGCGGGCCATGTTCCTCTGCGAACTTGCGCTGGACCTTGCCATGCGCGTGCTGCGCCCCGGCGGAGACTTCCTGATCAAAATCTTCCAGGGTGAAGGTTTCGATGCTTATCTGAAGGAGGTCAGGCAGAACTTCGACAAGGTGCAGATGCGCAAGCCCTTGTCGTCTCGTGATCGATCGCGCGAGCAGTACTTGTTGGCGCGTGGCTTCAGAGGTGGCCAGGACTGACTTGCGGCGCCGCGTTTCATACCGGGTTACAGACGGAGTGCCAGCTTCGTCACGTTGTGTAGTAAGTTAAACCGGCAAGGCTTTCGGCCGTCATGCGGGTCCGTGTTGCGGACCTGCTCCAGAGGGTAGTTATTTTGAACGACATGGCAAAAAACCTGATTCTGTGGCTGATCATCGCCGCCGTTCTGGTCACGGTGATGAACAATTTCTCCACCCCGAACGAGCCGCAGGCGCTGAACTACTCGGACTTCATCGAGCAGGTCAAGGAAGGTCGGGTCGAGCGTGTGACGGTCGACGGCTTCGTGATTATCGGTAAGCGCAACGACGGCGAGACGTTCAAGACTGTCCGTCCGGCTATCCAGGACAACGGCTTGATCGGCGATCTGATCAACAACAACGTCGTTATCGAGGGCAAGCAGCCGGAACAGCAGAGCATCTGGACCCAACTGCTGGTCGCGAGCTTCCCGATTCTGGTGATCATTGCCGTGTTCATGTTCTTCATGCGGCAGATGCAGGGCGGCGCCGGAGGCAAGGGCGGCCCGATGAGCTTCGGTAAGAGCAAGGCACGCCTGCTTTCCGAAGACCAGGTCAAGACTACCTTTACCGATGTCGCTGGCTGTGATGAAGCCAAGGAAGAGGTTCATGAACTCGTCGAGTTCCTGCGCGATCCGGGTAAGTTCCAGCGCCTGGGCGGCCGTATTCCGCGCGGTGTTCTGATGGTCGGTCCGCCCGGGACCGGTAAGACCTTGCTGGCCAAGGCGATCGCGGGCGAAGCCAAGGTGCCGTTCTTCACCATCTCTGGCTCGGATTTCGTCGAGATGTTCGTCGGTGTCGGTGCGAGCCGTGTTCGCGACATGTTCGAGCAGGCGAAAAAGCATGCGCCTTGCATCATCTTCATCGACGAGATCGACGCTGTGGGCCGTCATCGTGGTGCCGGGCTGGGTGGCGGTCACGACGAGCGCGAGCAGACCCTCAACCAGTTGCTGGTCGAGATGGATGGCTTCGAGATGAACGACGGGATCATCGTCATTGCCGCCACCAACCGGCCGGACGTACTGGATCCGGCGCTGTTGCGCCCCGGGCGCTTCGATCGCCAGGTCGTGGTCGGCCTGCCCGATATTCGTGGGCGCGAGCAGATACTCAAGGTCCATATGCGCAAGGTGCCGGTCGGTGACAATGTCGATCCGGCGGTCATCGCTCGGGGTACGCCCGGATTCTCCGGCGCAGATCTGGCCAACCTGGTCAACGAAGCGTCTCTGTTCGCCGCGCGCGCCAACAAGCGTCTGGTGGAGATGCGCGAGTTCGAGCTCGCCAAGGACAAGATCATGATGGGCGCCGAGCGCAAGTCGATGGTCATGTCCGAAAAGGAAAAGCTGAACACGGCATATCACGAGGCAGGGCATGCGATCGTCGGTCGGGTAGTTCCCGAGCACGACCCGGTGTACAAGGTTTCGATCATTCCGCGTGGCCGCGCGTTGGGTGTGACAATGTTCCTGCCGGAGGAGGATCGCTACAGCCTGTCCAAGCGGGCGCTTGTCAGTCAGATCTGCTCCTTGTTCGGCGGGCGTATCGCAGAAGAGATGACGCTTGGTTTCGAAGGCGTTACGACGGGCGCTTCCAACGACATCATGCGGGCCACGCAGCTGGCGCGAAACATGGTGACCAAGTGGGGGTTGTCCGAAAAGCTCGGCCCGTTGATGTATGCCGAAGAGGAAGGCGAAGTGTTCCTCGGGCGCAGTGCCGGCAGCCAGCATGCAAATGTTTCCGGAGAAACGGCCAAGCTTATCGACGAGGAGGTTCGGGCGATCATCGATCACTGCTATGGCACCGCCAAGCAGATTCTCTCGGACAACCGTGACAAGCTCGACATGATGGCCGAGGCGCTGATGAAGTACGAAACCATTGATGCCGAGCAGATCGACGACATCATGGCTGGACGCGAGCCGCGGGAACCGCGCGACTGGCAGGGAGGCTCGGGCGCATCCGGGACGCCGTTGTCTTCTGAAGGCGGGCGCCCGGAAACTCCGATCGGAGGTCCTGCCGGCGAGCACTGATCTTTCCAGGAATATTGAATGACCGATGCTTCATTACAGACCCGGCTGACCTTCGGCAGCCGGGTTCTTGATTTGGCCCGTCCGCAGGTGATGGGCATCCTCAATGTAACTCCCGATTCCTTTTCCGATGGTGGCCGCTTCACCGGGCGTGATGCAGCGCTGCGGCATGCTGCGCAGATGGTGGCCGCAGGTGCTACGTTCATCGACGTCGGCGGTGAGTCGACCAGGCCCGGTGCGCGTCAGGTCTCTCCTACCGAGGAACTCGAGCGCGTCGCGCCGGTGGTCGAGGCTATCGCGCGGGATCTCGATGTCGTGATATCGGTGGATACCTCGACTCCGGCAGTGATGCGTGAGGTGGCGAGGCTGGGGGCCGGACTGATCAATGATGTGCGCTCCCTGCAACGGGATGGCGCTCTGGATGCCGCTGCAGCGACCGGGCTGCCGGTCTGTCTGATGCATATGCTGGGCGAGCCGGCGGACATGCAGGACGATCCGCGGTACGAGAACGTAACCGCCGAAGTGCGGCAGTTCCTGGCTGCCCGCATGGACGCATGCGAGGCGGCCGGCATCGCTCGCGAGCGAATTATCCTTGATCCGGGCTTCGGTTTCGCCAAAACCGTGGAACATAATCTCTCGCTGTTCAAAAACCTCCAGCAGCTCGAAGCGCTGGGGCGCCCACTGCTGGTCGGAGTCTCGCGCAAGAGCATGATCGGTAAGGTGCTTGGGCGCGAGGTCGATGGTCGCCTTTATGGCAGCTTGGCGCTCGCCGCGTTAGCGGTGGCAAAAGGAGCCAGCATCATACGTGTGCACGATGTCGCCGAAACGGTCGACGTCGTCAGAATGATTGCCGCGGTCGAAAACGCGGTTTAGGGAAGGATTCGATGAGAAAGTATTTCGGCACCGACGGTATTCGGGGGCATGTCGGTCAGTATCCGATTACCCCGGATTTCATGCTCAAGCTCGGCTGGGCCGCGGGAATGGCGTTTCGCAGGCAGGGCAAGTGTCGGATCCTGGTCGGCAAGGACACCCGCATCTCCGGTTACATGTTTGAGTCGGCCTTGCAGGCCGGTCTCTCGGCTGCCGGTGCCGATGTGTTGCTGCTCGGGCCTATGCCCACTCCCGCGGTCGCCTACTTGACCCGAACGTTCCATGCCGACGCCGGGATCGTCATCAGCGCATCGCACAATCCGCACCACGATAACGGCATCAAGTTCTTTTCCGGGCGCGGTACCAAACTCCCGGATGAGGTAGAGCTGATGATCGAGGAGCTGCTCGATGCGCCGATGAGCGTGGTCGAGTCTGCGCAGCTCGGCAAGGCGTCGCGAATCAACGATGCGGCTGGCCGCTATATCGAGTTCTGCAAGAGCAGTGTGCCGACCAGTACCGACTTTTCCGGTCTCAAGATCGTGCTCGACTGTGCCCACGGTGCGACCTACAAGGTGGCGCCGAGCGTTTTCCGTGAATTGGGCGCGCAGGTGGCTGTGATCGGTGCCCAGCCGGACGGATTGAACATCAATGCCGATGTCGGCTCGACGCATATCGCCCAGCTCCAAAAGGCTGTGGTTGAGCAAGGCGCCGATCTGGGTATCGCGTTCGATGGTGACGGTGATCGCGTACTGATGGTCGATCACACTGGTGCGGTAGTCGATGGCGATGAACTGCTGTTCATCATTGCCACCGACTTGCAGGAGCGCGAGCGGCTCACCGGCGGAGTTGTCGGGACCCTGATGAGCAATCTTGGGCTCGAGCTGGCGCTCAAGGATCGAGAGATCCCGTTCTCGCGGGCCAAGGTTGGTGACCGCTACGTGATCGCCGAAATGCTGGAGCGGGGATGGCAGCTGGGCGGTGAGAACTCCGGTCATATCGTCTGCTCCCAGCACACC
Organism: Stutzerimonas balearica DSM 6083; assembly: GCF_000818015.1. Classification (NCBI taxonomy): domain Bacteria; kingdom Pseudomonadati; phylum Pseudomonadota; class Gammaproteobacteria; order Pseudomonadales; family Pseudomonadaceae; genus Stutzerimonas; species Stutzerimonas balearica. Next base: position 971,075 of record NZ_CP007511.1, read on the forward strand.
ACTACCGGTGACGCGATCATCGCTGCGCTGCAAGTGGTTCTTGCGCTGCGTCGTCGCGGGCAAACGCTCGCTCAGGAGCGCTTGGCCTGGCATAAGTGCCCACAGGTCCTGATCAACGTCAGGCTCAAGGGAGGCGTCGATCCACTGAGCAATCCCGATGTGCAGGCGGCCTGTGACGAGGTGGATCGCCAAATGGCCGGTCGCGGGCGAGTATTGCTGCGCAAATCGGGCACCGAGCCGTTAGTGCGAGTGATGGTGGAAGGCGACGAGGAATCGGTAGTGCGTCAGCATGCTGAGCACCTCGCAGCGGTGGTGGCAAAAGTTTGTGAATAACAGGCTTGCCAGGGTGCGGGTCGTTGAGTAACATCTGCGCCCACTTTGACCGACGAGGTAAAGCATGCGGCGCAAGATGGTTGCAGGTAACTGGAAAATGAACGGTACCCGCGCCAGCGTTGCAAAGCTGATTGATTCGTTGCGCGAGCAAGAATTATCGTCGGATGTCGATGTGGTCGTCTTTCCGTCCGCAATGCATCTTGAGAGGGTGATTGCGAGCGTCGCGGGAACGTCGATCTCTGTTGGGGCGCAGGATTGCTCGGTAGAGAGTGGTTTTGGCGCCTTGACGGGGGAGAGTTCAGCGGCGCAATTGGCTGATCTCGGTGTCGAGTGGGTGTTGGTCGGTCATTCCGAGCGGCGCTTGATACTGGGAGAGGGGCTGGAAACGGTCAGTCGAAAGTTTGCCGCGGTGCAGGCAAATGGTTTGGTGCCTGTGCTGTGCCTTGGTGAAACGCTCGAGCAGCGAGAGTCAGGGCGAACCCTGGAAGTGGTGCACGAGCAGTTGTCGAGCGTGATTGCTGATAGAGGTATCGCCAGTTTTGCTGGTGCTGTTATCGCGTATGAGCCGGTCTGGGCGATTGGGTCCGGTTTGACGGCAACGCCCGAGCAGGCGCAAGAAGTTCATGCGGCAATTCGTGGAATGCTCGCGGAGCATGATTCGGAAGTCGCAGAGGTAACGCGGCTGCTATATGGCGGCAGCGTTAAGGCGGATAATGCAGCGCAGCTGTTCGCCATGCCGGATATCGATGGGGGGCTTGTGGGTGGCGCTTCCCTGAAAGCAGATGAGTTCGGTGCGATTTGTCGCGCCGCGGGGAACTGAACAGATGTTGCAGACTGTTGTGATTGTGGTGCATCTGCTGGTTGCTCTGGGTGTGGTTGTATTGGTGCTGCTGCAGCACGGCAAAGGTGCCGATGCGGGAGCCTCATTCGGGTCGGGGGCATCGGCAACGGTGTTCGGTAGTCAAGGTAGTACTACCTTTCTGAGTCGATTTACTGCTATACTGGCCGCCGTTTTTTTCGTGACCAGCTTGGGCTTGGCGTTTTTTGCGAAGCAGCAGGCAGGCGCGTTGTCGGAGGCAGGCTTGCCTGATCCGGCGGTGTTGGAGGTTCCGGCTGCGGAGCCAGCAACTGGTGATGTGCCGGTTCTGGAAAAAGGAGCGTCAGACGTTTCTCAGGAGCAGCAGAAGCCGTAAGGGTTTTGCCGAGGTGGTGGAATTGGTAGACACGCTACCTTGAGGTGGTAGTGGCCATAGGCTGTAGGGGTTCGAGTCCCCTCCTCGGTACCAAACAAGTAGGCCCGCCAAGTGCGGGCTTTCTTGTTTCTTGACGTGCTGGTGCGATTGGTTGTATGATTCGTGCCCAGTTTGGCGCGGGGTGGAGCAGTCTGGTAGCTCGTCGGGCTCATAACCCGAAGGTCGTTGGTTCAAATCCAGCCCCCGCAACCAGTTGATAAAAAGCCCCTTCAAAAGGGGCTTTTTATTAGCTTCAAGCCAGGTCGCCGGCACTTACAGGCGGCTGTCAGGGATGGGCGTTGCGCCCATTTTTCATTTCTAGAGCATGCGCGAGGGACTTCGATGTCGAGCAAGCTAGAACAGTTGCAGGCCTTGTTGGCCCCCGTGGTCGAGGCGCTCGGCTATCAATGCTGGGGGATCGAGTTTCTGTCCCAGGGGCGCCATTCACTGTTGCGGGTCTATATCGATCATCCGGACGGCATCTTCATCGAAGACTGCGAAAAAGTGAGCCGCCAGTTGAGCGGTGTCCTCGATGTGGAGGACCCGATCAGTGTGGATTACACGCTCGAAGTGTCCTCGCCAGGCATGGATCGTCCTCTTTTCACGCTGGAGCAATACGCTACGCATGTGGGCGACCAGGTGAAAATCAAGCTGCGTTCGCCTTTCGAAGGACGGCGCAACTTTCAGGGCGTCCTGCGCGGCGTAGAGGACCAGGATGTCGTAGTGCTGGTGGATGATCATGAGTATCTGTTGCCGATCGATCTGATCGACAAGGCCAACATTGTTCCCCGTTTTGATTGAGCGCGGATCCCGCGAACCCAAAGGATTGCGATAGGCGAGGCGTACGATGAGTAAAGAAGTACTGCTAGTTGTAGAGTCGGTATCCAACGAAAAGGGCGTGCCGGCCAACCTGATATTCGAAGCGCTCGAATTGGCCCTGGCGACCGCCACCAAGAAGCGCTATGAAGACGAGGTCGATCTGCGCGTGCAGATCAATCGTCAGAATGGAAGTTACGAAACCTTCCGCCGCTGGACGGTGGTCGAAGAAGCGGATTTCGAGGATCCGGCTCACCAGCTGACCCTGGACATGGCGCAGGAGCGCAAGCCCGATGCGAAGATCGGAGATGTACTCGAGGAAAAGATCGAGTCCATCGAGTTCGGCCGCATCGCCGCGCAGACGGCTAAACAGGTCATCGTGCAGAAGGTTCGCGAGGCTGAGCGTGCGCAGGTCGTCGAGGCTTATCGTGATCGCGTTGGCGAGATCATTTCCGGCACGGTGAAGAAGGTCACACGCGATAGCGTGATCGTCGATTTGGGCAATAACGCTGAGGCGTTGCTGGCTCGCGAAGACATCATCCCGCGGGAAACCTTCCGTGTTGGTGCTCGGATGCGTGCGCTGCTGAAGGAAATCCGTACGGAGAATCGTGGCCCGCAGCTGATCCTGTCGCGTACGGCCCCGCAGATGCTCATCGAACTGTTCCGTATCGAAGTTCCGGAAATCGCCGAAGGGCTCATCGAGGTCATGGCTGCCTCGCGTGATCCGGGCTCGCGCGCGAAAATCGCTGTTCGTTCCAAGGACAAGCGTATCGATCCGCAAGGCGCCTGTATTGGCATGCGAGGCTCGCGCGTACAGGCCGTCTCCGGCGAAATCGGCGGCGAGCGCGTCGATATCGTGCTGTGGGACGAGAACCCGGCCCAGTTCGTGATCAATGCTATGGCGCCGGCCGAAGTCGCTGCGATCATCGTCGACGAAGATGCTCACGCCATGGATATCGCTGTGGCCGAGGATAACCTCGCCCAGGCCATTGGGCGTGGCGGTCAGAACGTGCGCTTGGCCAGTCAGCTGACTGGCTGGACGCTGAATGTGATGACCGAGTCGGATATCCAGGCCAAGCAGCAGGAGGAGACCGGCGACATCCTTCGTCACTTCGTAGACGAACTGGACGTCGATGAAGAGCTGGCGCAGGTACTCGTCGAGGAAGGCTTTAGCACCCTCGAAGAAATCGCCTATGTCCCGATGGAGGAAATGCTTGGCATCGACGGCTTTGACGAAGATATCGTCAATGAGCTGCGCACCCGCGCCAAGGATCGTCTGCTGACCAAGGCGATTGCCACCGAGGAGAAATTGGCCGACGCCCAGCCGGCGGAAGATCTGCTCGCGCTGGAGGGCATGGACAAGGAATTGGCAGTCGAGTTGGCAGTCCGCGGCGTTGTTACCCGCGAAGACCTGGCCGAGCAGTCGATCGATGATCTGCTCGAGATAGACGGCATCGATGAAGAGCGTGCCGGCAAGCTGATCATGGCCGCCCGAGCCCATTGGTTCGAGTGAGTTAATTAAGCGGCCTGAGGAGAGAAATGCATGACGCAAGTCACGGTGAAAGAACTGGCCCAGGTGGTCGACACACCGGTCGAGCGCCTGCTTCAGCAGATGCGCGAAGCGGGACTGTCGCACACCAGCGCCGAGCAAGTAGTGACCGATAACGAAAAGCAGGCTCTGCTGGCGCATCTGAAGAGCAGCCATGGAGCCAAGGTGGACGAGCCGCGCAAGATCACGCTGCAGCGCAAGACCACCACCAAGCTGAAAGTGGGTGGCAGCAAGACCATCAGCGTCGAAGTGCGCAAGAAGAAGACCTTCGTCAAGCGCAGCGCCGATGAAATCGAGGCGGAAAAGCAGCGCGAACTCGAGCAGCAGCGAGCCGCCGAAGAGGCCGCGCGCGCCAAGGCTGAGGAAGAGGCTCGCCTGCGCGCAGAGGAAGAGTCCCGTCGGCAGGCTGAAGAGCGCGCCCGCGCCGAGGCCGAGGCGAAGCCCGCACCCGTTGCACCGGCTGCTGCGGTAGAAGCGCCTGCGCCGGCGGCTGAGGAGCGTAAGCGCGAGGAGCCCCGCCGCGTGGAAGAACCGCGTCGCACGGAAAAGGCGCGCGACGACGATGAGCGTCGTGACCGCAAGCATGCGCAGCACCGCCCGTCGCTCAAGAGCAAGGCGCCGCTGACTCGCACCGTGCGCAGTGGCGACGACGACGCCGACGGTTTCCGTCGTGGCGGCCGTGGCGGCAAGTCCAAGCTCAAGAAGCGCAATCAGCATGGCTTCCAGAGCCCGACCGGGCCGGTGGTGCGTGAGGTTTCCATCGGCGAGACCATCACGGTGTCGGAGCTGGCGCAACAGATGTCGGTGAAGGCCGCCGAAGTCATCAAGTTCATGTTCAAGCTTGGTTCGCCGGTCACCATCAATCAGGTGCTCGATCGCGAAACCGCTCAGCTGGTAGCGGAAGAGCTGGGGCACAAGGTCAAGTTTGTCAGCGACAACGCGCTCGAAGAGCAACTTGCCGAATCGCTGAAGTTCGAAGGCGAGGCTGTTTCCCGTGCGCCGGTGGTGACGGTCATGGGCCACGTCGATCACGGCAAGACCTCGCTGCTCGACTACATCCGTCGCGCCAAGGTTGCTGCGGGCGAGGCGGGTGGTATCACCCAGCACATCGGTGCCTACCACGTGGAAACCGACCGTGGCATGGTCACCTTCCTCGACACCCCCGGTCACGCAGCATTTACCGCCATGCGTGCGCGTGGTGCGAAGGCGACCGACATCGTCATTCTGGTGGTGGCGGCCGACGACGGCGTGATGCCGCAGACGCAGGAAGCTGTGCAGCATGCCAAGGCAGCCGGTGTGCCGATCGTGGTCGCTGTGAACAAGATGGACAAGCCGGAAGCCAATCCGGACAACATCAAGAACGGCCTGGCTGCGCTCGACGTGATCCCCGAAGAGTGGGGTGGCGATGCGCCCTACGTCCCGGTTTCGGCCAAGGCCGGTACCGGTATCGACGAACTGCTCGAAGCGGTCCTGCTGCAGGCCGAGTTGCTTGAACTCAAGGCGACGCCGACCGCGCCTGGTCGTGGTGTCGTGGTCGAGTCGCGTCTGGATAAGGGCCGTGGCCCGGTAGCCACCGTGCTGGTTCAGGACGGTACGCTGCGCCAGGGCGACATGGTCCTGTGCGGCGTCAACTACGGCCGTGTTCGGGCGATGCTCGACGAGAATGGCAAGCCGATCAAGGAAGCCGGGCCGTCCATTCCGGTCGAGATCCTCGGCCTCGACGGTACGCCTGAGGCCGGCGACGAGCTGATCGTGGTGGCCGACGAGAAGAAGGCGCGCGAGATCGCCCTGTTCCGTCAGGGCAAGTTCCGCGAGGTCAAGCTGGCCCGTGCGCATGCCGGCAAGCTGGAAAACATCTTCGAAACCATGGGCCAGGACGAGAAGAAGACGCTGAACATCGTCCTCAAGGCCGACGTTCGTGGCTCGCTGGAAGCGCTGCAGAGCTCGCTCGGCGACCTGGGCAACGAGGAAGTGCAGGTGCGCGTGATCGGTGGCGGTGTCGGTGGTATCACCGAAAGCGACGCCAACCTCGCGCTGGCATCCAACGCCGTGCTGTTCGGCTTCAACGTGCGTGCCGATGCGGGCGCCCGCAAGATTGTCGAGCAGGAAGGCCTGGATCTGCGTTACTACAACGTCATCTACGACATCATCGAAGACGTCAAGAAGGCGCTGTCCGGCATGCTTGGCAGTGATGTGCGGGAGAATATCCTGGGCGTCGCCGAAGTCCGCGAGGTGTTCCGTTCGCCGAAGTTTGGCGCGGTCGCCGGCTGCATGGTCCTCGAGGGCAACGTCTACCGCAACCGTCCGATCCGCGTGCTGCGTGACGACGTGGTGATCTTCGAAGGCGAGCTGGAGTCGCTGCGTCGCTTCAAGGACGATGTCGCCGAAGTGCGCGCCGGCATGGAGTGCGGTATCGGCGTGAAGAGCTACAACGACGTGAAGGCTGGCGACAAGATCGAGGTATTCGAGAAGGTCGAAGTGGCGCGTTCGCTATAACCACCCAGGCGGCAAGCTCAAGCGGCAAGCTTCAAGTGCGACCTGTTCCACTTGGCGCTTGCCGTTTGGCTTTGCGGCTCGATGAATTCCAAGCCTGCAGCTTGCAGCTAGAGGCAGTTTTATGGCCAAAGACTACAGCCGAACCCAACGTATCGGCGATCAGATGCAGCGAGAGCTGGCACTGTTGATTCAGCGTGAAATCAAGGATCCGCGCCTCGGGCTGGTGACCATTACCGGGGTTGACGTCACCCGTGACCTGTCACACGCCAAGGTATATATCACCGTGATGGGCAAGGATGACGACGAGCAGGCGATCTCCACCAACCTGCACATTCTCGGCGAGGCGTCCGGATTTCTTCGTATGCAGCTGGGCAAAGCAATGAAGGTTCGCACCATTCCCCAATTGCACTTTCTATACGATGCGAGCATTCGCCGCGGCGTCGAGTTGTCCTCGCTCATCGAGCGCGCCGTGGCAGAAGATCGCAAGCACGGCGAAGGGCGCGAGGAGTAAGCGTGGCTCAGGTCAAACGCATTCGTCGCTCGGTGAGCGGCATCATCCTGCTCGACAAGCCGCGCGGCTTCACCTCCAACGCTGCGTTGCAGAAAGTGCGCTGGCTCCTCAACGCCGAAAAGGCTGGTCACACCGGCAGCCTGGATCCGCTCGCGACCGGGGTGCTGCCGCTGTGCTTTGGCGAGGCGACGAAGTTTTCGCAGTACCTGCTCGATGCCGACAAGGCCTACGAGACGGTGGCACAGCTCGGCGTGACGACCAGCACGGCCGATGCAGAGGGCGACGTGCTCGAGCGCCGTTCGGTAGCGCTGTCCGCGGCCGACATCGAAGCCGTGTTGCCTCGTTTCCGCGGCGATATCCAACAGGTCCCGCCAATGCACTCGGCGCTGAAGCGCGATGGGCAGCCACTCTATAAGCTGGCCAGAGCGGGAGAAGTAGTGGAGCGTGAGGCGCGTTCTGTTACCATTACGCGCCTCGAATTGCTGGAGGTGATCGGCGACCGTGTGCGGCTCGCGGTTTCCTGCAGCAAAGGCACCTACATCCGCACCCTGGTCGAGGATATCGGCAGAGCGCTCGGCTGTGGTGCGCATGTGGCAGAGCTGCGGCGGACCCAGGCGGGTCCCTTCGTTCTGGCTGACACGGTCAGTCTTGAGGCGTTGGAGCAGGCTCACGGCGAAGGTGGCAGCGAGGCGCTCGACCGTTTCCTGAAACCGGTCGATTGCGGTTTGCAGCATTGGCCATTGCTGAGCTTTTCCGAGCACAGCGCCTACTACTGGCTACATGGCCAGCCTGTACGCGCGCCGGATGCGCCAGCTTTTGGCATGGTTCGAGTGCAAGATCAAAACGGACGCTTCATCGGAATCGGTGAAGTGTCGGACGATGGGCGTGTAGCGCCGCGTCGGTTGATTCGGTCGGAATGACCGATCGCCTCCGTTATGGGGGCGTTGAGGGTGGCTGTCAGCAGGCACGGTCATGCCTCTTACTACTCACACGGGAGCCTATCCCGGCCTGTTCACTCAAGGAGCCCATCATGGCACTGAGCGTTGAAGAAAAAGCCCAGATCGTTAACGAGTACAAGCAAGCTGAAGGCGACACCGGTTCTCCGGAAGTGCAGGTAGCCCTGCTGACCGCCAACATCAACAAGCTGCAGGACCACTTCAAGGCCAACGGCAAGGACCACCACTCCCGTCGTGGTCTGATCCGCATGGTCAACCAGCGTCGCAAGCTGCTGGATTACCTGAAGGGTAAGGACACCACTCGTTACAGCACCCTGATCGGTCGTCTGGGCCTGCGTCGCTAAGACGCTGCGAGCTGGAAGCCTGAAGCTGGAAGCCTGAGGTTGAGAGTTGGAGCCACGCTCCGCTACAGCTTCGGGCTTTCGGCTTTTTGGTTTTTGCAGGAGTGATCGGGCCGACTCCCGAGGTTCCTGCCGATTTCCCCAAAGGCAACAAAGAGAAGGAAAACACCGTGAATCCGGTAACCAAGAAATTTCAGTTCGGTCAGTCGACCGTAACCCTGGAGACTGGCCGTATCGCCCGTCAGGCCACCGGCGCCGTGCTGGTCACCGTCGATGACGACGTGGCTGTGCTGGTCACCGTGGTAGGTGCGAAGAATGCCGATCCGAGCAAGGGCTTCTTCCCGCTGTCGGTCCACTATCAGGAAAAAACCTACGCAGCCGGCAAGATTCCCGGCGGCTTCTTCAAGCGTGAAGGGCGTCCGTCGGAAAAGGAAACCCTGACTTCGCGCCTGATCGACCGGCCGATTCGCCCGCTGTTCCCGGAAGGCTTCATGAACGAAGTGCAGGTAGTCTGCACCGTCGTTTCCACCAGCAAGAAGACGGATCCGGACATCGCATCGATGATCGGTACTTCTGCTGCGCTGGCCATTTCGGGCATCCCCTTCGACGGTCCGATCGGCGCCGCCCGCGTGGCGTTCCACGAGAGCACCGGCTACCTGCTGAACCCGACCTACGAGCAGCTCAAGGCCTCCAGCCTCGACATGGTCGTGGCGGGTACCGAGGAAGCGGTGCTGATGGTCGAGTCCGAGGCCCAGGAGCTGACCGAAGACCAGATGCTCGGCGCCGTGCTGTTCGCCCATCAGGAGTTCCAGGCCGTCATCCAGGCTGTCAAGGAATTCGCCGCCGAGGCTGGCAAGCCGAAGTGGGAGTGGAGTGCCCCGGTCGAGAACACCGCGCTGCTGTCGGCCATCAAGGCCGAGTTCGGCGAGGCGATTTCCGAGGCCTACACCATCACCATCAAGCAGCAGCGTTACAGCCGTCTGGATCAGCTGCGCGAGCAGGTCATCGCCCGCTTCGCCACCGAGGGTGAAGGCCAGCCGAGCGTCGGCGAGGTCAAGGAGGCGTTCGGCCTGCTGGAGTACCGCACCGTTCGCGAGAACATCGTAAACGGCAAACCGCGTATCGATGGCCGTGACACCCGTACCGTGCGCCCGCTGAAAATCGAGGTCGGGGTACTGCCCAAGACCCACGGTTCGGCCCTGTTCACCCGTGGTGAAACCCAGGCGCTGGTTGTTGCGACCTTGGGTACCGCGCGCGATGCGCAGCTGCTCGACACGCTGGAAGGCGAGAAGAAAGACGCTTTCATGCTGCACTACAACTTCCCGCCGTTCTCCGTCGGCGAGTGTGGTCGTATGGGTAGCGCCGGCCGCCGCGAAATCGGCCATGGCCGTCTCGCTCGTCGTGGCGTCGCCGCCATGCTGCCGTCGGCCGATGAGTTCCCCTACACCATTCGCGTGGTATCCGAGATCACCGAATCGAACGGTTCGAGTTCGATGGCTTCGGTGTGCGGTGCCTCGCTGGCGCTGATGGACGCCGGCGTGCCAATGAAGGCGCCGGTAGCCGGTATCGCCATGGGCCTGGTCAAGGAAGGTGACAAGTTCGCCGTACTGACCGACATTCTCGGTGACGAAGACCACCTGGGCGACATGGACTTCAAGGTTGCCGGCACCGCCAACGGCGTAACCGCGCTGCAGATGGACATCAAGATCCAGGGCATTACCGAAGAGATCATGGAGATCGCTCTGGGGCAGGCGCTGGAAGCACGCCTGAACATCCTTGGTCAGATGAATCAGGTCATTGCCCAATCGCGCAGCGAGCTGTCGGCCAACGCTCCGACCATGCTGGCGATGAAGATCGACCAAGACAAGATTCGCGACGTGATCGGCAAGGGTGGCGCCACCATTCGCGCCATCTGCGAAGAAACCAAGGCCTCGATCGACATCGAAGATGATGGCTCGATCAAGATCTTCGGCGAAACCAAGGAAGCGGCAGAAGCGGCCAAGCAGCGCGTGCTGGGCATCACTGCCGAAGCCGAAATCGGCAAGATCTACGTCGGCAAGGTCGAGCGCATCGTCGACTTCGGCGCCTTCGTCAACATCCTGCCGGGCAAGGACGGTCTTGTGCACATTTCGCAGATCAGCGATCAGCGCATCGAGAAAGTCACCGACGTGCTGAAGGAAGGCCAGGAAGTCAAGGTGCTGGTGCTTGACGTGGACAACCGTGGCCGCATCAAGCTGTCGATCAAGGACGTCGCGGCAGCCGAAGCTTCGGGCGTCTGACCGTCTCGTTGCGTAAGAGAAAGGGCCTTCGGGCCCTTTTTTCGTATGAGCTGACGGCGGATATCACGTGCAGTTTGCAAGCCGGACGGTAGGCAAAATTGCACTCTGCAACAGCCAGTCAGCCACTTTGGTTTATCAAGTTACTGATTTAAAAGGGAAATAATTTTCTACGAAACCTGGCACGTCGGTTGCGACTCTGAACAAGAGAGCGGGGCGGGAGCAAGAGCCCCGTAAACCACGAGAACAGGAGTGACAGCTATGAAAATTCAGACCCTTACCGCTGCCGCCGTTGGTGCTGCTCTGAGTGTTTCGGTCGCCGGATACGCGATGGCAGCCAGCACGCCTGCCATCGACGACAGCCAAGCGACTATGCTCGCGGCCAATGACGCCTCCCGGGAGGCTGAGCACGCCATGGAAGAGGCAGGCGATGCTGTCTCCGATGGCTGGATCACCACGAAGGTGAAGTCCGTGCTGCTGGTCGAAGACGCGACCCCGGGCATGCAGATTGAAGTCGAAACCAAAGACGGTGTGGTATCGCTTTCCGGCACCGTAGCGACCGAGGCCGAGAAAGAGGCTGCGATCGCCAAGGCCAAGGGCATCAAAGGCGTACGCGAGGTGGCTGCCGACGGTCTGAAAGCCGCCGACTGACCGTTAGCCTGTACTGAAACCCCGCGCCATGGCGGGGTTTTTTATTGGCCCCGCTGGCTGTCAATGTTGCGCAGCCGGCCTCCCTCGAAGCGTAGGTAGTGGTACATGCCGTGGGTGGGGCCGTAAACCCATTCCTCGACCGCGACTTCCTGGCGGAACCCATAGTCGTCGACGATCTCCTTGTAGCCGGTCAGCGAGCGTCCCTGTGGTTCGCCACACTTGCCCAGGACCTCCGAGGTGGACGCATCCAGGCTGACCAACCGACTTCCACAGCGGTATGTCGAGCCTGCCTCAACGACGGCACTGAGGAGCAACATAAGGGGCAGCATGGCAAGCGCAGCTAGGCGCACGCGCGTTCTCACTGTGCCCGCCGGGTTTCGACCCGGATCAGTCGATTGGCTTCAAAGGTCAGGATGCTGAGCATCCCGTTGCTTGGCCCGTACACCCATTCCTCAAGGACGAACTCGCGTCGGTCGTTCGGACCGAGCGTATAACCTATCGGCGTGCGATGTGTCGGTGGACCGCACTTGCGCTCCACTTCGAAGCTGCGGTCGCCGCTGCTGACCAGCTGGCTGCCACAGCGAAAGGTGTCGGCCGCGGCGATCGAGGGGGCCGCGAACAGCGAAACCAGCACCAGCTGCCATGCCAATGACTTCATTACTCACTCCCGAGATGCAACACAACGGTGATTTCGCCATCAGGTTGCGCGTCGATCGTGCCGGTGTCCAGCAGGTAGACGCGTTGCGGATCCAGGCCCAGGTCGGTCAGCTGGTTCTTGATCGTAGCGGCCCGCTCGCGTGCAAGGTTGCGCAAGAGTATGGCGCTCGACGACCAGGAGTCGATGACCGCTTCGCGCAACTGCTGGGCACGGGCGTCCTCCTCCAGTTCGCGCCACTGTTCTGGTGGCTGGCGTCCGAGGCGACTGCGATAGATGCCTTCGAGCAACGCCGGTTTCTCGTCGTCGGCGACGACGAGCTCGTCTTCGCTGCCCGGCACCTTTTCTCCGCGGCGTTGCAGCACGCGGTAGAACGTTCTCTGATACTCGCGTTCAAGTCGCTGCTCGGCCAACGCCCTGCCTTCGCTGGCCGCGCTGCGGCCCTCTACCTCCAGCGCCAGTTGCGGGCGTTGTTGCAGCGCCTGGGCCAAGGCTTTCAGGTTGGCGCGTGCCTGGGCGTCGAGTTCGCTGCTTGCTGGAGCAAACGCAATCTGACTGAGATCCTCCTGTCCGCCGTCTACCAGCCCGGCAAGGAATTTGAACGGAGCCTGGGCGGCGCGCAGGACAAGATTGCGTAGCGTCTGCCAGATGATCGGTATGACGCTGAACTGCGGATCGTTCAGGTTGCCCTGGACCGGCAGCTTGATGTCGATCGTGCCGTGGGTGTCCTTGAGCAGGGCGACCGCGAGGCGGACCGGTAAGTCGACGGCATCGGGACTGTCGACCTTCTCGCCGAGCTGAAGCTGCTCGAGTACCACCCGGTTCTGTGCGTCGAGTTGCCCCTGCTGGATGCGGTAATGCAGGTCCAGGTTCAGACGGCCTTTGCGAATACGATAGCCGGCGAATTTGCTGGAATAGGGCGTGAGCGTAGTCAGCTCAACCTGGCGGAAGCTGGTCGCGATATCCAAGCGCTGCAGCGGGTCGAAGGGCGTCAGGCTGCCCTTGATGGCGACCGGCGCATAGCGGTCGACCTTGCCGGTGATATCGACCGGCGCGGCGGGCTGCTGTTGATTGTCGAGCGTGCCGATGTGGCCGTCGAGATCCTGAATGGCGGTGGCGAACGGCGGGCGCAGGCTGAAATCGGCAAAGTTGGCCGAGCCATCGGTCAACCGAATGCCACCAATATGCAGCGCCAACGGGGCGCTGGCCGGGCCGGCCGGCGCGGCAGCGGCTGGTTCTCCAGGCTGGTCGACCAGCAGCTCGTTGACGTTCGTGCTCAGGTCCGGGTTGATGATGAAGCGCGCATATGGCTGATCGATATCGACCGTTTCGATGGCCAGTCGCTGGGGTTGGTGCTGATAGTCGATGCCTTCGAGCCGCAGTCGCTGCCATTTGACGAAGTCGCGGTCCTTCAGCGTGTCGAGCGTATGCAGTTGGGTGATCTCGGCCGTACCGGTTGCCGAAAAAGCAAGCGGTTCGGCTCCATCCAGCGTCAGCTGCAGGTCGCTCGAGAGCATGCCGCTGCGCAGTTCGAGTCGAATGAAGGGGGCGAGATAGGCCTGCGCCACGCGCAGATCGAGATCCCGGGTGCGAACGTCGAGCCGACCGCTCAACGGAGCCAGTTGCAGCTCGCCAGTAGCCTGCAGGTTGCCCTGGCGACCGATTCCGGTATCCAGATCGACCTTGAAAGGCGTTTTTCCTTGGCTGTCGAACTGTCGAAGTGTGAGCTTCAGGGGTGCGAGTTCGAGGGCAACCTCCTGCTCGGGCACGCGGTCAGTCAGGTGGATGCGATAGTCGGCCAGCTGCGCCTCGCTCAGTTGAATCCGCCAGGCGGGCTCGCTCGGTTGCGCGGCAGGTGTCTTGCTGTCCGTTCCTGTCGGCTCGGCGAACAGCCGCTGCCAGTTCAGTGCACCGTCCTGCTCGCGTATGACCCAGGTTTCCAGCCCGGCGCTGCGCACTTTGCCGATTTGCAGGCGCTTATCGGCCAGGTCGAGCTTTGTTTCCGCGACTTCGAGGCGCTCCAGGCGCACGAGTGGATTGCCCTGCAGGTCATCGATCGCCAGCGGCGCGAGCGTGGCGTCCAGGTCGAGCAGGCGCAGCTGGAGGGCCTCGCTCAAATCCAGTTCGTAGCGCGTACTGGCGCTGAGCGTGCCGCGCTCGAGAGCCAGGGGCGCTGCGTCGCGGACGTATGGCCAGAAGTCCGCCAGCGCCACGGAGTCCACGGTCAGGCTGCCACTGGAGCGCAGTGGAGCGAGGTTCAGCTGGCCCTGCCAACCGATGTGCCCGCCGCTTGGGCCAGAGGCCGCCAGCGTGGCGTCGGCGGCCCCATCCTCCCGGGTGACGAGGTTGTGCAGCTCCAGATTCAGCTCGTCGTAAAGCAGGTCGATAGGCTCGCTGGGGCGCTTATCAATGAAGCGCAATTGGCCGGCGCTGAGTCGGAAGCGGTCCAGTTGCAGCGGAAATACCTCGCCTTCGGCGGCCGGCGTCTCGGGCTCGGATTTTTGCTCGGGGGCTCTGAACAGCTGGGCCAGGTTGAAGGTACCGTCCTTGGCAAAGCGCAACTGCGCTCGCGGTGCCTCCAGGTGCACTTCGCTCAGGTGCAGGGTGCGCCGGAACAGGCTGTCCCAGGCGAGATCGACATACAGGTGATCGAAGCCGACGTCGTGTTGCTCGGCTGTGCCCAGTGACAGAGCGAAGACATCGAGCTCAAGGCTGAACGGGTTGAATTCCATTCGCGCCAGGCTCGCCGGAACGGAGGCGTATACGGCGAGCTGCTGGTTGGCGATGCGCTGAGCGAGCCCGGGCAGGATCAGAAAGCCGAGCAGGGCGTAGCAGATGAGTGCGGTTGCCGCGGCGATCGCCAGGCGCTTCAGACCGTTGCGCATTTGCCAAGGTTTCCTCTGGATAGGTTGGCTTGGAGTATGGCACGTCGTCCCGGTTCCTCATGCGATCGGCGCCGCGCTGCGGCTGCTCAACGTGGCGGTAATCCCATGCGACGTCGTGCCCGATGCACCGAACCGTTGCGCACCGCCCAGCGCAGCACGCCCGCCGTGGCCCGGACCTGATGACGGATCAGCCAGCGTCGCGCCGGTGACATCGAGATCCCGAACATCTCGCAAGCCCATTGCGGAAGCAGCTCGATGCCGGCCCTGAGCATCAGTCTGGCGAACGGTTGCGCCAGGCGACTGGGTGCCGGGGCGGCAAGCAGGATGCGAAGAATTTCGTGCGAGCGGTGATCGCAAACCAGCTCGCCGCGAATGGCCTGCAAATAGCCAGCGGTCGCCTCGCGGGTGGTCGGCACACTGGTAGCCCCGAGCCGTCCGGCAATCATCGAAACCTCGGCGAGATAGCGATCCTGGTCCGCGGGAGGCAGAGCGGAATTGCGGTAGCGCAGATGCGCCTCGAGAAAGCAGCTGACTTCGGCTACATGCACCCAGGTCAGCAACTCGGGGTCCGATGCCGCATAAGGGCGGCCGTCCTCGGCCTGTCCGGTGACGCCCAGGTGGATACGACGAACCCGTTCGAGCAGTCGTTCGGCATCATCGGTGCTCGCAAAGGTGGTTCCGGCGATGAATTGCCCGGTGCGGCGAAGCCGGCCAAGGAGATCCTCGCGAAAGCGTGAATGGTCCCAGACACCGGCCAGCGCCAGCGGATGCAGGGCTTGCAACAGCAGCGCGGCAATGCCGCCGACGAGCATCGAAGTGAAGTCACCATGGACGCGCCAGCAGAGCGAATCCGGACCGAAGAGGCCGGGGTCGCCCGCGGGTGATTCGTAGTCGATGCCCGGCAGGGCCAGCCCGGTCAGGCTGAGCACCTGCGTTTCGATGTGCCGGCGGAGCCGCTCCACGATGCTCGGGGCGGCAACGTCAGCCGCGGTGGCGGCCGCGGAAGTAGTCGATCAGGCCTTGGGTAGACGCATCCTCGGCCGCCGAGCTCTCGTAGCTGGTCAGACGGTTGTAGACGCCCTTGCCCAGTTCCTTGCCCAACTCCACGCCCCACTGATCGAAGGAGTTGATACCCCAGATCACGCCTTGCACGAATACCTTGTGCTCGTAGAGCGCGATCAGCGCACCCAGGCGCCCGGGGCTGATGCTCTCCATCACCAGGGTGTTGCTCGGGCGGTTGCCCGGAATCACCTTGTGCGGTGCCAGCCGGGCGATCTCGGCTTCGGCCAGGCCCTTGGCGCGGAGCTCGGCCTCGGCCTCGCTACGGGTCTTGCCAAGCATCAGCGCCTGGCTCTGCGACAGACAGTTGGCGTAGAGCCATTCGTGGTGATCGGCGACGGGGTTGTGGCTGACCACCGGAACGATGAAGTCGGCCGGTATCAGCGGGGTGCCCTGGTGCAACAGCTGGTGGTAGGCGTGCTGGCCGTTACAGCCAACACCACCCCAGATGACCGGGCCGGTGCTGCAGGATACGGGGCTGCCGTCCTGGCGCACGCTTTTGCCGTTGGACTCCATGTCCATCTGCTGCAGGTGCTTGACGAAGTTGCGCAGGTAATGGTCGTAGGGCAGGAAGGCGTAGCTCTGTGCGCCCCAGAAGTTGTGGTACCAGATGCCAAGCATCGCCAGCAGGACCGGCATGTTGCGCTCGTAGGGCTCGTGCAGGAAGTGCTGGTCCATGCTGTAGGCGCCGGACAGCAGGTCCTTGAAGTTGTGCATGCCGATGGCAAGAGCGATCGGCAGGCCGATCGCCGACCAGAGTGAATAGCGCCCGCCAACCCAGTCCCACATGGGGAATACGTTCTTCTCGCGGATACCGAAGTCGATCGCTGCCTGTTTGTTGCTGGTCACCGCGATGAAGTGCCGGTAGAGCTTTTCTTCGCTGCCGCCGCGAGCGAGATACCAGGTTCGTGCGGCCTGGGCGTTCTTCAGGGTTTCCAGGGTGCCGAACGACTTGCTCGAAACGATGAACAGGGTGGTTTCCGCATTCAGATTCGCGGTCACCTCGCGGAACTCGCTGCCGTCGATGTTGGCCAGGTAGTGGCAGCGCACGCCGCTTTGCTGGGTGAACGGCAGCAGGGCCTCGGACACCAGCTGCGGACCAAGGAAGGAACCGCCGATACCGATGTTGACCACGTCGGTGATCGGCTTGTCGTTGTAGCCCCGCCAGAGATGGTTGTGGATACGCCCGACGATATCCGTCATCTGCGCCAGGGAGCCGTGCACTTCGCGCATCAGGTTGTGGCCGTCGACCATCAGGCTGTCGCCGAGTGGGCGGCGCAGGGCGGTGTGCAGTGCCGGGCGCCGTTCCGAGGCATTGACCGGTTCGCCGTTGAACATGGCATGGGCCGCCTGCTCGACGCCCGCCTCACGGGCCAGGTTGACCAGCAAGGCGCGGGTTTCGTTGGTAATCAGGTTCTTCGAGTAGTCGAGAAAGAGTCCACAGCAGGAGACCGATAGCTCGTTGAAACGCTCCGGGTCCGCCTGGAAGGCCTCGCGCATGTTGAAGTGCTGCATGGCCAGGCGGTGCTCTTCCAGAGCTTTCCAGGATGGCAGGGCGGTGACATCGAGAGGGTTCAGGTAATAGCTCATGATGAGGCGGCTTCCTTTGCTATGTCGGGCCATCATATGGCAATGCAGGAGGGCGGTAGCAATGCATGGCCGGCGCTACCGCCGAGTCTGCTCAGACCTGTGCCGTGCCGCTGTGTTCCGCAGGTTCTTGGCGGCCTGGTCGATACGAAAAAGCCCGAAGCACAGACTGCGCTTCGGGCTTTCGGGCATCGCCGTGGCAGGTCAGGCAACCTGGACCGGAATGGCGTTGCTGGTGTGGCTGAGGTCGCCATCGGCGCCCATGTACAGCACGTGCGGCTTGAAGTTCGCCAGCTCGGCTTCGCTGTAGTGGGCGTAGGCGCAGATGATCAGCCGGTGGCCGACACCCGCCTTGTGCGCGGCGGCGCCGTTGACCGAAATGATCTTCGAACCTTCCTCGCCGCGAATGGCGTAGGTGGTGAACCGCTCGCCGTTGTCGACGTTGTAGATCTGAATCTGTTCGTACTCGCGGATCCCGGCCAGGTCGAGCCACTCACCATCGATGGCGCAGGAGCCTTCGTAGTCGAGTACGGAATGGGTCACCACGGCGCGGTGCAGTTTTGCCTTGAGCATGATGGCGTGCATGGCAGGGTCCTCCGGGGGCGCAAGCGGCGCAGAGTGTGCCCGAAGCCTTGGGTGTGTTCAAGGCTGCGGGAGGGCGGTTCAGTGGGCGGTCGTGCCGGTTTCCACCAGGATGTTGTCGAGCAGGCGTGTCCTGCCGAGAAACGCTGCTACGAGGATGGCGACCTCGCGCGAGTGCTGATCGGCCGGCTGCAGATCGACGGCGTTGCGCAGCTCCAGATAGTCCGGACGTAGCCCTGCCTGGCGCAGGCGGTTCAGGCCGCGCTCGACCAGCGCCGAATAGTCGCGCTCGCCACCGGCAATCGCATCGCGCAGTTCGCACAATGTGCGATACAGTTGCGGGGCGATGGTCCGCTCTTCCGTGGTCAGGTAGCCGTTACGCGAGGACAGCGCCAAGCCGTCGTCGGCGCGCACGATCGGTTCGGAGATGATCTGCACCGGCATGTTCAGGTCGCGCACCATGGTGCGGATCACTGCCAGCTGCTGGAAGTCCTTTTGGCCGAACACGGCCAGGTCGGGCTGCACCATGTTGAACAGCTTGGTCACCACCGTCGATACGCCATCGAAATGCCCAGGCCGACTGGCCCCGCACAGCCCCTCGGACACACCGGGCACGCGCACCAGCGTCTGGTCTGCCTGATCGTGGGGGTACATTTCCTCGACACTGGGGGCGAACAACAGGTGGCAACCGGCGTTGACCAGTTTTTCCTGGTCGGCGGCCAGTGTCCGCGGATAGCTGGCCAGATCCTCGTTGGGACCGAACTGCAGCGGATTGACGAAAATGCTGGCGACGACGAAGTCGGCGCGTTGGCCGGCCTTCTTGATCAGGGCGATATGCCCGGCATGCAGGTTGCCCATGGTCGGCACGAAGCCGATACGCTTGCCCTCGCCGCGGGCACGCGCCACGGCGGCACGCAGATCGGCGACGGTCTTGACGATGTTCATGCGGAAAACTCGTGTTCGGCTGCAGGGAACTCGACCGCTTTCACGGCGCGGACATAGGCGGCAATGGCGGCCGGAATGCTGTTCTGTGCCTGCATGAAGTTCTTCACGAACTTCGGTACCCGACCGCTGAGCGAAAGGCCGAGCATGTCATGCAGCACCAGAACCTGCCCATCGGTGGCGCTGCCGGCGCCAATGCCGATCACCGGGATGCGAACCGCTTCGGTGATGCGGGCCGCCAGCTCGCTGGGCACGCATTCGAGCAGCAGCATGGCCGCACCGGCAGCCTCCAGGGCACGGGCATCGGCGAGCATCTTCTCGGCCTGCGCCTCGCCCCGGCCCTGCACCTTGTAACCGCCGAACAGGTTGACCGCCTGTGGCGTCAGGCCCATGTGCGCGCAGACGGGGATGCCGCGCTCAGCCAGCTGGCCGATCGATTCGGCCAGCCAACCGGCACCTTCGAGCTTGATCATGTGCGCTCCGGCCTGCATCAGCATCGCGGAATTGTTCAGCGTCTGCTCGAGCGTGGCATTGGCCATGAACGGCAGGTCGGCGACGATCATGGCGCCGCGGTTACCGCGTTTGACGCTGGCTGTGTGATAGGCCATGTCGGCAACACTCACCGGCAGCGTGCTGTCGTGACCTTGCAGGACCATGCCGAGCGAGTCGCCGATCAGCAGCATCTCCACCCCCGCATCGCATGCCGTGCGGGCAAAGGTGGCGTCGTAGCAGGTCAGCATGACGATCTTCTCGCCCTTCTGCTTGAGCCCTTGCAGTGTGGTCAGGGTTACGTCTGGCATGAGCCGTCCTCTTCGGGGCCTCTGAGGGGTCTGTCGCCGGGCCGTGCGCAGCTGCGTGCGACAATCGGTACCAGCAGAGGGCGCTTATACTCGGGTTGACGCCCAGCTAAGTCAATGATGGGTGTTACCCGGGTGTTACGGTCGTTACCGCAATGCGTTACAGATCGGTCGCCAAGCGTTCCAGTCCGGTGAAGGGGCACGCGGCGATCAGCTCGTCCAGCGTACGGCCGTCCGGAAGGCGAAAGCCGGTGGGCACGAGCTCGGCCAACGGATATAGCACGAAGGGACGCGCGTGCATGTGGTAATGCGGCACGGTCAGTCGCGGCTCGCTCAGCGATCGATTGCCGAACAGCAGGATATCCAGGTCAAGGGTGCGCGGGCCCCAGCGCTCGGCCTTGCGTTGACGCCCCTGGGCGAGTTCGATCGCCTGCAGTGCATCGAGCAGTTGCAGCGGCGCAAGCCCGGTATCCAGTGCGGCGACCGCATTCACATAGCGCGGCTGGTCACTTGGCCCGAGTGGATCGCTGGCATAGAACGAGGAGACCGCCATCAGCTCGGTATTCACGATGCCGGCGAGCGCGGCGATCGCATCGCGGAGCTGCTGCTCGGGTTCCGCCAGATTGCTGCCCAGCCCGATATAGGCGCGCTCCATCAGTCGGCCGCGGCCGGCGAGCCACTGCCGCGACGGCGACGCCCCCCACCGCTGCGGCGGCGTTTGCGCGGGGCGCCGCCTTCGTCGCGGCTGCTGAGCTCGCGAATCATGTGGCGGCGCTCGCTGTCGTCGACGTCCTGATAGCGCGTCCACCATTCGCCAAGGCCGTGGGTCTGTTCGCCAGCGCTCTCGCGCAGCAGCAGGAAATCATAGCCGGCGCGGAAGCGCGGATTCTCCAGCAGCTGATCCGCGCGGCGGCCCTGCCGGCGCGGCAGGCGTTCCTGCATATCCCAGATCTCGCGCATCGGGATGGTGAAGCGCTTGGGAATCGCAGTGCGCTGACACTGTTCCCAGATGATGTCGTGCGCCGCCTCTTGCATGGCGGGGATCGGTGGCATGCCGCGATCCTGCAGCTCGAGCACGCGTGCCGGCAGGGCGGGCCAGAGCAGCGCAGCGAACAGGAACGCCGGTGTGACCGGTTTGCCCTGCTGGATGCGCAGATCGGTATTGGCCAGGGCGTTGCGGATCAACGTCTCGGCATAGTCGGGGTTGCGCTCGAGCGCCACGGCGGTTGCCGGGAACAGCGGTGCGAAGAGCCCATATTCCTGCAGCAGGTCGAAGGTCTGCTCGGCACGACCGCCCATGAACAGCTTGAGGACCTCTTCGAACAGTCGTGCCGCCGGGATGTCTTCCAGCAGCTCGGCGAGGTCGTGAATGGGTTCGGCACTGTGCCGTTCGATCTCGAAGTCGAGCTTGGCGGCGAAGCGTACGGCACGCAGCATGCGTACGGGGTCTTCCTGGTAACGCTGCTCGGGATCGCCGATCAGCCGCACCAGACGATTGCGGATGTCATGCACGCCGTGGGTGTGATCAAGGATGCGCTCGGTGCTTGGATCGTAGTACAGGGCATTGATCGTGAAGTCGCGCCGCTGGGCGTCGTCTTCCAGCGTGCCGTAGACGTTGTCGCGCAGAATGCGCCCGCTTTCGTTGCGAGCGGCCTGGTGTTGGTCCTGCTCCTCGTCCTCATGCGGGTGGTGGGCGCGGAACGTAGCCACCTCGATGATCTCGCGGCCAAAGTGCACGTGGACGAGTTTGAAGCGGCGGCCGATTACCCGCGCGTTGCGAAATTCGGCGCGCACCTGCTCCGGCGTGGCGCTGGTGGCGACGTCGTAGTCCTTGGGGTCGAGCTTGAGCAGCAGGTCGCGGACACAACCGCCGACGACGTAGGCCTCGTAGCCGGCCTGTTGAAGGCGCTCGACGACATTGACGGCGTACCGGCTGATTTCGTTTCGATGCAGCGAGTGTTGCCGGCTGGTCAGTATTTCGGGAGAGCGTCGGGCGTGCGGGACGCGGCGCAGGGGAAAGCGAAATGACTGGAACAGCTTTTTCAGCATGAGGGAGGCACTGTTGGCGAGATAGCGGAACGGCACGCGAATGCCGGCAAACGTGCGCGGATTCTAGCACCGGGTAGCAAGCGATGGTGAACGAAGGAGGCGGGGGTGTCAAAACTGTGAGGCGATAGCACAGAGGGGAGCCGAAGCTCCCCTCTGGAAAGATTGTCGCGTGCTGTTGTTATTGTTCGCAGGCGTTTGTTTTTGTTTTCGCCTGTTCCCAGAGATCAGTATCGCTGGGAAGAACGCTCCGATCAGGAGCCAATAGCAAACGGATTTCTTTGGTCGCTGAGTTGCCTGTCGGCCGGTACGGGTACTGCTTTCATGCAGTTCTTGTTCTTCTCGGTCCGGTCAGCTGGCCAGTGGCCTCGGCAAGTCCTCTCCAAAAGAATCAGTTAGCTGCGCCTCCGCGTTGTTGTCGTTGTTTTGCTGGAGCCGTTACGTCTTGTTCTTATTGTGGGGTCGCTTGTTATTGTTGTTGTGCCATGTAGTAAGCAGGTGGCGTGCCACTTTTGGAAAAGTCTTATATTTCAGGTGGTTACGTAATCTTGGGAGGTACAAGGCAATAAAAAACCGGGTTCTTCGTTACCGATGAACCCGGTTCCCTGTTACTCGTCGCTGCGGCGGTAACACCTGCCTAGCCGGTAGCGCCCGACTTGCGTCGCGGTATCCCCAGGCGCTGGCGGCGCTCCCACAGGCATTTGCGGCTGATGCCGAGCTTGCGGGCCAGCTCGGTTTCGGTCATGTGGTCCTGGTGCTCAAGGACGAAGTGCTGGAAGTAGTCCTCGAGCGACAGATCTTCGGTGGGCTCGTTGGAGGCGCTTGCGGCGAGAGGTCCGCAGTTCGGCTCGAAGTCATCGTCGATGTCGTCGAGCTCGATATCCAGCCCCAGCAGCTCGGCGCTGATTTCCGGCCCTTCGCTGAGAATCGCGGCTCGCTCGATGGCATTTTCGAGTTCACGCACGTTGCCCGGCCAGGAATAGCGTCGGATCGCCTGCTCGGCCTCGCGCGAGAAGTGCATTGGCTCGGTGCCCATGCGCTCGCACTGGCGATCGAGAAAGGCGCGGGCGATCTCCAGTACGTCGTGGCCGCGTTCGCGCAGCGGCGGCAAGCGCAGCGCGATGACGTGCAGACGGTAATAGAGGTCCTCGCGAAACTGCCCGGTCTTGGCCAGGGTCTTGAGGTCGCGGTGGGTGGCGGCGATCAGTCGCACGTCGACCTTCTGCGAGTGCACCGAGCCGACACGACGGATCTCGCCTTCCTGAAGCACCCGCAACAGGCGTGCCTGGGCTTCGAGCGGCAGCTCGCCGATCTCGTCGAGGAACAGCGTGCCGCCGTCGGCCGCTTCGACGAGTCCGGCGCGCCCGGCACTGGCGCCGGTGAAGGCGCCTTTTTCATGGCCGAACAGCTCGGATTCGATGAGGGTTTCCGGAATTGCCGCGCAGTTGACCGAGATCATCGGCGCCTTGGCGCGGCGTGAGAGGTTGTGCAGCGCGCGGGCGACCAGCTCCTTGCCGGTGCCCGATTCGCCCTGGATCAGCACGTTGGAATCGGTCGGGGCGACTTTGCGAATCTTGCCGAACAGGTCGAGCATTGGCGCGCAGTGGCCGATGATGCCGATATCGCTCGCCTGGTTGCTGCTGGCGGCGGTCGAAGGCGGGGCCTCGCGCGCGATGGCAGGCTGGCTGGCAAGCTGCTGACGGTCGCTGAGGATACGCGCCACGGTCTGCAGCATCTCGTCGTGGTCGAACGGCTTGGCGATGTAGTCGACCGCTCCTAGCTTCATCGAGTCCACCGCCGAGCGCAGGCTGGCGTAGCTAGTCATGATCAGCACCGGGGTGCCCTCGGCGAGTCTGATCAGCTCGGTGCCCGGCGCTCCGGGCAACCGCAGGTCGCTGACGATCAGATCAAAGGCGGGGATGCTGTAGCGCTCCTGCGCCTCCTGCACCGAACCGGCTTCGCTGACCTCGTACTGATTGCGTTCGAGCAGGCGTCGCAGGGCGGAGCGGATGATGGTTTCGTCTTCGACGATCAGTATGTGTGACATCGGTACTCTCTCGGCGGTCTGGAGGCGTCCCGGCGTCGAGCCGGACGGCGTCGCCTCTTCAACTTGCGGCATGTGATGCCTCGACATGCCGCGGCAGGGTGATGCGGAAACGGGTGCCGCGCTGCGTTACCGGGTCAGCCGGGCTGTCGATATCGATCTGGCCATAATGCTCTTCCACGATCGAATAGACCAGCGCGAGGCCCAGCCCGGTGCCCTCTCCAGGGTCCTTGGTGGTGAAGAATGGCTCGAACAGCCGATCCTGGATGGCCTTGGGAATTCCGCTGCCCTCATCCTCGACGATCAGGTAGACCGTCTGCTCGGATTGCTCGCTGCTGATGCGGATCGTGCCGCCTGGCGACGAGGCGTCCCGCGCGTTGGACAGCAGGTTGATGACCACCTGGGCCAGGCGCTGGGCGTCGCCCTCGGCCAGGTGCTCGGCGTGGCACTGATTGACGAAGCGGACTTCGGTGCGTTGACGGTTGAGCGAGAGCAGGGCGATGGCTTCCTGGGTGATGTCGCGCAGGCTCACCGGATACAGGCTCTGCTGGCGGCCGCCGGCATGCGCGAAGCTCATCAACGACTGCACGATCCGCGAGACGCGCTTGGTCTGCTCGATGATTTGGCTGCTGATCTCGATGATCTCCCCGTCGCCCTCGCGCTCTTCGCGCAGATTCTGCGCCAGGCAGGCGATGCCGGTGATCGGATTGCCGATCTCGTGGGCGACCCCGGCGGCGAGCCGGCCGATACTGGCCAGGCGCTCGGAATGCACCAGCCGATCCTCCAGCTCCTGGGTCTCGGTGAGGTCTTCGACCAGCAGGACCAGGCCGCTGTTGCCGGGCGCCAGTGGTTCGGCGATGGCCGCCTTGTGCAGGTTCAGGCAACGCCGGGTGCCATCGAGCGACAGGCGCTTCTTGTGCAGATGCTCGTCGGCCTGGGCGATGAAATCCACCAGCAGGCTGCGCCAGGGTTCGGCGATGGTGGGCAGCCGCGAGCCCACGACCTGCAGCGCGCGAATGCCGGTCAGCTCTTCCAGGGCACGGTTCCACATCAGGATTTCCTGATCCTTGGCCAGCGAGCAGACCCCCATCGGCAGCTCCTGCAGGGTCTGCCGGTGGTAGCGGCGCAGGGCGTCGAGCTCGGCGGCCAGGCCGGTCAGGCGCGAGTGGTAATCCTCCAGGCGGCTCTCGATGAAGTGGATGTCCTCGGTGACGTAGCCCTCTGTGCCATGTTTGTAGGGCAGGAAATTTTCGACGATGTCCTGCGCGACGCTAGGGCCCATCAAGCCCGACAGGTTGGCTTCGATGCGATCGCGCAGCCGGCGCAGGGCGTAGGGGCGGTGCTCGTCGAAGGGCATCTTCAGGTCGCGCAGGGCCTGTTCGACCTCGCGCTGGGCGATCTTGGCGCCCAGCGGTTTGGCCAGCTGGGTGGCGAACTCCTGGGGTGAGGCGGCCAGCAGTTCGCGGCGCTGCGGTCGCCGCAGATTTTCCACGGCGCAGGCCTCGGCCGCGCTCTGCTCCTCCGGGCTGCTGTCGGTGAACAGCGAAACCAGGGTGAAGGCCAGGACATTCACTGCCAGCGAGGCAATTGCCGCCAGGTGCCAGCTGGTGTCGTCCAGCACGTAGACCATGTTCAGCAAGGGGATGTAGAAGCCATCCAGGTTGCCGACCAGCGGCAGCAGCATGGTGGTCAGCCAGACGCCGATTCCCGCCACCAGCCCGGCGATGTAGCCGCGCCGATTGGCGGTCGGCCAGTAGAGCACCGAGAGCACGCCAGGAAGGAACTGCAGGGTCGCGACAAAGGCGACGATCCCCAGGTTCGACAGGTCCTGCTCGGCGCCGAGCAGCAGGTAGAAGCCGTAGCCGGCCAGGATGATCGCCAGGATCAGGCTGCGCCGCGTCCACTTCAGCCAGCGGTAGATGTTGCCTTCCGAGGACGGCTGGTAGAGCGGCAGGACCAGGTGGTTGAGTGCCATTCCCGACAGGGCCAGGGTGCTGACGATGATCAGCCCGCTGGAAGCCGACAGGCCGCCGAGAAAGGCGAGCAGTGCCAGCGCTTCGTTGCCGGCGGCAATGCCGAGACCAAGCGTGAAGTATTCCGGGTTGGTGCTTACCCCGAGCTTGAGCCCGGCCCAGAGGATCAGCGGTACTGCCAGGCTCATCAACAGCAGATACAGCGGCAGCCCCCAACTGGCGCTGACCAGCGCACGCGGGTTGATGTTTTCGGCAAAGGTCATGTGAAACATGTGCGGCATGACGATCGCCGAGGCGAAAAATACCAGCAGCAGTGTGCGCCAGGGCCCTTCCTGCAGGGGCGTATGCAACGCCTGCAGCGCCGACTGGTTCTGCAGCAACCAGAGCTCCAGCTGGTGCGGGCCGCCGAATACCACATAGAGCGCATACAGGCCGATCGCGCCAAAGGTTGCCAGCTTGACCACCGACTCGAAGGCGATGGCGAAGACCAGACCTTCGTGTTTCTCCCGGGCGGCAATATGGCGTGCACCGAAGAGCACGGTGAACAGCATGATCAGTGCGCAGTAGCCGAGCGCGACGCGCTCCTGCATCGGCTCCAGGGTCAGGATGCCGATCGCGTCGGCCACCGCCTGGATCTGCAGGGCGAGCAACGGCAGCATGCCGACCAGCATGACGATCGTGGTGAGCGCGCCGGCCCAGGTGCTGCGAAAGCGAAAGGCGAACAGGTCGGCCAGCGAGGCGAGCTGATAGGTGCGCGTGATACGCAGGATCGGGTAGAGCAGCACGGGTGCCAGCAGGAAGGCACCGCACACGCCCAGGTAGGTGGCGAGAAAGCCATAGCCGTACTGATAGGCCAGCCCGACCGTGCCGTAGAAGGCCCAGGCGCTGGCATAGACGCCGAGTGACAGCGTATAGGTCAGCGGATGGCGAATGATCGCCCGCGGGATCAGCCCACGTTCGCTGAACCAGGCGACGCCGAACAACGCCAGCAGGTAGGCGGCACTGATCAGTACCAGGTGGCTCAGGCTAAAGTTCGTCGGCATCACGCTGGCTCTGCAGGATGAAGGTCACCACGATGAGGATCAGCCACAGCAGATAGGGCCGATACCACGCGCCGTTGGGGTCGATCCACCAGTCCATGATGGCTGGGGAGAACAGGTAAATCCCCACCACCAGGAGCAGCACCAGTCGGTAGATGTACATGCCGCCTCTCACATCGGAAGTGGGCCCGATGGTAAAGGAAGCAGCTGCCGGCTAGAAGCGCGCTGCCTCTGCGAAGCGCGTGCGATCAGCGCAGCTGGGCCTCGGCCAGCGTGCGGCAGCGAGGAATGCGCGTCGCATCCCAGTGGGCTGTCGCCCAGCGCAGCACCTCCTCCGGCGTGCCCTGCGCCAATGCCGGGTCCGGCTGCTGGCCGAGCGCGCGCAATGCGCGCAACAGCAGAGGCGCGGCCTCGTGGGGCTGCAGCGGCGGTGAGCGGTAGCGCTTGCCCAGCTTGTGGCCGTCGGGCTGGATGATCAGCGGCAAATGCAGGTAACGCGGACGTGTCAGGCCCAGCAGCTCCTGCAGGTAGAGCTGGCGTGGCGTGGAGTCGAGCAGGTCGGCGCCGCGAACCACGTCGGTCACGCCCTGCTGGCCGTCATCGAGCACCACGGCGAGCTGGTAGGCGATCAGGCCGTCGCGCCGCCGAATGACGAAATCGCCCACCTCGCGTCCCAGGTGCTGGTGAAACTCACCCTGTACGCGGTCGTCGAAGCTGTACTCGCGGGCTGGTACGCGAAGACGGATGGCGGCGTCCTGCAGCGGCAGGTTGGCGTCACGACAGAAGCCCGGGTAAACGCCGGCATGGGCTTGCAGCTGCTTGCGCGAACAGTTGCAAGGGTAAGCCAGCCCGCGGGCAAGCAGGTCGTCGATGACCGCGTTGTAGAGGGGGAGACGTTCGCTTTGGCGCAGAACCGGCCCGTCCCACTGCATACCGTAGGCTTCGAGCGTATGCAGGATGGCGTCCTGCGCGCCGGGCATCTCGCGCGGTGGATCCAGGTCTTCCATGCGCAGCAGCCAGATGCCGCCGACGGCACGCGCATCCAGGTAGGAGGCCAGCGCGGCTACGAGTGAGCCGAAGTGCAGGAGGCCACTGGGGGTAGGTGCGAAACGCCCGACATAGCGTTCGGCTGCGGCAGTGGGCGTGGAACGGGCGGGCATCGATGGGGCGACAGGGGGAAAAGAAGCGGGGCGCCTAAGCGCCCCGTCGGGATCAGGAACCGAGTTGCTTTTCCTTGATCTCGGCCAGCGTCTTGCAGTCGATGCAGAGCGTGGCGGTCGGACGGGCTTCGAGGCGGCGGATACCGATCTCGACACCACAGGACTCGCACCAGCCGTACTCGTTGTCCTCGATCAGCTGCAGGGTTTCGTCGATCTTCTTGATCAGCTTGCGCTCGCGGTCGCGGGCGCGCAGCTCCAGGCTGAATTCCTCTTCCTGGCTGGCGCGGTCGGCCGGATCCGGGAAGTTGGCGGCCTCATCCTGCATGTGGTGCACGGTGCGATCGACTTCCTCCATCAGCTCCTGCTTCCACTTGTTCAGGATGCCGGTGAAATGAGCGCGCATCTTGTCGCTCATGTACTCCTCGCCGGGGGCTTCCTTGTACGGCTCGAAGGCGCGAATCAGTTGACTGCTAGTCGGTGTCGCTTTGGTAATGGGCATGGATGAACGCCTCTCGCTATGTCCATTGCGCAGATGGTGGTCCCCGCCGGCCCGTGCCGGCCCTGCGGCTGCAAGCGGGCGAACTTACCAGATCGGCTCGGGGCGCGCTACTCCCCTAAACGATGGTGGCTTCTGGCTTTGCGGGGCCTTGGTTAGAATCCCTGTTTTGACCGATCAGGTAGGTCCGATGACCTCGTCTTTCAGCGCACGCAGCCGTGCGATCGAACCCTTTCATGTCATGGCGTTGTTGGACCGGGCCAATCAGCTGCAGGTTCAGGGCCATGACGTCATTCACCTGGAAATCGGCGAACCCGACTTCACCACGGCGGCGCCCATCGTCGCGGCGGGGCAGGCGGCACTCGCGGCCGGCCACACCCGCTACACCGCCGCGCGAGGCTTGCCGCAGCTGCGCGAGGCGATCGCTTCCTTTTATGGGCTGCGCCATGGTTTAACCATAGACCCCGAACGCATTCTTGTGACGCCCGGTGGCTCCGGTGCCCTGTTGCTGGCCAGCAGCCTGCTGGTCGATCCGGGCAAGCACTGGCTGCTGGCCGATCCCGGCTACCCGTGCAATCGGCATTTCCTGCGCCTGGTCGAAGGGGCCGCGCAGCTGGTGCCGGTCGGCCCGGAGAGCCAGTACCAGCTGACGCCCGAACTCGTCGAACGCCACTGGGACGCCGCCAGCGTCGGCGCGTTGGTGGCCTCGCCAGCCAATCCCACCGGCACGGTGCTGGATCGCGCACAGCTGGCGGCGCTTTCGGCTGCATTGCGCGCGCGCGGCGGCCACCTGGTGGTCGATGAGATCTATCACGGGCTGACCTACGGCATGGACGCGCCCAGTGTTCTGGAAGTCGACGACCAGGCCTTCGTACTCAACAGTTTCTCCAAGTACTTCGGCATGACTGGCTGGCGGCTGGGCTGGCTCGTCGCCCCGCCGGCCGCGGTGCCGGAGCTGGAGAAGCTGGCGCAGAACCTCTACATCAGTGCCCCGAGCATGGCCCAGCATGCGGCGCTGGCGTGTTTCGAGGCGCCGACGCTGGAAATCCTCGAGGCGCGTCGCGCCGAGTTCGCCAGGCGTCGTGACTTCCTGCTGCCGGCGCTGCGCGAGTTGGGCTTCGTGATAGCGGTGGAGCCGCAGGGCGCTTTCTATCTGTATGCCGATATCCGCGCCTTCGGCGGCGATGCCTACCGATTCTGTCAGCACATGCTGGAAACCGAGTTCGTCGCCATCACGCCCGGTCTCGATTTCGGTCGTTACCAGGCCGGGCACCATGTGCGATTCGCCTATACCCAGGCGCTGCCGGTGCTGGAGCAGGCGGTGGCGCGCATCGCCCGTGGCCTGCAGAGCTGGCGACCCTGATGCGTTACCCGCAGCCGCTCGAGACGGGCACGTTGGTTCGTCGTTACAAGCGCTTCTTCGCCGACGTGCTGACCGATGGCGGCGAGCCGTTGTGCATCCACTGCCCCAACACCGGTTCGATGCTCAACTGCATGGGGGAGGGCGCGCGCGTATGGTTTTCCCGTCATAACGATGCGCGTCGCAAGCTGCCGGGCACCTGGGAGCTGGTGCAGACACCACATGGGCGCCTGGCTTGCGTGAATACGGCGCGGGCCAATCGGCTGGTCGAAGAAGCGCTGCTCGCCGGTGTGATCGCCGAGCTGGATGGCTTTACCGCGCTGCGGCGGGAGGTCGCTTATGGCCAGGAAAACAGCCGAGTGGACTTTCAGTTGAGCTTTCCCCGTGGCGAGGTCTACGTGGAAGTCAAAAGCGTCACGCTTGGGTTTGCCGACGACCCGATCGCAGCCTTTCCCGATGCGGTCACCGCGCGGGGGGCGCGGCACCTGCGAGAGCTCGCGGCCCAGGCGCGTGCGGGTGTCCGGGCGGTGCTGCTGTACTGCGTGAATCTGACTGACGTCGAGGCGGTCCGCGCCGCCCGGGAGATCGATCCGGCTTACCATGCGGCGCTGCAGGATGCGCGGGCGGCCGGCGTCGAGGTGCTCGCCTATGCGGCGGAGCTGTCTCCCGAGGAAATCCGCCTGGCGCGGCGGGTGCCGGTGCTCCTCTGATACTCAAGCTTGCGACCAAAGTTGTAGCTGAATGATACGGGCGCGGAACAAAGCGGCCGTTTGCGAGCCTCAACGAGGCTGCGTGCGGAGATCGGTTGAGCGCAGCTCCGGCAAGCAGCCTGACGGTCGATAAACGAGCGGGACGAAGGGCTACGTCGGCTCGGGGTGGTCGGCTGGCTCGGCAATCATTCCAAGGCGCACGCTGGCAGCGGGCGTGTCATCGACGGGGCAATTACACGATGCGGATTCTGGTATGTGGCGCGAGCGGGCAGGTCGGCCGCGAGCTGGTCGAGAGGGCGGCGGCGTTCGGCATGACGGCGATCGGGCGAAGCCGCCAGCAGCTCGATATCGGCTGCCCGGTACAGATCGAGCGTGATCTCTGGCAGCTTCAGCCTCAACTGATCATCAATGCGGCCGCCTATACGCATGTCGATCATGCCGAGACGGAGGTCGAGCAGGCCTTCGCCGTCAATCGAGACGGCCCGCGCCACCTGGCCGAGGCTGCTGCGCGCGCCGGCATTCCGCTGCTGCATCTGTCCACCGATTATGTCTTCGCCGGTGATGGTCGAGCGCCCTATCGCGAGAGCGACCCCACGCGACCTACCGGCGTCTACGGTGCCAGCAAGCTGGCCGGCGAAGATGCGATACGCGAATGTCTGGACAGGCATCTGATCCTGCGCACCAGCTGGGTCTACGGCGTGCACGGGCGCAACTTCGTCAAGACCATGCTGCGTCTGGGCGGCGAGCGCGACGCGCTGGGTGTGGTCAGCGACCAGATGGGTGGTCCGACGGCGGCTGGCAGCATCGCCGAGGTGCTGCTCGAGCTGGCGCGCCGCTATGGCCGGGAGGGCTCGCTGGCCTGGGGCCTCTACCACTACAGCGGCTCGCCGTCGTGCAGCTGGTACGAGTTCGCCGAAGAAATCTTTCGGCAGGCCGGCCGGATCGGGCTGCTTGCGCAGCTGCCGCAGGTCAGCCCGATCGCGACGCTCGACTACCCTACACCCGCGCAGCGGCCGGCCTGGTCAGTGCTTGACTGCAGCCGCTTGGAACAGGCCTTCGGGATAGCCCAGCGCGACTGGCGGCAGGATCTCGCCGACGTCTTGGAGCGCTTGTCCATGGCGTCAGCACGCAGCGCACACGCCTCGCTCGCCTGATTCGCGCCGGCAAGCGTGCGCCTGCGCGGCGTGGCCGGTATTCTTGACGCTTTTGCCAACTTTGTACTGAGCGGCGGGAGCGTTGCATGGTAGCGGTTCAAGCGATTCTGCCGATCTTCGCCTTGATTGCCCTGGGCCTGCTGATCGGGCGGCGCGGCTGGTTGAGCACGGAGGGGAGTTCCGGCCTCGCGTCGCTGACCTTCAAACTGTTCATGCCGGCCGTGTTGTTCAACGGCATCGCCCGGGCCGAGCTGGGCGAAGGCATGTCGCCGATGCTGCTGGTCGCCTACTTCGCGCCGGTGCTGCTGGTATTCGTCCTGGTCAACCTGGTGGCGCATCGGCTGCGCGGTCGTCCCACGGCGCTCGGCCTCACCGCCGCCTATTCGAACAACGTGCTGGTCGGCATTCCGCTGGTCAGCACGTTGCTGGGCAGCGAAAGCCTGGTTTTCGTGTTCGCCATTCTCGTATTCCACAGCCTGATTCTGTTTTCGCTGCAGAGCTTCTACGTGGCGCTGGGTTCCGGCGAGCGCGTCAGTGGCGCCGCGCTGCTGAAGAATCTGGCCAATCCGCTGATCGTCGGCCTGGTTGCCGGAGCCTTGCTCAACCTGTCGGGGCTCGACCTACCCGAGCCATTCTGGCGCCTGGCGGGCTGGCTGGCCCAGGCGGCGCTACCCTGTGCGCTGCTGGTGCTGGGGCTGAGTCTGGCGCGCTATCGATTGCGGCCAAGTCCGGCGGCGTTCGTGCTGAGCGTGATCAAGCTGGGGCTGTTTCCGCTCTCGGTATGGTGGCTCTCGGGGCTGCTGCCCGGGCTGAGCATGGAGGCGCGCAGCGTGCTGGTGCTACTGGCGGCCTGCCCGAGCGGGGTGAACGTGCTGGCGTTCGTTCGGCATGCCGACGACACCCGGCCGGTCGGCTCGGCGGTGTTTCTCTCGACCGTGGTCGCGGCGGTCAGTCTGCCACTTTGGATGCATCTGCTCGCCGGCTGACGGCGTGAGTTCGAGAGAACGCCGGCACGGCGTTCGCTGTCCATCGGATGACGACTGTGAAGGAGGTACCCATGCTCAAGTTCATCGGTGGCACTGCTGGCATCATCTTCATCATTGGCCTGATTGTCGTGATCGGCCTGTTCAAGCTGGTGTTCTGACGCCAGGCACGCCCGCTACTTGCGCTCGTGGGGGGCGTGCATGATCTCCTCCAGCGATAGCCCGGTCAGGCCATGGATGGTGCGCCAGAGGTAGTAGAAGATGGCCATCATCATCAGCATGCTGGGGATGGCGATCATCGGATAGCTGAGCAGCGTCATACGCCCCAGTTCTTCGTTGAACGCCTCGGTTCCGGCCGGGCTGTGCACGATCCACTTTGCCAGCACGTAGTTCATGGCCGACGAGAAGAAAAAGGTGCCGCTCAGCCAGTAGGTCGCCCGCTGCAGGCGCTTCTCGAAGTGCTCGGTCTGCCCCTTGGTCTCGAGCTGCTCATGGACCCTGGCGACGTTGATGACCTTCGGGTTGTAGAGCATGGTGCGGATCAGCGGATAGCGAGTGCGCGTGGAGAACAGGACCGCGAGCCCGATCAGCCCGGGCACCGCCGCTTCCTTGATGGCCAGCCAGCGCGTATTCAGTTGCAACAGCCCGATGCCGCCGGTGAGCAGCACGCTGACCAGCCCGAGCAGGGCAATCCAGTTGAACTTGCGATAGCGCACCAGCTCCCACAGGCCCCACCCCAGCGGGAAGGCCAGGGCCAGCACCAGGGCGCCATCGGCGCCGAGACGATGCTCGCCGCTGAGTTTCATCAGAATGATCGAGGGGATGACGATGCTGACCGCCATGTCGATCAGCGGGCGAGGTTGGTGCTCGGTCTGGGCGGTGGAAGTGTCGTTCATGTCGGTGTGTCGCGTTCGAGGGCGGTCATGATCGCCTGTGTCGGGTCGAGTCGCCAGCCCCGCTTCGCGTTTTGTTCATCCCGCTGGCGGCTTGCGGCGATCGGACCACTGACCTATCTCGAAGCCGAGCACGACGAAGATGGCCAGCGCAAAGGGCAGCAACAGATAGAGCACACGGAAGACGATGAGCGCGGCCAGCACATCGGCAGTGGCCAGTTCGGGCATGGCGGCGAGAAAGGTTACCTCCAGCACGCCGAGCCCGCCGGGTGCATGCGATAGCAAGGCCAGCGAGAACGATGCCAGGAAGACGCCGAGAACGGTGAGGTAACCCGGATTGTTCTCCACCGGCAATGCCACGTAGATGATCGCTGCGGCGCAGAGCAGCTCGAGTGGCCCGGCGAGCAGCTGACGGGCCACCACCCTCAGGCGTGGATACTCCACCTGCCACTTGCCCAGCTTGAGGGGGCGCAGCTGGCGCCAGGCACCGAATATGTAGAGCCCGACGAGCCCCATCAGCAAGGTGCCGATGCCGATCGCAACCGCCGGCTGCACCTCGACGATGCGATCAAGTACCGAGGGTTTCAGCACCAGTACCGCGCCGCCGGCCGACAGCGTGCCCAGGCCGAAGGTCAAGGAGCAGAAAACGATCAGGATGCCGATTTCCTGCGGTGTCAGGCCTTTGCTGCGGTAGGCCCGGTAGCGGACCACGGCACCGGAAAACACCGAAGCACCGATGTTGTGTGCCAGCGCGTAGGTGGTGAATGAGCAGAGCGTGATGAACCACCAGGAAATTCGCTTGCCCAGGTGGAGCATGGCGATGCGGTCGTACCAGGCCAGCGCGAAGTAGGCGCCGGCCGTGGCGCAGGCGGCCGCCAGCCAGTGCATGGGGGCAATGGCTCGCAGGCTGTCGGCCAGCTCGGCCAGGGAAATGTTGCGAACCTCTTCGTACAGCAGATAGCCGGACAGCAGTACCGCCACGAGCCCGATCAGGGTCCAGGCGACATCGCTTCGTCTCGTCATCGATTGGGGCTCCTCGCTACGGCAGGTCCGGCGTCTGGATATATGGCGCTTTGCCCGGCAGGGGCGCAAAGCATGCACGTAAGTGTTCGATTCGGCCAGTACTGCTTAGATCGGCAGCGGCAATCCGGATTTGTTCAGTGCAGCCTGCAGCCCGTCGCCGCACGGGCACGCCCGCGGATGGGCATGGTCAGCATGAGAAATGAGCCGGGACAGACCCATGAGCGAAATTCCACGCGAGGAACGAATCGAAGGTTCGCTGGCGTTGCTCAGCGATGGCAACGCCTTCATCCAGAAGCGCTGCCGGCGACTGCACAGTGACGTGTTCCAGGTGCGCCTGCTGCTGCAGAACACGCTGTGCATCAGCGGCGAAGAAGCGGCTCGCCTGTTCTATGACGAGCGTCGCTTCGAGCGCGCCGGCGCGGCTCCGCGGATGTTGCAGAAGACGTTGTTCGGCCAGGGTGGCGTGCAAGGCCTCGATGATGAAGCTCATCGGCGGCGCAAAGGTATGTTTCTCCAGTTGCTCGGGGCCGAGCAGGTGCAGGCGCTGGTTGCGCTGTTCCAGCAGCAGTGGCTGACGGCGCTGCCCCGGTGGCGCGCGGCGGGGCAGGTGACATTGCTTCCGGCTGTCGAGGAATTGCTCACCCGCAGTGTCTGCACCTGGGCGGGCGTGCCGCTGCCGGAAGCGGAGGTAGGGCAACGATGTGAACAACTGACCGCGCTGATCGAGGGTGCCGGCGGCATCGGTGCGAGGCATTGGCACGCGCGCCGCTCTCGGCGTGAGGCTGAACAGTGGGCGGTCGGCTTGCTCGCCTCGGTCCGTCGCGCCGAGGCATCGCCGGCTTCGGCGCTGGCGACGCTGGCCTGGCACCGTGAGGCCAATGGCCAGCTGCTGCCGCTGGCCACGGCCGCGGTCGAGCTTCTGAACCTGCTGCGTCCGACCGTGGCGGTATCGCGCTTCATCGTCTTCGCCGCGCTGGAGCTGGCCCGGCATCGGCAGTGGCGAGAGCGGCTGCGGCAGGACGACGGGATGGTCGAGCCCTTCGTCCAGGAAGTGCGCCGCTTGCACGCCTTTTTCCCGTTTACCGCCGCGCGGGTTCGCGAGGACTTTTACTGGCGTGGGTTCCGTTTTCCCAAGGGCACTCGGGTTCTGCTGGACCTCTACGGCACCAACCGCGACGAGCGCAGTTGGGCCGATCCTGAAGCGTTCCGCCCCGAACGATTCGTTGGCTGGGAGGGCAACGCCTACAGCTTTCTGACCCAGGGTGGCGGGGACCTGGCACAAGGGCATCGCTGCCCGGGTGAGCGGCCGGCGATCGAGCTGACCAAGGCTGCGGTGCGCCTGCTGTCACAGCGGATGGATTACCGGGTGCCCGAACAGGATCTGCGCGTCGACGAGACCCGCATGCCGTCCCGGCCGGCGAGCGGCCTGGTCATCAGCGAGATCGTCGCTTGAGCGCCGCGATCAGTGCGTCTCGGACGAGGCGCGTGACTCCTTGAACTGCACCCAGTGCTCCACCTGCTCGCGCAGCTGCGAGAGCTCGACGGGCTTGGCCATGTGCGCATCCATGCCGGCTTCCCGGGCGCGCTCCCGATGCTCGCTGAGAATATGCGCGGTCAGCGCCACCACTGGCGTGCGTGGGCGCCCCTCGCTGGCTTCCCACTCGCGCAGTTGGCGGGTGGCCTCGAAGCCATCCATGACCGGCATTTCGCAATCCATCAGCACCAGGTCGTAGGGTTGCTCCTTGATCGCCAGCAGCGCCTGTTCGCCATTGCTGGCTGTGTCGGGCGTCAGGTTCAGCTTGTTGAGCATGCCGCGGATGACCTTGGTCGAAATGCTGTTGTCCTCGGCGACCAGGATGCGGAAATCGATCGGTACTTCGGTGGCTGTCGGCAGGGTCGGTGCGGGCGGCGCCGGGCGCTCCTCGCGTTTGTGGCGTTGGGCAAGCTCTTCGGCAAGGGTCGTGCGCAGGGTGTAGCCGGCCACCGGCTTGGCCAGGATCCGCTTGATCCCGGCATTGCGCGCCTCGACCTTGGTCGGCGCGCTGCTCATGCCGGTGAGCATGATCAGCAACAGGTCATGGGTCAGGCTGAAATCCTCGCGGATCTTGCTCGCCAGCTGGATGCCGTTCATGCCTGGCATGTCCTGGTCGAGCAGCACCGCATCGAAGTAATCCTTCAGATGCGCCTTGGTGCGTAGCAGGGCCAAGGCTTCCCGCCCGGACCCCACGGCACTGACCTCCATGCCCCAGCTGGTGCATTGCTGCGCCAGGACCTTGCGGCAGGTCTCGTTGTCATCGACCACCAGCAAGCGGGTGCCCTGCAGAGTGCGGTCGAATTCGGCGGAGGCATGCAGCAGGTCGTCGGCGTTCAGCGGCAGGCTGATCCACACGGCATTGCCGGCGTCGTCGCTGTGGATGCCCAGCTCGCCACCCATCAGTTGCACCAGCTGGCGCGCTACCACCAGGCCGAGCCGGCCGCCATGGCTGGAGGCTGCAAGCAGCTCGTGATTGTCCAGGGACGCGTTGAGCAGGGCGTTGCGCTCATGGCTTTCCAGCGGCTTACCGCTGTCCTGCAGGCTGATGCGCAGCCTGGGCTTGCCATTGGAATGCTCCAGCGAGGAGGTCAGCAGCAGATCGCCTGCCTCGGTCTGGCGGAACGCGTTCTCCAGCAAGCTGAGCAGCGCCTGGCGCAGCCTTCCGGGGTCACCGGTGATGATCACCGGCAACTGCGGATGGATATGGCTGACCAGTTCGATTCGCTGCTGTTCGGCCTTGGGCCGGAAGATGTTCAGGCAGTCCTCGATCAGCGCGCTGAGGTCGAACTGGACCTCTTCCAGCTCGATCTGGCCGCTCTCCAGTTTGGAGACGTCGAGGATCTCGTTGATCAGATTCAGCAGCTCGTTGCCGGCGCTATGGATGGTTTGCACGTAGTCGCGCTGCTTGGCCGAGAGCGAAGTGTTGAGCAGCAGTTCGCTCATGCCGAGTACGCCGTTCATCGGCGTGCGGATCTCGTGACTGACGCGGGCGAGGAAATCCGCCTTGGTGCGCAGCTCGGCACTCATCACTGCCAGGGCGGTATGGCGAGTACGGCTGTCGGCGAGCAGTTGGCGCTGGCGTTCGAGCAGGGCGAGGCTCAACAGCAGGCCGCACGACATCGCTGCGCTGAACAACCCGCCGGTCAAAAGGCCTGGCTTGAACTGCTCCAGCCCCAGCAGCGCGGGCAGGAAGAACAGATAGGTGCTGCCGAACAGCGCCAGTCCGATGCTGATCAGGCGCGCCGGAGCGTAGCCATCGCGCCAGTGATAGGTCGCGACACCAAAGCAGGCGAACACCGCAAGCGCTACCAGTCCGTAGATCAGCCAGACGTTCCACAGCCAGGGGCCAAGCATGATCGCGCCTGCCAGTGCCAGGCAGAGGTTGAACAGCAGGCCCAGTAGCCAGTTGCACCAGGGTCGGCTGCGCTGATGAAAGAAGGCGATGGTGAAACCGAGCAGGGCGACGCAGCCGGCCAGCGTCGAAAGGTCGGCGATCAACGGCTGGCTGTAGACCAGTCGCGGTGCCCAGGTGGCGAGCAAGCCGAGGTTGGCGACCGCGCAGCAGAGCATCGCGGCGAGGGTCAGCGCCAGCCAGACATGGCTGTAGCTGCGGGTGTAGGCGAAGCGCGCCAGGTTATAGATCACCAGCAGCGCGAGCGCACCGAACAGGGCGCCGAACAGGTAGGCCGGATTGGCCTGCTTGACCAGGCCGGCTTCATCCAGCACCTGGAACCAGGTCATCATCGGATGGCTCGACTGCAGGCGTATGTAAGCCGTGCGTACCTCACCGTCGTTCGGCAACTCGAACAGGTAGGCGCGATCGGGTAACGGCCGGGAGCTGAGCGGGCGCAGCTCTCCGGTGGCGGTGTGCCGTTCGATCTGGCCGTTGTTGAGTAGGTAGAAGTCCACGTACTGCATGCGCGGGGCATACAGCCAGAGCCAATGGGCTTGGGCAAAGGGGGGCAGGTTGACCTGCAGCCAGACCGCCTGCTCGCTGGCCGGCGCGCTGAACGCACGGGCATCGAGTCGCTGGAACAGCGGGCGCTGTACGGCGACCTCTTCGAGTGACAGGCGCGCAGAGCGATCGATCAGCATGCGCCAGGTCTGCCCGGCCTCATCTTCCAGACGAGCGTCGGACGCCGGGGCTGCAAACACGTCCGCGTTTGCCAGCAGGCTCAGGAACAACGCGATGACAATCCAGAACCGCCCCACGACCGAAGTCCCTTCTCGAGTGTGACGGCGGATTATAGTCACGCGGCTACCGGCCTGTAATCGGGCGAAGACGCCATCACATGCGTCTTCGCCCGTATTTGCGAAAGGCGCCCGCTCAGCGGTCGGACCGCTCACGCGCAATGGCGCGATAGCCGATGTCCTTGCGATAGAACATCCCGTTCCAGCGGATCTTTTCAGCCAGGCGATAGGCCTGCTGCTGGGCCTGTTCGACGCTTTCGCCGATCGCCGTGGCGCACAGGACCCGACCGCCGGCCGTCACCACCCGGCCTTCGGCGTCGAGCGCGGTGCCGGCATGGAATACCTTGCCGTCCAGCGCTGCCGCCTCGTCGAGCCCGTCGATCACGTCGCCCTTGGCGTAGTCGCCCGGATAACCGCCGGCTGCCAGCACGACACCCAGGGTCGGGCGCGGGTCCCAGGTCGCTTCGACCTTGTTCAGCGCCTTGGCCTGGGCGGCCTCGATCAGCAGGATCAGCGACGACTCCAGCCGGCACATGATCGGTTGGGTTTCCGGATCGCCGAAGCGGCAGTTGAACTCGATGACCTTCGGTGCGCCCGACTTGTCGATCATCAGACCGGCATAGAGGAACCCGGTGTAGACGTTGCCTTCGGCGGCCATGCCGCGCACGGTCGGGTAGATGATCTCGTCCATCACGCGCTGGTGCACTGCGGGCGTGACCACCGGGGCTGGCGAATAGGCGCCCATGCCCCCGGTGTTCGGGCCGGTATCGCCATCGCCCACACGCTTGTGGTCCTGGCTCGTCGCCATCGGCAGCACGTTCTCGCCGTCGACCATGACAATGAAGCTGGCTTCCTCGCCGTCGAGGAATTCCTCGATCACCACGCGCGCGCCGGCGTCGCCAAAGGCGTTGCCCGAGAGCATGTCGCGTACCGCCTCCTCGGCTTCGGCCAGCGTCATGGCGACGATCACGCCCTTGCCCGCGGCCAGGCCATCGGCCTTGATGACGATCGGTGCACCGCGTTCACGCAGATAGGCGAGTGCGGGTTCGACTTCGGTGAAGTTCTGATAGGCCGCGGTGGGGATGTCGTGGCGTGCGAGGAAGTCCTTGGTGAAAGCCTTGGAGCCTTCCAGTTGGGCGGCTCCCGCGGTGGGGCCGAAGATCGACAGGCCGCGACTGCGGAACAGGTCGACTACGCCTTTGACCAGCGGTGCCTCGGGGCCGACGATGGTGAGCTGGACATTGGTCGCGGCGAAATCGGCCAGCTGCTCGATGGCCAGCACGTCGATGGCGACATTCTCGCACTTGGCTTCCAGCGCCGTGCCGGCGTTGCCCGGGGCGACGAAAACCTTTTCGACGCGGGGATCCTGCGCCACCTTCCAGGCCAGGGCGTGCTCGCGGCCACCGCTGCCGATGATCAATACGTTCATTGCATTCTCCTGCGGGAGTCGGGCCCGTGG
Source organism: Stutzerimonas balearica DSM 6083 (assembly GCF_000818015.1). NCBI lineage: Bacteria > Pseudomonadati > Pseudomonadota > Gammaproteobacteria > Pseudomonadales > Pseudomonadaceae > Stutzerimonas > Stutzerimonas balearica. The sequence continues at coordinate 1,011,309 of NZ_CP007511.1, forward strand.
CCCGATCGGTGGACAGCGACGGCTGTCCACCCTACGAAAGCTGTTGCTCTTGCGAATCTATCCGGGCCGCGATGGCGCGGGTCGGTGCCAGGCGCGGAGGGCTTCGCTCAGCGCAGTTGCCGCTGGCAATGAGCATGAGCGAAGTCGTCCGCAACAACCCGGGCGCCTGCTTCAGCGCGGCCATGCCACCTTAGTGACGGAAGTGGCGCATGCCGGTGAACACCATCGCCATGCCGGCCTCGTCGGCTGCCGCGATGACTTCCTCATCGCGCATCGAGCCGCCTGGCTGGATCACTGCGGTGATCCCGGCCTTGGCCGCGTTGTCGATGCCGTCGCGGAAGGGGAAGAACGCATCGGAAGCCATGACCGCACCCTGCACCTGCAGCCCCGCGTGTTCAGCCTTGATGGCCGCGATCCGTGCTGAGTTGACCCGGCTCATCTGTCCGGCGCCGACGCCGACGGTCTGCCGGTGCTTGGCATAGACGATGGCGTTGGATTTGACGAACTTGGCTACCTTCCAGGCGAAGATCAGGTCGTGCAGTTCCTGCTCGGTCGGCGCACGTTGGGTCACGACCTTCAGGTCGGCCTCGGTGATCATGGCGATGTCGCGGCTCTGGATCAGCAGGCCTCCGTTGACGCGCTTGTAATCCCAGCCCGGTGCGCGCTCGGCCGGCCACTGGCCGCATTCGAGCAGACGGACGTTGGCCTTGGCGGCCACGACGGCGCGCGCTTCGGCCGCCACCACTGGCGCGATGATGACTTCGACGAACTGCCGCTCGATGATGGCCTTCGCCGTTTCGGCGTCGAGCTCGCGGTTGAAGGCGATGATGCCGCCAAATGCCGACTCGCTGTCAGTGGCGTAGGCCAGGTCGTAGGCCTTGCGGATGCCGCCTTCGTCCTCCGGTACGACCGCGACGCCGCACGGGTTGGCATGCTTGACGATCACGCAGGCCGGCTTGGTAAAGCTCTTCACGCACTCGAGCGCGGCATCGGTGTCGGCCACGTTGTTGAACGACAGCTCCTTGCCCTGCAGCTGGCGGGCCGTGGCGACGCAGGCTTCATCGGGCTTCTCGACATAGAAGGCGGCCTGCTGGTGCGGGTTCTCGCCGTAACGCATGTCCTGCGCCTTGACGAACTGCATGTTGTAGGTGCGCGGGAACAGGCTGCGATTGTCCGTGGACAGCGTATCGGTGCCCTGATCGATGCCGCCCAGGTAGTTGGCGATCATGCCGTCGTAGGCCGCGGTATGTTCGAACGCCTTGAGCGCCAGGTCGAAGCGCTGGGCGTAGGTCAGGCCACCGTTTTTCAGGTTCTCGAGCACGCTCGCGTAGTCGTCGGCGTTGACCACGATGGCGACGTCCTTGTGGTTCTTGGCTGCCGAGCGAACCATCGTCGGGCCGCCGATATCGATGTTCTCGATGGCGTCCGGCAGGGTGCAGCCCGGCTTGGCAACGGTGGCCGCGAACGGGTACAGGTTGACCGCCACCAGGTCGATGGGCCGGATGCCGTGTTCGGCCATGACCGCGCCGTCGAGGTCACGACGGCCGAGGATGCCGCCGTGGATCTTCGGATGCAGGGTCTTGACCCGGCCATCCATCATCTCCGGAAAACCGGTGTAGTCGGCAACTTCCACTGCTTCCACGCCGTTGTCACGCAGCAACTTGAAGGTGCCCCCGGTGGATAGGATCTCGACGCCGAGTGCTGCGAGCTCACGGGCAAAGTCGACGACACCGGTCTTGTCGGAAACGCTGATCAGTGCGCGGCGAACGGGTAGGCGAGTGGTTTGGTCGGTCATAACGGTTCCAGAATGGGACTGCAGGCTACGGGCGACAGGCTGCACGCGCGCGGGGACCCGCGTTCGGCGGCACGCGGCCCTCGTTAAAGCAGATCGTATTGCTTGAGTTTCTTGCGCAGGGTGCCTCGGTTCAGGCCGAGCAGCTCGGAGGCCTTGGTCTGATTGCCCTTGACGTAATTCATCACGGTTTCCAGCAAGGGCGCTTCGACTTCGGAGAGCACCAGGTTGTACACGTCCGTGACGTCGGCCCCTTCTAGGCGGGCGAAGTAATTGTGCAGCGCTTTCTCGACGCTGCCGCGCAGGGTCTGCCCCGCGTCGCTCGGCGTGCTGAGGTGCTGCTTGAGATTCAGGTTGTCGCTCACGGATGCTGTTCCAGTTACCAAGGTTTCGTTCAAAAGCGTCATGCGGCCTCCCCCTGTCCATCCTCCGCGTTGGGCCCTGAGCGTTGCTCGGCAAAAAAGGACTGAATGGCCAGTCCTTGTGCCAGCCTGTCGTCCAGACGATTGAACCGGGCGCGGAACTCGCGTGCGCCCGGCAGTGATTCGAGATACCAGGCGACGTGCTTGCGGGCGATGCGTACGCCCATCACATCGCCATAGAACGCATGCAGCGCATCAAGGTGTTCTAGCAGAACGCCGCGCAGTTCCTCGACACCGATCGTCGGCAGCAGCGTGCCGTGTTCGAGGAAGTGATTGATCTCACGGAAGATCCAGGGGCGGCCCTGGGCTGCACGGCCGATCAACAGACCGTCGGCGCCGGTGCGGGCCAGCACTTCGCGTGCCTTGTGCGGAGAATCGATGTCGCCGTTGGCGAACACCGGAATGCCGATGCTCTGCTTGATGGTGGCGATGGTTTCGTATTCGGCCTCGCCGGTGTAGAGGTCGGCGCGGGTCCGGCCGTGCACGGCAAGTGCGCAGATGCCCGCCTGTTCGGCGATGCGCGCGATGGTCACGCCGTTGCGGTTGTCGCGGTCCCAGCCGGTGCGGATCTTCAGCGTCACCGGAACGTCGACGGCCGCGACCACGGTTTCGAGAATCTGCGCGACCAGGGCTTCGTCGCGCATCAGGGCGGAGCCGGCGGCCTTGTTGCAGACCTTCTTTGCCGGGCAGCCCATGTTGATGTCGATGATCTGGGCGCCCATTTCGACGTTGCGCCGAGCCGCCTCGGCCAGCATCTGCGGATCACCGCCGGCGATCTGGACCGAGCGGGGCTCGGGCTCGCCTGCGTGCTGCAGCCTGAGGCGGGACTTGCGGCTGTGCCAAAGGCGCACGTCGCTGGTCAGCATCTCCGAGACCACCATGCCGGCGCCGAAGCGACGACACAGGCGTCGGAACGGCTGATCGGTCACGCCGGCCATGGGCGCGAGAATCAGGCGATTCGGTAAGGTGTAAGGGCCGATGCGTACCGCTGACATGTAGATTCCCTGCCTGGAGCCTGCTTGTTAGGTCGATCGGGACTGCAAAAAAGGGTGGGCATAATACCCGCTCCGGATGACGGGTTAAAGGTTGTTCTGAACAAATTCTGAGCAGCCGAAAGCTTATCGCCAGAAGTTGTTGGCGGCGCCTGGCGCGCCGCCAGTTCACTCCGGGGAATGGAAGCTGAGGCTGTAATTGACCGCCTTGGCACCCGGGTCGAGGATATCCAGCGCGATGTGGATAGGGACCTGCGGCGGCATCTCGTGCTGGCCGGCCAGTTCGCCGGCGAGGTATTCGCCGGGCTTGAAGCTGCGACTGGCGACCAGTTTGCCGTTGAGATCGGCAAAGCGCAGCTCCAGCAGTGGGAAGGGCTGGGCGAAGGGGGCGCGGTTGTAGAGGATGGCATCGACCACCAGCGCGCCCTCGAAGTCCGGATGGCTGCGCACCACCAGGTTGCTGCTGCGGATCTGGCTGATGTCCACGCGTGATGGCAGTGTGCAGCCTAGCGACGGGCAGGCCAGTTCGAACCAGGGACGGTAGCGATCCTGCCGTGCCAGTTCGTCGAAGTTGTAGACCAGATACTGAGCGGCGAGGCCGCCCGCGGCGAGCAGGTTCAGCAGTCCCCAGCCCAACCAGCGTCCCCACGGCTTGCGTTGCTCGCGCCAGTCGAGCTGCAACGGCTCTTCCTCGAGTTCGAACAAGTCGCCCCTTGGCAGGTCGGGCTCCTGTCGGGAGTGCTCAATGGCCGTCTGCTCGTCGTCGGAACCCTGCGTTTCAAGCGCCGTCGTGCTCAGTGCGGGCTCGATGCGTTCCTCGAGCGGGGCCGCGCTGGATGGCGCAGCGGGGCGAGTCAGTGGTGCCGGGGGTGTCGCGGTGTTGCGATCAGCCGGCGTGAGTCGGTCATTGGCAAAGGGGCTGGCGGCGGGCGGTGCTTTGGTGTCGTCGCGCTGTTCCTCGGCCAGCAGCGCTTCGGCCCAGGCCTCGTCCGGGTGTGGCGGCTGCGCGAGCGGGCGAGCCGTCAGGGTATTGGCTTCGGTCAGCTCGTTGAGGTCGCGCGAGAGTGCGCGCTCCTGAGCTTCGAGCTTGGCCAGTTCTTCATCGAGATCCAGGTTGTCCAGGTCAAGGTCGTCGTGGATCCACTGCGAGTCGTCCTGGGCAGCCCTGTCGGGGCCGGCGCTGGGCGCGGCAGCTGCAGGCGCCGGAGTTTGCGTGGGCGCCTCGGCAAGGGGGCTTTGCTGCGGTTGCCCACTCTGCGGATCCTGCGAAAGTGCGTGCGCGGCATTGAACACTTCCAGGCAGGCGCCGCAACGCACCATGCCGCGCGCGGCAGTCAGCTGGGTGCTGCTGACGCGGAAGCTGGTGCTGCAGTGAGGGCACTGGGTGATGAAGCTGGTCATGCACGATTCCGCAGGAAAATGCCGGCTAGTCTAGCGCAGGCGATGGCTGATCCGGCAGCGCTGCCGTTAGCTGCGCACGCCGCTGATTCGCACCCAGCCATCTTTTTCGGCCGTCGGGTCAAGATCAAACGCGGCCTGGTAGGCACTGCGGACCTCGTCGGCCTGTTCGGCCAGAATCCCGGACAGCGCCAGGCGCCCACCCTTTTTGACCAGTGCGGTAATGGTCGGTGCCAGCTCGACCAGCGGACCGGCAAGGATGTTCGCAACCACGACGTCCGCGGGCTCTTGCGGCAGGTCGGCCGGCAGGTAGACCGGGAAGGCGTCGGCCGCCAAGCCGTTGCGGCCGGCGTTGTCGCGCGAGGCCTCCAGCGCCTGTGGATCGATGTCGGTGCCGCGCGCCGAAGCGGCGCCGAGCAGCAAGGCGGCTATACCAAGGATGCCCGAGCCGCAGCCGAAATCGAGCACGCTGCAGCCGCCAAGGGCCTGGCCGTCCAGCCACTCCAGGCAGAGGGCGGTGGTGGGGTGGGTGCCGGTACCAAAGGCCAGGCCGGGGTCCAGCAGCAGATTGACCGCCTCGGGCTGCGGTGCTTCGTGCCAGCTCGGTACGATCCACAGGCGCCTGCCGAAACGCATGGGCTGGAAGTTGTCCATCCAGCTACGCTCCCAGTCCTGGTCTTCGATGCGCTCGAGTTGGTGATCCGGCACCTGGCCGCCGCGCAGCAGCGCGAGGTGCGCGAGCAGCGAGTCGCCGTCGGTGTCATCCTCGAACAGGGCGAGCAGGTGTGTGTGGGTCCAGAGCGGCGTCGTTCCCAGGTCGGGTTCGAAGATGGGCTGGTCCTCCGCATCCATGAAGGTGACCGAAACGGCGCCGAGTTCCAGCAGCTGGTCTTCCAGTTCGGGCGCCTGCTCGGGCGTGATGGCGAGTCGGACTTGCAGCCAGGGCATGGGAGGCCTCTTCGGGATGGGCAGGGATGGCGGGCAAGCTTACTGGAGAGGGTGCAGCGCGACCAGTGCAGCGAGGGGTTGCGAAAACGACAGAGGCCGCCCGAAGGCAGCCTCTGTTTGCAGCGCCGGGCCTGTGGCTCAGTGCTTGTCCATACCCAGTTTCTTTTCCAGGTAATGGATGTTCACGCCGCCCTTGCAGAAGCCAGCATCGCGCGTCAGCTCGCGATGCAGCGGGGCGTTGGTCTTGATGCCGTCAACGATCAGTTCGTCCAGGGCATTGCGCATCCGGCCCATGGCCTCGTCGCGGCTGCCGCCGAAGGTGATCAGCTTGGCTACCAGCGAGTCGTAGTTCGGCGGTACCGCATAGCCGTCGTACAGGTGCGAATCGACGCGAACGCCGTTGCCGCCGGGCGCATGGAAGTGCTTTACCTTGCCCGGGCTCGGCATGAAGGTGCGAGGATCCTCGGCGTTGATCCGGCACTCGATGGCATGGCCGCGAATCACCACGTCTTCTTGCGTGATCGACAGCTTTTGGCCGCCGCCGATCAGCAGCATTTCCTTGACGATGTCCACGCCGGTGACCATTTCGGTGACCGGGTGCTCGACCTGGACGCGGGTGTTCATCTCGATGAAGTAGAAGTTGCCGTCTTCATAGAGGAACTCGAAGGTGCCGGCGCCGCGGTAGCCGATGTCGAGGCAGGCCTGCACGCAATGGGCCTGGACCTTGCGGCGAGCCTCTTCGTCGATCAGTGGCGCAGGAGCTTCCTCGATCACCTTCTGGTGGCGGCGCTGCAGCGAGCAGTCGCGGTCGCCCAGGTGGATGGCGTTGCCCTGGCCGTCGGCAAGTACCTGGATCTCCACGTGACGCGGATTGACCAGAAACTTCTCGAGGTAAACCATCGGGTTACCGAAGGCAGCGCCCGCTTCGTTACGGGTGAGCTTGGCCGAGGCGATCAGGTCCTCTTCCTTGTGCACCACGCGCATGCCGCGACCACCGCCGCCGCCTGCGGCCTTGATGATCACCGGATAGCCCACTTCGCGGGCGATCTTCAGCGCTTCTTCCTCGTCTTCCGGCAGTGGGCCGTCGGAGCCCGGCACCGTCGGTACGCCGGCCTTCTTCATCGCATCCTTGGCCGAGACCTTGTCGCCCATGAGGCGAATGACGTCGGCGGTCGGGCCGATGAAGGTGAAACCGGACTTTTCCACCTGTTCGGCGAAGTCGGCATTCTCGGCAAGGAAGCCGTAGCCGGGGTGGATGCCGTCGGCGCCAGTCACTTCGGCGGCCGCGATGATGGCCGGAATGCTCAGGTAGGATTTGGCGGAGGCCGCCGGGCCGATGCACACCGACTCGTCGGCCAGCGAGACGTGCATCAGATCACGGTCGGCGGTGGAGTACACCGCGACGGTCTTGATGCCCAGCTCCTTGCAGGCGCGCAGTACGCGCAGCGCAATTTCGCCGCGGTTGGCGATCAGTACTTTTTCCAACATCGTTGGCTCCCGGCGGTTCAAACGATGGTGAACAGCGGCTGATCGAACTCAACCGGATGGCCATTTTCCACCAGGACGGATTCGATGGTGCCGCTGGTCTCGGCCTCGATGTGGTTCATCATCTTCATGGCTTCGACGATGCAGAGGATGTCGCCTTTCTTCACGGTCTGGCCGACGTCGACGAAAGGCTTGGCTTCCGGCGAAGAGGCGCGATAGAAAGTGCCGACCATCGGCGAGCGAACCACGGTGCCGTTCAGCTTTGGAGCGGCTGGGGCCGATTCGCTTGCGGCGGGTGCAGCGGCAGGTGCCGGGGCAGCGACCGGCGCGGGAGCCGGCGCATAGACCGGTTGCTGCACGGCCATCTGCTTGCTGTGGCGACTGATGCGAACGGATTCTTCACCTTCGTGAATCTCCAGCTCGTCGATGCCCGACTCTTCCAGCAGTTCGATCAGTTTCTTGACTTTGCGAATATCCATGAAGCGTTGACTCCCAGGCTAAGTTCAGAGGGCATTACCGTTCGCAGTCTCCCGAGGCTGACAGGTGCGTCGCCGGTCAGGAAGCTGCGATGTGTTCCAGGGCGGCATCCAGGGCGAGGCGATAGCCGCTGGCGCCGAGGCCGCAAATCACTCCAACCGCTACGTCGGAGAAATAGGAGTGATGGCGGAAGGGTTCCCGTTTATGCACGTTGGATAGGTGCACTTCGATGAATGGGATGCTCACCGCAAGCAGCGCGTCACGCAATGCGACGCTCGTATGGGTGAACGCGGCGGGATTGATGATGATGAAGTCCACGCCTTCGTCGCGCGCAGCGTGGATGCGTTCGATCAGTTCGTATTCGGCGTTCGACTGCAGGTGCAGCAGGTGATGGCCGGCCTCGCGCGCGCGCTGCTCGAGGTTCTGGTTGATCTGCGCCAGGGTAACGGCGCCGTAGACGCCGGGCTCACGCGAGCCCAGCAGGTTGAGATTCGGGCCGTGAAGGACCAGAAACGTGGCCATGGATGTCCCTTGTTCTTCTCGTTGGCACGGCGCGCGTGGAACCGCGGCCGGAAAAGGCCAAGACTATGCATGAAGGCCGGGCTGACTGTCCAGTCATGTGGCGATCGGCGGAAATGGCCGCACGATATCTGGAATTCGCCGCGCAAATCACAGCTGGTCGGCGGCGATATCCAGCTTCGTGGCGAATTCGCCGGCGTCCAGTTCGCCTACCACTCGCGCGGCGCCGATCTCGGCCCCCTGGCGATCGAAGAAGAGGATCGCCGGAGGGCCGAACAACTGGTAGCGGTCCAGCAGGGCGCGTTGCTCGGCATTGCTCTCGGTGATGTCGAAACGAACCAGGCGGTAACCGTTCAGGCGCGGGGCGATCTGCGTGGCGCGAAACACCTCGCGCTCGATCACCTTGCAGCTGATGCACCAGTCGGCATACCAGTCGAGCAGCAGCGGCTGACCCGCCTGTCTGGCGGCCGCGAACTGGCGCTGCAGCTCTTCGGGGGTGGAAATGCTATGCCACCGATCGGTCGTTTCCGCCGTTTCGGTTGGCAGCGCGCGTGCCAGCGGACGCAATGGGTCGTCGGCTCCCTGCAGCGCACCGACCCAGGCGGCCAGGGCATAGACCAGCAGCGCCAGGCCTGCCAGCTGTGCGAGCTTGCGAGGCGAGGTCTTGGGTACGAATTCGAGCGCACCGAGAAAGATCGCCGTTCCGGCCGCGAGCGTGCCCCACAGTGCCAATGCGAGCGGGCCGGGCAGGATGCGTTCGAGCATCCACACGGCGACGGCCAGCAGCAGCACGCCAAAGGCGTTGCGCACCTGCACCATCCAAGGCCCGCTTTTGGGCAGCAGCGCACTGCCGCCCGTTGCGAACAGGACCAGCGGCGTGCCCATGCCCAGACCCAGTGCGAACAGCTTCAGACCACCGCCAAGGGCGTCTCCGCTGGCGCTGATGTACAGCAGCGCGCCGGCCAGTGGCGCCGAGACGCAGGGCGAGACGAGCAGGCTGGAGACGGCGCCCAATAGCGCGGCGCCGGCAATCGATCCACCCCGGGCACGGTTGGCGAGACCATCCAGCCGGGCGCTGATCGCCTGCGGCAGGCGCAGTTCGAACAAGCCGAACATGGCAAGGGCGAAGGCGACGAAGAACAGTGCAAACGGGACCAGTACCCAGGGCGATTGCAGCCTGGCCTGGAGGTTGAGTTCGGCGCCGAACTGCCCCATCAGCGCGCCGAGCAACGCGAAGCCAGTCGCCATTGGCAGTACGTACGCCAGCGAAAGCGCCAGGCTGCGGCCGGTGCTTGGCTGACCGCGCAGGACCACGCCGGACAGAATCGGCAGCATGGGCAGTACGCAGGGGGTAAAGGTCAGGCCGAGGCCGGCGAGAAAGAACAGCAGCACCGAGCGCAGCAGCGGCTCGCCATCGGTGCTCGCAGCCTGGGGCTGCTCGCCTGCCGGAGGCTCGTCGCCAATGGTGAGCATCTCGGTTTCTGGCGGATAGCAAAGCCCCTGGTCGGCGCAGCCCTGGTAGCTGACACGCAGACCGAATGACCGACTGTCGGGGTTGCTGACCGGCAGCTCTACATCGAGCACGCCGTAATACACTTCGACCTCGCCGAAGTAGTCGTCGGTCTTCTGCTCCCCCCTAGGCAGTTGAGCTTCGCCCAGGGTCACGCCGGGGGTGGTCGTGGTGAACTGGAACCGATGCCGATAGAGGTAGTAGCCAGGCGCGGCGATGAAGCGCAGCTTCACTTGTGTGGGTGAGCTCTGGGTGACGCTCAGGCGGAAGGCTTCGCGAACCGGAAGGAAGTCGGCACTGTTGTTCAGCGTTCCCAGCGCGGGCGGTTGCTTATCGAACAGCCCAGCCTGGGTCAGCGGGGGCAAGAGCAGCAGAAACAGCAGGGTCAGCACACGGCGCATGGTCGTTCCACCTGAAACAGTGCGCGGCATCATACCCAAGCTCGTCCAGCATGGCGCGCGGTCAGTCGTCATCCCGGCCTTCCTCCTGCAGACAGATCCAGCCTTGCTCCTCTATGTGTGGCAGTGCCCGTAGCGCCCGGCCTTCGCAAGGGCCCGCGACACAGAGCCCGGTTTCGATGAGAAACAGCGCGCCGTGGCTCGCGCATTGCAAAAGGCTGCCACTGTCGTCGAGAAAACGATCCGGCTGCCATTCCAGCGGTAGCTGGCGATGAGGGCAGCGGTTTTCGTACAGATACACCTTGCCATTGCGCCGCACCGCGACCAGCCGCAGCTCGGGCAGCTCGAAGCCGCGGCTTTGGCCTTCGCCTATTTCGTGGCCAGGACAGAGACGAATCATCTTCGGGCTCCCGCGCAAAAGAACGCATTATCCGCTTCGCTGCGGTCGCAGCAATCGCCCCGGGTGCTGTCCGGCGCTGCGCATGCGATAGTCGCCGGCAGTCCTGTACGTTCGCTTGTGAGGTGTCTCGATGCGTCGCTGTCTTTCGTTGTTGTGCTTGCTACTGGCCGCGTGCAGTTCGTCAGCTCCGGTCTTGCCGCAGTGGCAGGCGACCGAGGGGCTGGAGCACAGCGAGGTCGGGCGCATCGTCGACTTGCGTACGGGGCAGGTGATCGATCCCCGGCAGCTGGTCGAACGGCTAGCGCCCGCCGAGCGGGTCATCGTAGGGGAGCGCCACGACAATCCAGACCATCACAGCCTCCAGCTCTGGCTCCTGCAGGCGCTTGCGCACGAGCGCGCGCAGGGCAGCGTGCTGCTGGAAATGATCGTTCCGGCACAGCAGGCCCGGGTTGATCAGGCGCGAGCGGACTTGGCGCGCGGCGACAGGCCTGCCGATCTGCCCGCCCGGCTGGACTGGTCTGAAGGCTGGCCGTGGAATCTCTACGGATCGCTGGTGGGCTATGCGCTTGCTCAGCCATACCCGCTGCTGGCTGCCAATCTGGACCGAAGCGAGATAGTGGAACTCTACCGTTCCCCTGTGCCGATACCCGGCAGAGCCTCGTCCCGGCGGGCGGTGATCGAGGCGCTGACGGCGCAGATCGTGCAGTCGCATTGCGGCATGTTGCCCGACACTCAGGTGCCTGCGATGGTCGGCATACAGCAACAACGTGATCGACGCATGGCCGAGCGGCTATTGGCCGCGCCGGCGCCGGCCCTGTTATTGGCGGGCGGCTTCCATGCGCGCCGCGATGTCGGTGTGCCGCTGCATATTGCCGACCTGGGTGGGCCAGCCCCATTGGTGGTGATGCTTGCCGAGGTCGGTGAGCCGGTCGAGCCGCGGCAGGCAGACTTTGTCTGGTTCACCCCGGGCCTGCCGGAGCAGGATCACTGTGCGGGCTTCAAGGCCGCGGCCGACGGCGGAAAGCCCTGAGTCGTTTCGTCAGGCAAAAAAAGACCCGGCGGGTGCCGGGTCAAAAACCGTGATTAGCCTGATGAGGAGATAACCCGAAAGTCCGACTGCCTGGGCTTTCAGTTACCGGCTGATCTCGCGATCAGTTGAAGTAATAATAACAATTCTCATTAGCGAGTCAAGCACTCGGATGCACCTTTCGTCACGCCACGGTGGCGAATCGCAACTGCGTCAGCTCCTTGTTCAGCAGATCGATTCGCCGGGCCATGCTCTCGATCAGGCTGTGTGCAATCCGCGGATTGCTCTGGGCCAGGCCGATGAACTGCTCCTTGGGGATGACCATCACCGTACAGGGTTCGCTGGCGATGACGCTGGCGCTGCGCTTTTCCTGGGTGAATACCGCCATCGCACCGAAGATCTCGTCCTTCTGCACATCACCCACCTTGTGCCCATCGACGATGGCATCCGCACGTCCTTCGATGATGATGAAGACATTGTCGGCTTCGTCCCCCTGGCGAATCAGCTCTTCTCCGGCCGCGAAATGCTGGAACCCCGTCGTCGGTCGCAGCTCTGGCTGCCTGAAGCGTGCGAGGGCATCGGATAGCAGCGCCGTCTGCCCCGCCAGGTACTGCACGAACAGCTCCTGGCGCTCAGGCGCAGCGTGGATGTGGCTCAACGCCGCGCTGCGCGAGTAGGGCACGAGCAGCACCGGCTCATCGCTGCGGTAGCGGCATGGCGGAAGCTCGCGACCCTGATAGAGACCGAGCAGGTCGCCTTCGTGCAGGTAGCACAGCGGTTTGTCGTCGATCAGCACATGCAGCAGGCCGCTCTCGATCAGGTACAGCTGCTGTTCCGGCAGCTCGGCGCCGAGGTCGTCGGTGCGGCGGCATTCCAGCGCCGGGCCAGCCGGTGCCAGTCCCTCGAGCAGTTGGGCTGGGATGCCCTGCAGGCGCTGAATCAGCTGGTCTGCATAGGCAGGTTGCTCGCCGAGTAGGTACATGTCGACAATCCTTGAGCGAACGGGCGGGGCGAAGGGTGAATGGGCGAACGATAGGCGTGGCGCGGGGGGGAGTAAACGGTACGAATCGGAGGATGTGAGCTAGCTCCGGTTGCGCAAAAAAGCTTCCAGTTCCCGGTTCAGCTCGGCTTTGACTGTGGCCGGTAGCCTTTGCCACTGGCAGTCCAGAAGGGCGCCTTCGATGGCGTACAGCAATACGCGCGAGGCGCCGAAACCGCGGGCCTTGACGGCGGCATAGCTGTCGACGGCGCCACGCTTGCGCAGGTCTTCGACACTATGGATGCCGCAGGCATGCAGCCACTGGACGGATGTCTTGCCTAGGTTGCGCAGGGCGAGAAGTTCGTCGTGCATGTGTTACCCCGTGGCGCAACGGTGCGGATAGCCGGCGATCAGGTGCAGCGGCCAGCGGATCGTGCGAGTGGTCGCGGGCGCGCCCCAACGGCTCGATAGTTCCGCAAGCAGTGCATCGACGGGGTCGCTGGCGTGTAGCTGACGATACTTGGCAACCGCTGACCAGGTCCGCAGATAGCCGACGAGCTGTGCCAGGTTCCAGCGGGTCTCGAGCGCAAACGCCGGTGCGGTGAGCCGGGCGAACGGCACCTCGATGTCGCGATAGCCGGCGTCGACGCTGCGTCGGCCCTCCGGCCAGCAGCCGCGAAGGGTATCGCCGTGGAGCGTCCCGATCAGTTCATCGATCGCCGGCGTCACGCTGAGCAAGCTGTAGCACCAGGCGCAGAAAAAGCCCTCTGGACGCAGTGCGCGGCGAATTTCTTCGAAAAAGATGGGTGTGGCGAACCAGTGCAGGGCCTGCGCAACCACCACCAGGTCCAGCGAGCCATCGGCGACAGGGATTTGTTCGGCGTCAGCGGCGAGGCGTCTTACGCCCTGCCAGTCTTCACCGCTGGAAAGCTGTTCGACGCTGGCATCGCAGCCGATGACCTCATCGAAATGCATGCGCAGGGCGCGCGCGGCCTGGCCGTTGCCGCAGCCGATATCCAGCGCCCGTTCGCGCTGCGCGCACCGCTGTGCGAGCCAGTCGAACAGGACGCTCGGGTAGGTTGGCCGGAATGCGGCATAGGCTCCGGCGTTGGCGGCGAACAAGGCCACGCTGTCGCGCGAAGGGGCGGTCGATGGTGCTGCGGTGCAAGAATCGGTCATGGCGAGGCATCGACGGGACGATGTCGCCAGTATAGGCCGCGTCGACGGGCTCTGCCGGACGCGGCCGTTGGCTCAGAGCCCAGGTAGCCGCTGGCGAATCGCCCCGACGAGACTGTCAAGGCTGGCGGCGTCGTTGGTTTCCACGCGGCGGGCGACCAGCAGCTCGCCCTCGTCCAATGCTTCACGGCTGGCCTGTTGGGCGCGAACCACATCGAGATTGGCGTCGGATGGGTCGTGACCCTCAAGCTGGCGCTGAGCCAGCCAGAGTTCGATGACCGCGTCGGGCGCGTTGCAATCGAGAATCACGAATGGGACACCCGTGCTTTCTGCCATGCTGGCGGCGGCCGTGCGCTGTGCGCGCTTGAGGTAGGTGGCATCGATCACGACCGAGAAACCGGCCGAGAGAATGGCCCCAGCCAGTTCGTGGAGGCGGGCGTAGGTAGCTTCGCTCGCCGCCTGGCTATAGATGCCCGTATCGAGCTGTCCGGTCGCCTCCTGGGGTTGCGTGCCGAGCAGACGCTTGCGCTCCACGTCCGAGCGCAGGCGGATGGCGCCAAGCGCTTCGACCAGACGCATGGCGACGTGGCTCTTGCCCACCGCCGAAACGCCATGCGTCACCGCTAGAAACCTCGACGGTATGGCGCTGTAACTCTCGGCCAGGTTGGCGTAGCTGCGGTACTGGCGCAGGACCACCTTGCGCTGGACCGGGTCTTGCTCCTGGTACAGGCGGAACAGGCTGACCTTGGCTCGCACGAGGGCGCGATAGGCTTTGTAGAGGTTCAGCAACTGCAGTGCCGCGTAGTCGCCGGTTTGCTCGAGCCAGCCGTTGATGAAACGACGCGCCTGGCACTTGAGGCCGCGATCCTCCAGGTCCATCGCAAGAAAGGCCGCGTCGGATGCGATGTCGATCAGGCGGAAGGGCTCGTTGAACTCGATGCAGTCGAACAGCACGACCTGGCCATCGATCAGCGTGGCGTTGCCCAGATGCAGATCACCATGGCACTCGCGAATGAAGCCCTCATCGCAGCGGGCCTGCAGCACCGGTTGCAAGCGGCTGATGCTGGTTTCCATCCACTGCTCGAGACTGTCCAGCTGCGCCAGATCGCTCGCTTCGTTGAGCAACGGACGGATCTGCTCGAAATTCTGCCGCATCGGGGCAACGATGGCTTCGGGGGTATTGAGCGCATGGTCGGCGGCGATGTGTGGCGTGCTCAGGTGAAAGCTGGCGATACGGTCGGCCATCTGGTCGATATGCGCTTCGGTCAGTTCGCCCCGTGTCTGGAGTTCGGCCAGTAGCTGGGCCTGGGGGAACTCGCGCATCTGCAGCGCATATTCGATAGGCTCGCCCGGGCCGCCAAGCTGCGGTGCCTGTGCGCTACCGGTAATCGGCAGTACCTGCAGGTAGAGGTCCCCGGCCATGCGCTGGTTCAACCGTAGTTCCTCTTCGCAGAAGTGCCTGCGGGCGGACAGCTCGGTGAAGTTCAGGAAGCCGAAGTCCACGGGCTTCTTGATCTTGTAGGCGTAGTGGCCGGTCAGGATGACCCAGGAAATGTGGGTTTCGATCACCCGGAACGCATCGACCGGGTGGGGATAAAGGGCGGGGTTCTGTAACGCGCTGATCAGATCTTGGCTCACGGTCACTCCTTGCTTCGAGAGTTGGCGCCAGGCGGGCCGGAACGCTTTACAGGCCACACCGTGAAAAAACGCCGGCATTATCACTGCTCGTTCCGCTGCTGGAAACCGTCGAGAGGCGCTCGGCCGTGCATGACAAAGCTGCGTATAATCCGCCGCCATGACTAAGTCCCGCTCCCCTCGCAATCGCACTCGACGCCGATCCAGTGCCGCCCGGCCGTGGCTGGGTTGGGTCGTCAAGCTGTCGATCGTCGGCCTCGTGATCCTCGCCGGTTTCGCCGTTTATCTCGATGCCATCGTCCAGGAAAAATTTTCCGGCAAGCGCTGGACCATCCCGGCAAAGGTCTACGCACGTCCGCTCGAGTTGTTCGTCGGGCAGAAGCTGGCCAAGGACGACTTCCTCGCCGAGCTGGACGCCCTTGGCTATCGGCGCGAGAAGGCCGTCGCCGGTCCTGGCGGCGTTTCCGTGGCCGGCAACAATGTGGAGATGCAGACCCGCGGTTTTCAGTTCTATGAAGGCGCCGAGGAGTCACGACGCATCAGGGTGCGCTTTTCCGGTGACTTCGTTGCCGGGCTAAATAGCGCTGACGGCTCCAGCCTGGCCGTCGCGCGCCTGGAACCGGTGTTGATCGGCGGCCTTTATCCGGCGCACAACGAGGACCGCATCCTGATCAAGCTGGATCAGGTGCCGCCCTATCTGGTCCAGACGCTGGTGGCAGTCGAGGATCGGGAGTTCTTCGAGCACTTCGGCGTTTCGCCCAAGTCCATCGTCCGTGCCGTTTGGGTGAACCTGACGGCCGGCGCGGTGCGTCAGGGCGGCAGTACGCTGACGCAACAGCTGGTGAAGAACTTTTACCTCACCAACGAACGCAGCCTGACGCGCAAGGCCACCGAGGCGATGATGGCGGTGCTGCTGGAGCTGCACTACGACAAGCAGGAGATTCTCGAGGCCTACCTCAATGAGGTCTTCCTCGGCCAGGATGGTCGGCGTGCCATCCATGGCTTCGGGCTGGCCAGCCAGTACTTCTTCGGCCAGCCGCTCGCCGAGCTGAAGCTGCACCAGATCGCCCTGTTGGTCGGCATGGTCAAGGGGCCGACCTATTACAATCCGCGCCGGCATCCGGAGCGCGCACTCGAGCGGCGCAACCTTGTGCTCGACCTGCTCGCCGAGCAGCAGGTCGTCGATCCGGCCGAAGTCGCAGCCGCCAAGCAGAAGCCGCTCGGGATCACCCAGCGCGGCAGCATGGCCGACAGCTCCTACCCGGCCTTCCTTGATCTGGTGAAGCGCCAGTTGCGTGAGGACTATCGCGAGGAAGACCTGACCGAAGAAGGGCTGCGGGTATTCACCAGCTTCGATCCGATTCTTCAGCTCAAGGCCGAGCAGGCCATGAGCGATACGCTCAAGCGCCTTGGCAAGGGGGCCGAGGCCGTCGAGGGCGCCATGCTGGTGACCAATCCGGAAACCGGCGAAATCCAGGCGATGCTGGGCAGCCGGCAACCTGGCTACGCTGGCTTCAACCGGGCTCTTGATGCGGTTCGGCCGATTGGCTCGTTGATCAAGCCGGTGATCTATCTGACGGCACTGGAGCGTCCCAGCCAGTACACGTTGACCAGTCTGCTGGAAGATGAGCCCTTCTCGGTCAAGGGCGCGGACGGGCAGGTGTGGCGACCGCAGAACTACGACCGCAAGGCCCACGGCAACGTCTATCTCTACCAGGCGCTGGCCAACTCCTACAACTTGTCGACCACCCGCTTGGGCCTGGATCTGGGGGTGCCGAACGTACTCAAGACGCTGCAGCGCCTCGGGGTATCCGTCGACTGGCCGGCTTATCCTTCGATGCTGCTCGGGGCCGGCGCGCTAAGGCCGATCGAGGTCGCCGATGTGTATCAGACGCTTGCCAACGGCGGCTTCAACACGCCGTTGCGCGGCATTCGCAGCGTACTGACCGCGGAGGGCGAGCCGCTCAAGCGTTATCCGTTCCAGATTCAGCAGCGTTTCGATCCGGGCGCCATCTACCTTACGCAGCGGGCCATGCAGCGCGTGATGCATGAGGGCACCGGGCGTTCGGCGTACAACCAGCTGCCACGCTCGCTCAACCTGGCGGGCAAGACCGGGACCACCAACGATCTGCGTGACAGCTGGTTTGCCGGCTTCAGTCAGGACTTGCTGGCGGTGGTATGGCTAGGGCGCGACGACAACGGCAAGACGTCGCTGACCGGTGCTACCGGCGCGCTGCGGGTGTGGACGGATTTCATGCGGCGGGCCGATCCGTTGCCATTGAACTCGCCGCTGCCGGAGAACGTCGTGCAGGTCTGGGTCGATTCGCGCACCGGCCAGGGTACCGATGAACGCTGTCCTGGTGCGGTTCAGATGCCCTACATTCAGGGTAGCGAGCCGGCTCCGGGGCCGGGTTGTGGTATTCAGGCGCCTGCCGAGTCGGTCATGGACTGGGTCAGGGGTTGGCTGCAGTAGCGTTGATTGCGCGGCTGCCACTAGGAGTTCGAAAAGGTGTACGTGAACAAGCAATTGATGGCTTTGTGCGTGATTGCCATGGCCGTGCAGGGATGTGCCAGTGTCGATCGCCGCGCGATCCCGGTGGTGGACTCTGGCGCGCCGGTTTCCGAGCAGACTGTTGCACGTCAGGCGTACCGGCCTGCCGGCGCGGCTCCGGCACCCGCCGGGCAAACGGCGGATTCGGGCGTCATGGTAATGGTGCCACCGGGCAATTCGGCGCCCTTGCAAACGTTCGCGGCGCCAGATGCCGGTATCGTCGGTACCGTCGATAGTACACCCGGCGCAACGCCGCAATGGGATTCGGGAGCAGGCGCTGTCGGCACGCCGTCCATGGGGACGCCAATGCCGGCCGCGCCTGCACCGGCGCCGACCGGCGTGCCGTCCTCAGGTGGGCTCTCGGCAGACGAGCAACTCGACGGGCCGGTGCTGGCATTGCTCACCACGGCCCGCCAGCAGCAATCCGGGGGCGACCTCAACGGTGCCGCCTCGAGTCTGGAGCGCGCGCAACGGATCGCGCCGCGTGAGCCGCAGGTGCTCTACCGGCTGGCCCAGGTTCGGCTCGAGCAGGGCGATGCTGTGCAGGCTGAGCAGCTATCGCGGCGCGCGCTGAGCTACGCCAGCGGCCGTCCTGCCTTGCAGGCGAGCCTCTGGGAAATGATCGCGCAGGCACGCGAACGGCAGGGCGATGCAGCAGGGGCCGCAGCCGCTCGCCAGCGTGCCAAGGTCAGCCTGTGATGGATCGGCGTATACCCGAACTGGCCGATGTGTTGTTGCTCATCGAGCGCGAGCTGAGGGTCGCAGGGCTGTGGGCCGACGTGGCGCCCTCGGCCCAGGCGCTGGCCAGCAGCGCGCCATTCTGCGTTGATACGCTCCCGTTCGAGCAGTGGCTGCAATGGGTGTTCTTGCCAAGAATGAAGCAGATCGTCGAGCAGGAGTGGCCCCTGCCTAGGGTATCGGGGCTAGGTCCCATGGCCGAAGTGGCCTACGCGGGGCGACCGCTGGCTGGGTTGATCGAGGCGCTGGAGCGCTTCGATCAACTGCTCAGCGAGGGTTGAGGTCACACTCCTCGGCAATCTTCTTCTTTGTTTCGGTGATGCGTGCCTGGCGCTCCTCCTCACCGATGCGGCGCAGTTCGCCACCTTCTTCGACCCGAACGCGCGGGTTGCTTTGCAGTTGAGCCAGGTTGGTGCGCAGTGTTTCGCAGTGTTGTTTGCGCTGTGCCTCTTGCTCGGCGACCTGACGCCGAACTTTCTCGTCGATTTCGGCCTGCGGGTCCTTTGCTTCCGCGCGCGGCGGTGTCGGCGCGACCGGGGCCGGCGGGGCGGCGACCGTATTGATGGTTTGCGCCGGCTGATCTTGTGGAGGTTGAGCTCCGAAATGTGTTGTTCCCTGGGCATCAACCCATTTGTATACCTGGGCCGCCCAGGCAGGGCTGCCGAGCACGGCCAGAAGGCTGGCGGCGACGAGCATCGAGCGCATCGAGAATCCTTAACGGGGTGTCTTGGTGGCTGCACTATAACCAAATCGGTCGCCGGCGCTTCTGTACCAGGTCACAGCGCAACGCCGCGCAAACGCAACGGCAGACTTGACTTGGCTGCCTCTAATCCGAACAATCCGAGGCTTGCTGTCCTGAGCAGCTCGCCGCAAGCGGGTCTCCGCTCAGTTTGACAAGCATGAGGTGCTACCCGCGCCGACTCCGCATCACCCGCAACGCGTTACCTCGCGCTGGGTGGGACTCCCGCAACACTAGGGCCGTCCCGATACTGGCTCGTCAGTGGCTGACGTAGTCGGCGACTACCGTCGCTCATGCCCTGCTCGGCAGTAAACCTATTCCTGGCTGTTCCAAGAGGGATCAGCCGTCTGGCGTTTCAGAGGTGAACAACGTGGAACTGTTATCCGGCGCTGAAATGGTCGTCCGCTTCCTGCGTGACGAAGGCGTTAAGTACATTTACGGGTATCCGGGCGGTGCTCTGCTGCATATCTACGATGCGCTGTTCAAAGAGCCCGAGGTGACGCACATCCTCGTGCGCCACGAGCAGGCCGCTACACACATGGCCGATGGTTATGCCCGCGCGACCGGCAAGGCCGGCGTTGTGCTGGTGACATCCGGCCCGGGCGCGACGAATGCGATCACCGGGATTGCCACCGCCTACATGGACTCGATTCCCATGGTGGTCATCTCCGGGCAGGTGCCAAGCAACATGGTCGGCACCGATGCGTTCCAGGAAACCGACATGATCGGGATTTCCCGGCCAATCGTTAAGCACAGCTTCATGATCAAACATCCCTCGGAGATTCCCGAGGTGATGAAGAAGGCGTTTTACCTCGCCCAATCGGGGCGCCCTGGTCCGGTGGTGGTCGATATCCCGAAGGACATGACCAATCCGGCCGAGAAGTTCGAGTACATCTACCCGAAGAAGGCAAAGCTGCGCTCTTACAGTCCGGCCGTACGCGGACACTCCGGTCAGATCCGCAAGGCAGCGGAGCTGCTGCTTTCGGCCAAGCGCCCGATCATCTATTCCGGTGGCGGTGTGATCATGGGCGGGGCC
Source organism: Stutzerimonas balearica DSM 6083 (assembly GCF_000818015.1). Taxonomy (NCBI): domain Bacteria; kingdom Pseudomonadati; phylum Pseudomonadota; class Gammaproteobacteria; order Pseudomonadales; family Pseudomonadaceae; genus Stutzerimonas; species Stutzerimonas balearica. Next base: position 1,031,531 of record NZ_CP007511.1, read on the forward strand.
TCCGAGCAGCTCACCGAACTGGCGAAGATGCTCAACCTGCCGGTGACCAATACCTTGATGGGGTTGGGGGCATTCCCGGGCACCGATCGTCAGTTCGTCGGCATGCTTGGCATGCACGGCAGCTACACGGCCAATCTGGCGATGCACCATTCGGACGTGATTCTGGCCGTGGGCGCCCGTTTCGATGATCGCGTCATCAATGGCGCGGCCAAGTTCTGCCCTAACGCCAAGATCATTCACATCGACATCGACCCGGCCTCGATTTCCAAGACGATCAAGGCCGACATCCCGATCGTTGGTCCGGTCGACAGCGTGCTGAGCGAGATGGTCGCGATCGTGAAAGAGATCGGTCAGGCACCGAATGCCGAGTCGCTTGCCAGCTGGTGGAAGCAGATCGAAGAATGGCGCGGTAATCGCGGCCTGTTCCCCTATGACAAGGGCGACGGCTCGATCATCAAGCCGCAGACCGTTGTCGAGACGCTGTGCGAAGTCACCAAGGGCGATGCCTATATCGCCTCGGATGTCGGCCAGCACCAGATGTTTGCCTGCCAGTACTACAAGTTCAACAAGCCCAACCGCTGGCTGAACTCTGGTGGCCTGGGCACCATGGGCTTTGGTCTGCCTGCGGCCATGGGCGTGAAGCTCAACTTCCCGGACGCCGAAGTCGCCGTGGTGACGGGGGAGGGCAGTATCCAGATGAACATCCAGGAACTGTCGACCTGTCTGCAGTACGACTTGCCGGTGAAGATCGTCAATCTGAACAACGGTGCGCTCGGCATGGTCCGCCAATGGCAGGACATGCAGTACAACAGTCGTTACTCACATTCCTACATGGAGTCGCTGCCTGACTTCGTCAAGCTTGCCGAGGCTTACGGTCATGTTGGCATGCGTATCACCGATCTGAAGGATCTCAAGCCGATGATGGAAGAGGCCTTCGCCATGAAGGACCGTCTGGTGTTCCTCGACATTGCCGTGGACAACACCGAGCACGTCTACCCGATGCAGATCCGGGACGGTGCGATGCGTGACATGTGGCTGAGCAAGACGGAGCGGACCTGACCATGAGACACATCATTTCCCTGCTGATGGAAAACGAGCCGGGCGCGCTGTCCCGTGTCGTCGGTCTGTTCTCCCAGCGCAACTACAACATCGAAAGCCTGACCGTCGCGCCGACCGAGGATCCGACTCTGTCGCGTCTGACCCTGACGACCATCGGTCACGAGGACGTCATCGAGCAGATCACCAAGAACCTGAACAAGCTGGTCGAGGTGGTCAAGCTGGTGGACCTGTCCGAGAGTGCGCACATCGAGCGTGAACTCATGCTGATCAAGGTCAAGGCCACCGGGGCGCAGCGTGCCGAGGTCAAGCGCACCACGGACATCTTCCGCGGCCAGATCGTCGATGTGACGCCAAGCGTCTATACGATTCAGCTCGCCGGTACCAGTGACAAGCTGGACAGCTTCATTCAGGCGATCGGCACTGCGGCGATCCTTGAAGTGGTTCGTAGCGGCGTAACTGGGATCTCGCGTGGCGACAAGGTGCTGAGCATCTGAGGCGATGCGCCGCATTCGCGGCGCGTCACGGCAAACAGTTTATTGAAGGGCCCACGAGGCCAGTAACAGGGGTATTACATGAAGGTTTCCTACGATAAGGACTGCGATCTTTCCATCATCCAGGGCAAGAAAGTCGCAATCATCGGTTACGGCTCCCAGGGCCATGCTCACGCGTGCAATCTGAAGGATTCCGGCGTTGACGTAGTGGTCGGCCTGCGCACTGGTTCGCCGTCGGTGGCCAAGGCAGAGGCCCATGGTCTGACCGTCAAGCCGGTGAAGGAAGCTGTTGCTTCGGCTGACCTGGTCATGGTCCTGACTCCGGACGAGTTCCAGGGGCGCCTGTACAAGGACGAGATCGAGCCGAACCTGAAGCAGGGTGCAACCCTGGCTTTCGCCCACGGTTTCTCGATCCACTACAACCAGGTCGTGCCGCGCGCCGATCTCGACGTGATCATGATCGCACCGAAGGCGCCGGGTCACACCGTGCGCTCCGAGTTCGTCCGTGGCGGCGGTATCCCTGACCTGATCGCGATCTACCAGGACGCATCCGGCAATGCCCGTAACGTCGCGCTGTCCTACGCCTGTGGCGTCGGCGGTGGTCGTACCGGCATCATCGAAACCACCTTCAAGGACGAAACCGAAACCGACCTGTTCGGTGAGCAGGCCGTTCTCTGCGGCGGTTGCGTCGAACTGGTCAAGGCCGGTTTCGAAACCCTGGTCGAAGCGGGCTACGCGCCGGAAATGGCCTACTTCGAATGTCTGCACGAGCTGAAGCTGATCGTTGACCTGATGTTCGAAGGCGGTATCGCCAACATGAACTACTCGATCTCCAACAACGCCGAATACGGCGAGTATGTCACTGGTCCGGAAGTCATCAACGCCGAATCCCGTGCTGCCATGCGCAACGCTCTGAAGCGCATCCAGAACGGTGAGTACGCCAAGATGTTCATCACCGAGGGTGCGGCCAACTATCCGTCGATGACTGCTTATCGCCGTAACAATGCGGCACACGGCATTGAGGTCGTCGGTGAGAAGCTGCGCGCGATGATGCCTTGGATCGCGGCGAACAAGATCGTCGACAAGAGCAAGAACTGATCGACATGATCTGAAGGAACGCGGCCAAGGCCGCGTTTTTTCGTTTAAGGGCGCATTCTTGGTATAAAGCGCGTGGCTGGATGATGAACCGCGTAAGCGAAGCTCTGTCCATTCTTTCGAACCCGCAGTAAATGGTGATCGTGCATGACCGAACATCCCGACGAGTCGAACACTCCCAACGAGCCGGAAAGCTTGTTACCCATCGATGAGCATGTCGAGGAAAGCCATGACTCCGATGGCCGGAAGGTACGTCACCGCGGCGTTTACTTGCTGCCCAACCTGTTTACGACGGCGAACCTGTTTGCTGGTTTTTTCTCGATTATCAGTGCGATAAACGGCAACCTGCATGTCGCCGCGGCAACCGTTTTCGTCGCCATGGTGCTCGATAGCCTGGATGGCCGAGTTGCCCGTTTGACCAATACGCAGAGTGCCTTTGGCGCCGAATACGACTCGCTGTCAGACATGGTGGCTTTTGGTCTGGCTCCGGCTCTGCTTGCCTACGAGTGGGCTTTGTCCGAGCTTGGCAACGTGGGGCTGACCGTGGCGTTTATCTATGCCGCTTGTGCGGCCTTGCGCCTGGCACGTTTCAACACGCAGATCGGCAAGGTCGACAAGCGCTGGTTCATTGGGCTGGCCAGCCCCGCTGCCGCCGGGGTTGTGGCCGGCTGGGTTTGGGCGGTTTGGGCGCTTGACGAGCAGGGTGTCGCTGGCGGTGACCTACCACTGGTTCTGGTCATGTTGTTTGCACTGATGGTGGCGGCCGCCGGCCTGCTTATGGTCAGTAACATAAAGTATTACAGCTTCAAGGACCTGGACCTCAAA